>JAIYDP010000222.1 GCA_027487435.1 Verrucomicrobiaceae bacterium | reverse complement strand
CGACACCAGCGACGACGTGCTGGATTTCGCGCTGGACGAGGTCGACGTCGCGATCGCATCGGCGCTGGCGACGCTGTCGTCGGCGTCGGTCGAGCGGCTGGCCAACGTCGTCAGGTGGGGGGGGGGGGGGATAGCGACGATCAGCCTTAACTAATTTGTTAATTTTAAGACGGCAGGTACGGAGAGCTCAACCTCCACCTGCGCGCGCTGGGGTCGTCGCTGGACATTGAAATGCTCTGCGCCAACGTCGTGCGACACCCCCCCCCCCCTCTCTTTTATTTCTGATATTTCTTGTTGACCTACCCTATTTAAGAATCTATTTTGATTTTTTTTTTAGAATATGATGTGGTCAAAAGCACCATTGTTCTATTTTTAGAAATTATGCGTTTGATTATTTCAGGGTAAGACAGCTTGCGACGCATTTAAAGCTAAATACGCGCGAGTATTTTTGGTTAACAGGGACACCCGGGAAGTGTTCACACGCGCGTGGGGGCGGCGCGCGGATGATGGGCTGCGGGTGGGGTTTGGCGTGGGGGTGGTGGGAGCGGTGGCGGCGACGGAGGGGGCGATTGTTCTTGCCGACGGCGCGGCGGTGGGGGGGGAGAGGAGGCTGAGCGCGCGCCATGACCTGCCGCCGGAGCTGGGGGGGGTCGGAAATTTAAATTGCATGATGGTGGCGCCCGTTAAGTTGGATAAGGGAGGGGTCGTCGCCGTCCTTCAGGTGGGGATATTTTATAAAAATCTTTTTTATTTCTGTTGTTTATTTAAAGAAGAAAAAATAGAGCAGGTTTATTTAGGCGCCACCCCCTCAGCCGATTGTCTATAAATACATTTTCTTCTGTCCGTCAGTCGCGCTGACAGCTGTCAAGGTCATCAACAAAATCACCGGCCGCTTCGACGACGACGATGTTCTATTTTTAGAAACCTTTTGCCTCCAAATGGCCGCCGCTCTCCACAACGCGCGCATTTTCGCCCAAATTTCCAGCGGGTCCCCCCCCTTCTCCACTCACACTCCCCCCCTACCCCCCCCTCCCCATACTCACCCCCCCCCAGCAAAGCGGCTCTTGGCGCCGTCCTCGAGTGGTCCTCGCGCGTCCTCTGCGAGCTTGACCTCCTTTCCCTCGCCGCAGAGGTCCTCTCCACCTCAAAGTCAATTGTACCACACGACCTTTCGCACCTCTACGTCGCAGAGGGCGACTCCGTCGGGGCGCGCCAATGGACGCGCTTTGGCGGCGACGCCCCCCGCGACGGCGTCAAAATTAAGTCCCTCGCCGGCATCGCCGCCGACGTCGCGCTAACAGGCGAGACGGTTGTTACCGCGGGGGAGCGCGACGAGGATGAGGTCGTGACTGTTCGCGCCGCGCGCGCGCTGCCGTTTGTGGTTTGTTCGCCCGTCATGGGGGGGTCTGGTTTTGTGGTCGGGATGATTTATTTTGCGCGCGGCGCTGGGGCGTTTTCGGACCCCGACGTCGAGGGGGTGCGCGCTGTCGCGACGGTTTTGGGCGCGGCGCTTCGCAACGCGCTTGCGGTCGGGGTGATGCGCCGCAAGGGGGGCCTATGAGCGCGCTGGTGGAGAAGGGGGGAGGGTCTGTATTTGTACCGAATAGACAATTTAAGCCTTTTCGAAAATAAATCTATGGAAACTCGCTTTTAATTTATTCGGGACACGCCGCCCGATCCGAAAGAAATTCCAGCCCCCCCCCTCTCCCCCCCGCGCGCTAAATGACCGGCCACGGCAGTCGGTTGAAAATTTTCCCCAGGGCGACGTAAGGCGCCGCCCTGCGCTCGTTTGTCATCGCGGCGCGGCCGCTGCAGGGTCAAGAGGGGGGGGGGGGGACGAATACAGCAGGAGGAATAATATAAAAAATTGATACTTTTTTGTTCAATAGGAGGGACGGTAATGAACAAAAGGCTGGAAATTTGAGACCTTGAGCTTGGGAGGACGAAGACGGTTGTGGACGCGCCGAAGGGCCACCCGGGGGGCATTTTTGACGCGGGGCCGTCATCGACCTGTCAACGTCAAAGGGTTTGACATGGGACGGCGCACGGCCTTGAGGGGCGGCTCAAACAGCTCGCAGAATTGTCTTTTACCCGTGAACGCAACAACCCGCGGCGCCGCGTCGTCAAAAGACTTTGCGGGGTTAAAAAATAAGACCCCAAACTTGTTAACGAGCAGAGGAAAGTGCGCCTGCACGCGCGCAACGTGCGCGCGCAGCCGTTGGAAAAGGCCGTCGCGCCAGCGGAGCATTGTCACGCGGTCAAACGCATTGGCGTCATTTCCGGGTACAAGCCCGATGTCTGGGGGGGGGGGGGGGGGTTTAAAAAAGGCGCCGCCCCCCATACGCCCCCGGGGAAGCCGGTGCCCACCTCAAGGGCCATGGGGGGGTTTTGCGCGGCGCCCCAGTCTCGGGGGATGATGGCGGCGTCGCGGAGGAGGGGGTAGAAGCGGTTGGAGGGGTTGCTGTAGAAAAAACCCGACGCCCACGCGTGGTCGCTGGGGTTGTGGCCGATGAAGAGGAGGCGCAAGGGGGCCTCGACCGTGTGGGCGCATGGCGCACGCGCGTCGGCGCAGGGGGTGCAGCATGCGGCGAACCTTTCCCGCCATGGCGTGTCGGGGGACGTGAAGGGCGGGATGGCGGCAGCGTCTTGGCGAGGCGCTGGAGGGGTTGCGGCGGGGGTGATATCGTCGGGGCGCGGCTTTGAGGCTTTTGGAGTCTCGTCGCGTTCATGGGGGCGCTTCCTGAAGCGGAATTGTTCGATCGAGTCCATGAGGCTAACTAACAGATATTTTTTAGAGTAGCCCTTCTGTTCAATGGCGGGCACGCGCAGTCCCGGATGTCACACACTGATAGACCTCTATTGTACAGCTCGTCCACGCATTGGACGCGCACGAAGGGCGACGCCTTCGTCAAGTCGGCGTGCGTGGGGACGACGACGCAGCCGCGGCGCGCCGGTCCTGCGACGCCTTCCTCTCCTGCCGCAGCTGCGGGTGTCAGCGCGCGGCGAATAAATCGCCGCATCACATCAAAATCCCATCAACCCACCCACAAGCTGCCAACCTCACCTTCTGCAAGTGCAGGTCGCGGAGCTCTTGAATCCTCGCCTTGGGGAAGCTGCCGATGTCGAAGGCCGTCTGCGGCGCGCCGTGAGGAATCGAAGGGAACCGCAGGGGCTCACCTTGAGGAGCGAATCGGCGTCGTAGAACCTCTTGCCGCAGCGCTGGATCTCGTGGCACAACTCCCCGACGTCCGCCTTGTCCAACAGCGCCGCCTCCGACTGCATCAGCACGGCGAGGGCTACGCGGAAAAGGACCTTAGACCCCTCCGCAAGCAGGGAGTCCCACACCCGGAACACAGTCTACGCACGTCAACCCCCCCCCCTCTCCCCCCCCACCTCTGACGGGAGGGTCTTTGTGAACAAGCAGAGGAACCACTGCACGCACACGGCGTCGAGCGTCACGCCGTGCGCGTGGAAGTGCTCGCTCAGCCGCGGCAGCCGCTCTTTGACAAGGTCCTGTGCGGTCAGCACCCCCCCCCCCCACACGAACGGTGAAGACTCTCTGGTCGGCATGGCAGGCGGAGAGGGTCTCCGTGAAATAGCCGCGGGGGAGGATGTTTTCGACGAGGTGGCAGAGGAGCCAAAAGGCGCTCTGCTCGTCGAGGCCGCAGAGGAGGAGGAAGGCGACGATGAAGTTGAGGCCTTGGCAGTAGCCGACCTCGGGGTTGCTGCGGCGTGTTGGGAGGGGGGGGGGGAGGGAGGGGGTACTGGCAGGCGAATGCGCGCAAGACGTTGCGAAGTTTGGAAATGTAGGGGGCGTCTGTGGAAGCGAACTTGGGGTGGTCTGGGAACGTCCTGGGGATGTCCATGTCGATCTGCTCGAGGGCGTTCTCGCGGTGGGGGAAGCTGCCGGACAGGAGGTTGCCAAAGTACTTTGGGTTGTCGCCCTGTCGCTCCTCCACACGCGCCATGACGCACCATATCTGATTTCGTCAGCAGCAGGCCACAACAACACGGGCGAACTTCGGGGCGGAGGACGTGTGGAATGCCCTTGCGCACGAGGGTCTTGAACTTTTCCGAGATCTCGCCCTTCACAGGCTTTGGAAATTCTTCAAACTTTCTCTTTCTCCGCACCTCCTCTTGCGCGTAGCGAGTGAACCAATCGTTGTAGACGTTTAAGTCGTCTACGTCCGTGACGCTGAATTCGTGCCTGTCCCTGGCCGTGTCAGGAGGAGAATGTCACCGCTGACCTTGTCGCCATTTCGTCATAACAAGTATTTACATTGGAAATTTGAGCACATACGCACGGCAATGCAAGCGTCATTGTCTTTCTATGTACATGATCACTGCCTCTACACACTCAGAGCTTAATTATCATCAAAATGAGTAAAACGAGCCGACCCGCAGGTCACAGCTCGTCCTTCCGCACGACACGACTTCTCACGACGCTCACCATGTCTTTGATTCCGTCCCTCAATGCGTACTTCGGGGCCCATACGGCATTGATCACCCCAACATGAAACGGCTCCAAAGCATCGCGCGCGTGCGCCTGACGTCGTTACGCCGTTACCTTTCAAACTCACCGCCACATCCGAAAAAACGATCCTGCAATGCACACCCATCTCTCCGAGAGCTGCCGTCATGTCCTCCGCAAGCACCCGCATCGGAACCCACGCACCGGATGACACGTCCGTCACTTTGCCGACGGCATCAAAATTTCTCAACATGGCGACGAGCGCCGCCGCGACATCCTTGACGTACGTGAACTGCCTTCGTCAGGCCCACCCCGAGCTGAAGAGTACTTGTCGAATCTCCTTGCCGTTGGTCTGGGACTGGACAGCACCGGATGAGAGGCACGACGTGAGCCAGTCGCTGAGGACGTGGCTGCGCAGGCCAACGGCCTCCATGCCGTAGACGTTCCAGAGGCGGACAACGCGGCCGATGGGGGAGAGGCGAACCCATTGCTCGCCGATGCGCTTGACGGAGCCGTAGGGATTGTCCTGCAGGATGAGGGGGTCGAGCTGAGGGGGGGGGATGGACTGTGGATTGGACGTAGGAGCTGGAGAAGATGAACGGGACGTTGCGGTGGAAGAGCCACGGAAAGACGACGCGGTACATGTCGACGTTGCTGTCGAGAATGGCGAGCTGGACGGCGTTTGCGTCGTTGTCAATGAACTTGCTGCCGCCAACCTCACAGGCGAGGAAGTAGACGAGACAGATGGAGGAA
This sequence comes from Verrucomicrobiaceae bacterium, assembly GCA_027487435.1. Taxonomy (GTDB): domain Bacteria; phylum Verrucomicrobiota; class Verrucomicrobiia; order Verrucomicrobiales; family Akkermansiaceae; genus UBA956. Next base: position 4,106 of record JAIYDP010000222.1, on the reverse strand, counting down.
TTGCTTCGAGCGTTAGAGAGCTGCTTGGGGTGGCGTGGGTACTCAAAGGGTGAGAGGGCGCCTTGGAGCCGCAGGTCGATGTGCCGCCTGTTGCGGACTTCAAACACGGGGACGGATGCTGCATGGAGGGCCTGCTTGAGGTGAGAGCCGATGAGGCCGCCACTGCCAAGAATGAGCACGCCTCCTCCAGACTGAACTGCAGCGTCATGGAGAAGAAGAAGAGGAAGTACGGCAGGTGTCGATGGTGCTGGTAGCGAAGGCCATGGACAGGGCTGTGAGGACCACAGCCTCCACAGACATTCGCCTCATGCACGCATCAATTTTAATACGCTGCCGATTGCACAAGTGAGCACCATCCCATCGAGTCACCCGTGCACGAAGTGATATTTCGCGATCGTGCAGTCGTTAGCCACTGACTGTGGCGCCGAGGGGCGGCTGCGGTAGGACTGTGAAGGTTTGTGAAACTTGTATCAGAGGCAGAAATTTACTAAGCTGCAACAACGCATCGACAGACGTAAGGCACCCTAGCGGATGAGAAGATGACACCGCGGGAAGGTCGAAAATAAAAGCAAGGGATCAGTCTGCGTATATTCCACTGGCATAGGGAACACGCCAAAGTTCAAATCACTGTCGCTAATACGGGGAAAGAAGTTTTCTCATCATTTCGAGGATTGGAAGAGGGGAGGGGTGACACTCACCATGACGGTGCGGGAAGGGACGGGTTGCTCATGGGCTGAGCGAGTTAGACGCCAGAGGCGACGGGTAACGTCGATCTTTTATCAAGTCTCAGCGTGGAGTGATAGGGTATTATCACGGAGATCAATTAATGTAGGTAAGTGAGTGATCATCATCGTCCCAAGAAGAAAAAGGAACAGAAGAAAAAAGTACCTTGGGCAAAGACGGAGGGCTGCAATGGCGGCGCTGAGAGATGAGGAGAGGAAGCGAACGGGAGGGAAATGAGGAGGAATGATCAGATCCGCAAGGGTCCCCAACAATAATCGGTTCAGGTCTCCAGGTTTTCATCACAAAGGAGCAAGAGGGGACTGAGGGGATGCGTACGCATTGACCTTGTGGGTGAGACGAGAGGATGGCAGGGGTGGAGGAGACGAGAGAGGGTCAGGTGTCACAAATATCTTCACAGAGTTCAGTAGCAGAACTGGACAGAAGAGTTTCATCACAATGGTGTGGGAGGGGGCAGAGGGGGGTTCTCACAGGTAGCGTGACCGAGGATTCACAGGTTCGACCTTAAGCGCTGCGATAATGAGAAAACAGGACTTGAAGGGAAGTGGCGAATTGTTTAAATCAGACATCCAAGGAAAATGGTCGGCATCAGCTCAACCCTTTGCGCAAGGGGAGCTCTCGGAGTGCACTGCGAATGTACGAGACAAGCTGAGTTTCTCATCATGCAAAGAATGGGGAGAGAAACTGACGGAAAACTCACAAGGCAGCGAAGCGTCTGATGAAAGAGCGACGCTACAGGCTAATCTGGGCAAAAGTGAGACGACGCGATTGCATGGGCATGGATTGAGACATGAATCAGAAAGAGCTTATAATCAACGAAGTTCAGACAAGAGGTGTCAGAACTCAAGTTTCATCTTGATGGAATGCACATTGGATCGAACCCGAAGACTCACCATGAATGCAGGACAGGAAAAGGTGGTGGGGACACGTATTTATATTGATACGCAGTATTTGAATTTGTGGTTGCGGTTGTCAGTGTGAAACTGAATTCAAATTTTTCTGTCTTTAATTGCAATTCGAGAGAAAAAAGATAAGCAGTCGCAACTCCACTGAAAATTCTCCTCGAACTTCGCGTTTTCACTCAGTCCGGTTGTTTCTTGTTCTTGCCCAATAAAGTAGGTCAGTATTTAAACGTAAGTCTCCAAAAAGATGATTGAAGAAATGACCCAATAAGTCCTGACATCTAAAATGACATCAAATAATTATTGTGGGTTTTCGCTGTTTAGAGTCCTCGCGATGTCCCGTTTTCTTTTGTTTGTCATGGCGTCTGCTCTTGCCATGGACGACCGATTCTCCACTGGTGCTGAGTCTTTTTATCCGCTAAGCCCTTAGACTTCGGGCCCGTGACTTGTGGGAGCCTCATCAAGCTGCAACATGTGTCGACAGGATTCAGATTACACTCCCACTCCATTAACTGGGGCACTGGCAGTGGCCAGCAGTCCGTGACCGCCATGGAGCACATGGACGATCCCAACAGCCTCTGGTCGATCCGCCCAGTTCCCGGTGAATCGTGCAAGCAAGGCAGTCCCTTGCGCTCAGGCGCCAAAATCCGCCTCACCCACAGCGCGACGGGCAAGAACCTCCACACCCATTTGTTCCAGTCCCCACTCTCAAAGAACCAAGAAGTCACCGGATTCGGCGAAAACGGCGAAGGCGACACAGGCGACTTCTGGGTCGTCGAAGTCGCCAGCGGCTCGACGTGGCGGCGCGACGAGCCTGTGCGGTTTCGCCACGTCGACACGAGGGCGTTTTTAAAAGTCACGAGCCGAAATCGGTTTGACCACGGCAACTGCGGCGGGAACTGCCCGATCATGGGCCAGCTCGAGGCGTTTGCGGCGGCGGGGGCCGACGAGGACGCGCTCTGGCGGACGGCGGAGGGGGTCTACTTCCCCGTCACGTCGGGTCGATGAGGTTTGTACTTGTAGGCCCTTGGGGGCGAGCGGTTTGTAAAGAAACACAAATTAGATGATTGGAGGGGGTGGGGGCGGGACTGTGCCGCGTTGCTTAAAGACTGCGACTTAAGGATGGTTCTTTAACATTCAAATTCAAACACAAACAAGTCACCCCACGATTGCCGCGAGGGGGTCCCTCAGCGCCGCCCCCAACCGCCCGAACGCTTCCGCCGCAACCTCCTCTTGGACGACGCCCAAGTTAAAAGAAACGCTAAAAGACGCGGTCAGCGCGGCTGAAAAAGTCTGCCCCGCGACGACGCTGAGGCGCGGCTCTGCCGACGAGAGGACGCAACTTAAAAGGTTAAAAAACAGAGGGTTCAAGGCCTACGCGCAACCGGGGGGGACGATTTCGAACTTGTGGAGCTGCGCGGGGTCATCAGCGAGGGCGCTGAGGCGTCAGGCGAAGCGAAGCGAAGGGGGGCTCACATGGCCAGTCCTCGCGAAGGAGCGTCCGTTGGTTTCGCCGCCTGGAGGGTGGGGTTACTTTTTTCTGATGGGCCTGACTTCGATTTCTTTTGACAACGCGTCAATGGTCATGCGGCTTGCGCCCGCCACAAGTCGGCGACCCTTCGCGCCAACGACGATGAGGTCGCCGTCGGACGGGACGATCCGAAGGGCGAAGTAAGCCCCCACTACCCCCACAGGTACATCCTTCCCTACAGCATCGTTCAGCAAAGGGGGGGGGGTGCTTCGTCGTTGAAGGGGGGTGGTTTCTACGCAGGGAGAAGTTAAAAGTACCCGCTACTGCGTTCATTATGGTCGTGACGTCCACTTGCGCGCTGAAATACGCCCCCGCGACGCTCTGCTTCAATGCGACGATTCCACCCACCCCCTCCCCCACCGGCACGTCAACAAACGTGCGGCGCGCGTCACGTCGCGGGTCGGAGGGCTGTTTTGAATTTTGACTTCCCACTGGCGAGGCCTTTTTAGTTGCGACAGGAGCGGAGGCGATGGGAGCCGCTGCTATCGGGGGGGGGGGTTGTGCCGCCACCATCTGCTGCGCGGGTGCAGCTGCCCCGGGGGGGGAGGGGCTAAATGATGCGAAGGCAGCGACGTCAGCGGCGTTGTCAACAATCACCAGCGCAACCTGCCGACAGTGTTAACAAACAGACGCCATTTAACAAAAGGGAAGGGGGAGAGGGGGGGTACCTTCCCAACGGGGACGTCAGAAGTACCGTCCGGGATGAGGATTTTGGCGACGACGCCGCCATCGACGGCCTCCCACAGGACGGACGCCTTGTCCGTCTCGACGTCGCACAGCGCGTCGCCCGCAGAGACTTTGGCGCCCTGCGTTTGTTAGAGCGTCTGTTAATTATTTTTTTTGGGGGGGGGTAACCTCCGTGACGTGCCATTTTCGTATTGTGCCGGTTTGCATTCTGTCAGCGTGAGGGGGCGACAAGGGGGGGGTACGTT
>JAIYDP010000265.1 GCA_027487435.1 Verrucomicrobiaceae bacterium | reverse complement strand
GGGAAAGAGACGATCCAAGTTTTAGGAGTGCCATTTTCCGTCGGGAAAGAGACGATCCAAGTTTTAGGAGTGCCATTTTCCGTCGGGAAAGAGGCACTCCAAGTTTTGGGAGTGCCATTTTCCGTCGGGAAAGAGACGATCCAAGTTTCGGGAGTGCCATTTTCCGTCGGGAAATAGACGATCCAAGTTTCGGGAGTGCCATTTTCCGTCGGGAAAGAGGTGTTCCAAGTTTTAGGAGTGGCATTTTCCGTCGGGAAAGAGGCACTCCAAGTTTCGGGAGTGGCATTTTCCTCTTAAAAATGCCATTTGTTGGGGATTCTCAGGTCATTGCCATGATTCCGCAAAGAAACCACCGCACCCGAGGGTGTGGTGGTTATTGAGATGAACCTGTGAAAGGAAATCTGTGGGAAGGATGGCGAACCACCCTGCGAAATCACATGTCGTTGACGACAAGCACTTTGCGGCCTTTGTAGTAGCCACAGCTTGGGCAAGCGATGTGTGAAAGAACAGTGCTGCCACATTCTGGGCACTTGTTCAAGATCGGAGCTTGCCAGCGTTTGGCTCCGCGGCGCATTTTTTGGCGGCTTTTTGATTGACGGCGTTTTGGTACGGCCATGACGGTGAGGTGTGTTAGATGTTGTCGTTGCGTTGTTGGAGGGCATCGAGTGCCTCCCAGCGGTTGTCCCCGGCAGTCGGGGGCGGCGAATGTGGATCATTTTCGGGGTTCTTGTCCAGAAGAAAATTCAAAGAATTATTTTCGCACACCATCGGCACGTCTCCTTGGTCGCAGCGGGGGTCATGTGGCATTTCGATGACGATTTCTTCTCGCAGCTCGTCTGCTATGTCCAAGGGCAGTTCATTTTCTAATTCGATGGCGATGGCGACGTGATCGAGTCGGATGGTTTGCGTGAATCGCTGCATGGTAATCACGCAGGTCAGCTCAAAGGTGGCGGAAAGTTCTCCGGTAAGAAGTAGCTCGCTACCGAAACGTTGTACCAAGATGTCATAGCGTAGCGGGCTAACGGGTTTGGCATCATCGTGGGCGGGGAAGTCAAAAATCTCAGCGGGCAGGGTTCCGCTGCGTGATACTCCTTCTTCGGGAATGGTTGTAGGGTCGATCAGTAGAGACATAGTGCAGGAATGTGTGTGGGGAGAAGATAAACACCGATGCGGAAAATGCCAAGATGTTTGCACGGTGGGATATTTCGCTTGCAAATTCGCAGGGAGCAGAGATGGTCGTACAAATTCTGTAATAAAAATGAAAGCACTTGTGAAAGCGAAAGCTCAACCTGGACTGTGGTTGCAAGACGTTCCTGAACCTGAAGTTGGGCCGATGGATGCGTTGATTCGGATTCGCAAGACATCCATCTGTGGCACGGATGTGCACATTTACAAATGGGACGCATGGGCGCAGCGAACCATTCCTGTGCCGATGCATGTAGGGCATGAATTTTGTGGTGTGGTGGAGGCGGTGGGTGCCGGAGTGACGGATTTGCAGGTGGGCGATTTGGTTTCTGGGGAGGGGCATATTGTTTGCGGCAGGTGTCGCAATTGTCTGGCGGGGCGCCAGCATCTCTGCCCGCACACGCAGGGCGTAGGAGTCAATCGCCCAGGTGCTTTTGCGGAGTATTTATCGATTCCTGCTCGCAATGTTTACAAGATTCCCGATGGGATTTCTGAGGATGTGGTTTCGTTATTTGATCCATTAGGAAATGCGGTGCATACAGCGTTATCGTGGGACTTGGTAGCGGAGGACGTTTTGATCACGGGTGCTGGGCCGATTGGTTGCATGGCGGCCGCGATTTGTCGATTTGCAGGGGCACGTCACGTAGTAGTTACTGATGTAAATCCATGGCGCTTGGATCTTGCGCGAAAGCTAGGAGCGACTCGTACGGTGGATGTAGGGCGCGAGACTCTCGCCGATGTAGTAAAAGCGTTAGGAATGAAAGAGGGCTTCGATGTTGCTCTGGAAATGAGTGGGCATCCTTCGGGATTGCGCGATATTTTGGATCACACATCGAATGGGGCGAAGGTTTCACTGTTGGGAATTTTCCCGGAAAAAGTCGCCATCGACTGGGACAAGGTGATCTTTAAGGGGCTGATCCTCAAAGGCATCTATGGCCGGGAGATGTTTGAGACCTGGTATAAAATGGGTTGTATGTTGCGTGCCGGACTTGATGTGGCACCGGTGATCACCCATCGATTTCACTATACCGAATTTGAAAAGGGTTTTGCGGCGATGATGTCAGGTCAGGCAGGCAAAGTCGTGCTTGACTGGACAACTTGATTTCGCTAGATCAATTGAGCAAATTTCCCACATAATGATCTCTTCTTTTCTTCCCAAAGCTTTTGCGCCGCTCTATCAAATCGATCCAGCTTTCGCAAAAAGCGCGGTGTATTTTTCTATGGAATACGCCATCGACCAATCCTTCAAAATTTACTCTGGAGGTCTCGGGTTCTTAGCAGGTTCTCACATGAGATCCGCCGCTGCCATGCGACAGAATTTTTGCGGCATCGGGATTTTCTGGACTTGTGGCTACTACAATCAGACTCGTGGCGAAGATCGCGAAATGGCGGTGCAATTCCGTCGCAAACACCCCGCATTTTTGCGCGACACTGGCATCGAGTTTTCGATACGAATTTATGAGCATGATGTTCGCATACGCGCGCTCTATTTGCCTGGTGATGTGTTTCATACGGTTCCTATGTTTTTCCTCACTACGGACGTTGAGGGAAATGGTCCATTCGCTCGCAATATCACGCAGCGTCTGTATGATCACGACCATGGTGTGCGCATCGCCCAGTACATGGTTTTAGGTTTGGGCGGAGCAAGGTTGCTTGAAGAGCTGGGTGTAGAGCCTGATGTCTATCATTTGAACGAAGCTCATGGGTTATCAGCGGCGTTTCGTTATTTTCAGCAAACCAAGAGCAAGGCGGCAGTGAAGTCGAAATTTGTCTTCACAACTCATACTCCCGAAGAGGCTGGTAATGAAAAAACAGACATTCATTTGCTAGAGAGAGCAGGCTTTTTCAGTGATGTCGCTCTTGACGATGTTCGTGAAATTACCGGAATCCAGGATGACACCTTCAATCACTCGCTTGCGGCTCTTCGTCTTGCTCGCAAGGCGAATGGCGTATCGAAGCTGCATGGTGAAGTCTCACGTGATATGTGGAAAGATTATAGCGATATTTGCCCCATTGACCACGTGACCAACGCGCAACACAAAAAATACTGGACGGATCTTGGACTCGAAGCCGCTCGCATTCATGGCGATCTTGATGCGTTGCAGAATCGTAAGCGTGAGCTGAAAGAGCGCCTCTTTCGCACCGTGGCGGATCAAGCGGGCAAACTCTTCGATCCTGATGTGCTAACACTGGTGTGGGCGCGCCGCTTCGCAGGTTATAAGCGTGCTGATCTGATCACTCGCGAGCGACAATTGTTCCGCGATTTATTGGCAAACACCGAGATGCCTATACAAATCATCTGGGCAGGTAAACCTTATCCTTTTGATTACAGTGCTATCGATACATTTAACGAGATGGTCAAGCTAACCATGCCCTATCCAAATGCCACGGTTCTCGTTGGCTATGAACTCGATCTTTCTGCTCAACTGAAATGCGGCAGTGATGTGTGGCTCAATAATCCTGTCGTCACTCGCGAAGCTTCTGGTACCTCGGGCATGGCCGCCGCGATGAATGCTTCGGTGAATTTCTCTACATGGGATGGTTGGATTTGTGAGTTCGGTAAAAATGGGGAAAACTCCTTCATCGCTCCTCCGGTAGCTCCTGACCTTTCTCCTGAAGCGCGCGACCATCAGGATTTAATCAATCTCTACCGCATTCTTCAAGATTCGATCTTGCCTCTTTACTACAGCAAAAACCACGACTGGTGGAAATTGGTGCTGCAATCCATGAACGATGTCACAGCGTTTTTTGATGCCAACCGTATGGTGCGTGAGTATTACGAAAAAATGTATGCTACATCAACGGAAGTTGCTGCGCCTTGATTCAGCTGATCAATCGGACTCCGCAAAAGCAACAACGGTGACTTTATGCTGAAGGCACAGTTGTTCGATTTTATCCATCTCCAAAAGCAAGGTGCGCCCCGCTTCTACCGCAATCACAGAGACGCCTGCATCGAAGCAAGTCTGTATCGTTTGTGCCCCGATCACGGGAATGTCAAAACGCATATCTTGCCGTGGTTTGGATACTTTTACCATGGTCACAGATTTGCCGCGCCCCAACTCTCCACCGCGGCGAATGCAAGCGTTCGTCCCCTCAAATCCCTCCACCGCTAGCACCGTGCCATGACGCACAACCACAGTTTGACCTATATCCATGCGGCTAACTTGTTTGGCGATATTTTTGCCGAAATCCACATCATCCCAGGCGCGCTTTTTCAAGGTCGGACCACAGATATGCCCCTCCTTCGCGAGAAGATTTTCCATAAAAGTATAGGCAGGCAACAAGGTGATACCGTCCTTCGCTAGCTCATTGGCAATCGCTCCAAACAATGTTTCCGCGTTGCGCTCCTTGATTTTTGCGAGCATGAATAACGTCCGCAAATCAGGTCGGAAATCAAACAGATTCTTCGGCGCAATCTGCCCCACCATGATCGCCTCCGTCACGCCCCGAGAGCGGAAATACTTGATCATTTTCCCCAATTGCCCCACGCGAAACCATTCGATGTGATCCACATGGCCGCGCAGCAAGTTCTCATCCGTTTCGTCAAGAAATGCTGCTACTGACAGACGCGCGGGAAACGCCTGCCGCTTCGCCGCCAGCGCAAAAGTCGAGGGATACACGCCATTGCCTGCTATGATGCCAATCGTTCGTTCCTGATAATCCACGCCGCAGCATGCCTCACATCAAATCCCTCGCCAAGCAGAAATACACCGCATTCAGTTCGTCGTCATTGTCTGCGCAATCTCCGCTGCCGCATCCAAAAATACCGGATAGCGCGGCTTCCAACCAGCCAAGCGCAACCGCTCATTGCTCACACGCTTGTGCGTCCATCCGCGTTTGCGTTGGAGATCGCGCTCGCCCACAGGTGGCATGGCACGACCAAATAGTATCGCTAATCCCTCATAACAATCACGCTGACTCATCGGCTGACTGTCACTCACATTGAATACCCCACATTCCCCTTGCTGCAAGACATGCAAAATGGCGCTAGCGGCATCATCCCGATGAATTTGATTCAAATACCTCCGCCCATCTTCTTCAATGATGGCCTCGCCTGTCAAAAATTTCTTCAGAATCATCGACCGATCTGGCCCATAAATTCCCGCCAACCGACAAACGATACCTCCTGCATCAAGCGCGACTTGCTCTGCCTCTAACAACAATCTCCCCGTCTCCCGATCCGGAACCGCCGCGCTATCTTCCGTCACCCAAGAACCATCCACCTGTGCATACACCGAGGTGCTGGAAGTAAAGAGCAACTTTGCTTCCGGGAAAAATTTCGCCAAATGCTTCATCCCACCAAGATAGACCCGCTCGTAAGCTTCTGCACCGCCTTTTCCACTGCTCGCACAATGCACTACCGCTGTGCAGTTGCCGACCATCTCCCGAAGATTCTGCACAGATTCTTCAGAGCCCAAATCACATGCAAGCCGCCCTTCGCCGCCATGGAGGGTTGCTCCATGCACTTCACAGCCAGATGATCGCGCTAGCCTCGCTAGCGCATCTCCCAGATATCCCTGTCCACAAATCAATAATTTCATGCCCAAACCTAACACCTTTCCCCACAGAAGCAAATTCCCGCGATCACTCACTTCCCGCACGCCGCAACGGGTATCTCCCGCACCGCATCGCGCACCGGCACGAAAATCCGATCCCCCTTCTCCGCGCGAATTACCGCTCCTCCCGTGAAGCTGCCAAACGCTGGCAACACCAACAAATTCCCACGCATCACAAACGCCCGAACCCGCAAGCTGCCACTCACGCCATCGCGAATTTTCACCACTGGGTGCCAGTGCCCTGCTAGATGAAACATCTCGCCTTCTCCCACATCAGCTGGATCATGAACCATCCGCACGCCGCTCCGATCGATCATCGCCGCGGTCGCCAGCGTGGCGGGAAGCCGCGATAGCTTCCGATCATGATTGCCGATTACTAAATGAAACGGCATGCCCAAATCCGCGAGAAAAATCTCCAGCATTTCCTGCAACTCAGCACTCATCCCACTCGCCGCATGAAACATATCGCCCGCCACGATGATCTCCTCGGCTCCACAACTCTTCGCCAATGCCACAATCCGCAATCGATCCTTTTCATCATCGCCCTCGGGAACCGGCACGCCACGGGCACGAAACGCCGCCGACTTCCCCCAATGCAAGTCCGCCAACACCAACGACCGCGACTTCCGTAGCAGTACCGCACCGTGCGCCAGCAACTCCATTTCTTGTTCTGTATCGGCAAAAAGGATCATCCCACGCTATGGTTGAGTTCTTCTAACATCTTTTCTAAACGCGATGCCGCATCGCCCGCTGGCAGCAACGCACTCAGCCGATCTGCCCACAGCGGAAACGCCATCGGCGTCAGCCGTTCCGTCTCCACGAAATGAATCGACCTCCCCGCTAGCGACCGCAGCGATTCTCTTAAGCGCGTCAATTCGAGATGTCGCTCCAAAATCTCCCGCCGTGCCTGCGCTAGTAACAAATTTTCCGCATCGTATCGCTCCAGCACCTCAAACAACAACGACGAACTCGCTTGTACCTCCCGTTGACTGCGCGATGGCTTGCCAGGCGGCGCTTGCAAGATCAACCCGGATACCCGCGCCAATTCGCGAAATTGCCGTCGCGCCATCTCCGCTGTATTCATGCACGCCAACAAATCCTCCAGCAATGCCTCCTCGCGCAACGCATCCCGCACACCTTCTTCCCCCACAAACAATCCCTCCTTCGCCGTCAAAGAAAAGCCATAATCATTCTGCGTGGTCTGCACCGAAATACCCGTCTGCTGCGAGATGCGATACGCCATCAACGCTGCCAGCCCTTCATGAACCAGCCTTCCCGCCAGCGGATAAACAAACAAATGCTCGCCTTCTCGCGAGCGACTATGCTCCACCACCAGCACCTCATCATCGGGTATGCGCGACCATTTTCGCTGAATCGCTAAAATCGGCTCCACCGCCACCATCTCCGCACAACTCGCCCCCACACCACGCAATCGCAATGCCACCGCATGGGCTAACTCGGACGACAACGGCATTTTGCTGCCACCCCAAATCGCCACCTGCCCTTTGATCGCCTTCGCTGCCATTTTCACCGTCGCCACATTCTGATGAAACCTCACAAATTCCAAATGCCTGCCGCCGAATATCAAAATCGATCCCGGCTTTAACCGCGATACAAAGGTCTCTTCCACCGTTCCTAACGATTTCCCTGACAAAAACTTCAACGTCACCGCCGGATCACTCGTGATCGTGCCAATGCTCATCCGATGCTGCATAATCAACCGCTTGTCATCCACCACATAGCGACCCTCTTCCACTCGGGCTTTTTTATATCGCGGATACGCCTGCAACGCCTTTCCCCCCGAGCTAATGAAACCCAACGCCCACCGCCACTCATCATCCGTGAGGTTGCGAAACGCATGAGCACTTTTCACTTCCGCTAGCATTTCCTCTGCCACAAATGCCTCACCGATGGCACAGGTCACCAAGTGCTGTACCAACACATCCAACGGCTTCTCTAACGGAATACGACACTCGATTCGCTTGATCGCTGCCGCATCACGCACCGCTGCAAACTCGATCAACTCCATCGCATGCGTCGGCACTCCCAGAATGCGCGAATCCGCCCCTGGTCTATGCCCTGAGCGACCCGCACGCTGCAACATCCGCGCCACCCCTTTCGGCGAGCCTATTTGAATCACCTGATCCACGGGCGAAAAATCCACACCCAAATCAAGCGACGATGTCGCCACCACGCACGTCAGCGATCCATCGCGCAAGCCCTCCTCCGCCTTGCGCCGCTCCTCAGGATCTACCGATCCATGGTGCATCGCCACTTTCTCTTTCCACTCAGGACGTAAGCGCAACACCTCTTGATACCACAACTCCGTCTGCGACCGCGTATTGGTAAATAGCAACGTCGTCTTCGCCTTCTCGATCTCCCGCACCACCGCCGCCGATAGATTTAGCCCCAAATGTCCCGCCCACGGAAACCTCTCCATCTCTCGCGGGATCAAGGTCTCTATCGCGATCGGCTTCGCAACATCCGCCGCCACGATGCGCCGATGCTCACAGTCCATCCCTAACAAAACATCTGCCGCCTGCTCCAAGTTTCCCAACGTCGCCGACAGCCCCCACACCTGCAAGCCCGGCACCCATCGCCGCAATCGCGCCAAACATAACTCCGTCTGCACCCCACGTTTGTTGCCTAACAACTCATGCCATTCATCCACGATCACACATTGCAGCCCAGAAATTTTCTCGCGGAAATCCGCATGCGTCATCATCAGCGACAGCGACTCCGGCGTGATCACCAACGTATGCGGCAGCGATTTGCGCAACCGCGCCTTCACCGTGCCCGAGCTATCGCCCGTCCGCGCCTCAGCCTGCAACTCCGGTGCCATCTCCGCCATCGGCTTGCGCAAGGCTCGCAACGTATCCGCCGCCAACGCCCGCAACGGCGTAATCCATAAAATCGACAGCCCCTTCTTGCTCTCCAGAGTCTTCACCAGCGGCCCAAGATAAACCGCCAAGGTTTTCCCTTGCCCCGTAGGTGCATGCAGTAGCCCCGAAGCCCCCGCCGCAAACGCCCGCCACGTCTCCTGTTGAAACGCAAACGCCTCCCACCCCCGCGACAGGAAATATTCTTCCGCTCGATGTTTCACCTTTTCCAACGCCCCGCACCCTCGAACAGAACCCCCATCCCCGCAAGCAAAAATCCAACCTTGGAGTGCTGCGATATGTCGCAGCTTTCTCGTAGCGCGACATGTCGCGCCGAGCAAAAGCGGCGACATGTCGCCGCACTCCAAATCCGCGTCCCGCCTCCTCCAACCGTTCTTAGACGGCGAGAGATCGATGATCTACTTCATCACTATGCGATGTGATATCAAGCTGGTTATAAAAATAACTCAAGAAAGTGTACCAATGTAAAGTGCCTGTTCCTCTGAAATACATAAACCATCAAACGATTCCGTAAATTTGCGGGAATCATGGATATGCAGCTAGTTCCGCCATCTCCGTGCGCACTGGTTGTTGTAAAAAGGCCTGCCAGAAATCAGATGTGGAAAAAAAATTTGACACCATGGGATTCGTCATTCAGCCTAGCTTTGGTTTATTTTTTGGGGGATTTCTCAAAGAAAAGCCGTTGCAATTATTATACAAAAAACAATCATTATGAAAACAATCCTAATCGCTGCGACCACATTGTTGCTCGCTTCTACCGCACACTCCGCCATCATCTATTTCGACATCCTCGGGAAAGGTGGTGCTGGTATGCTCTCCACGAATGAAAACCACGCTATGAACGTCAACTTTATCCCTGGTATGGGTGGTGAAATGGGCGCTGGCATTTTCTTCGATGATGTTACAAAAGTCCTTACCCTCAACTTCGGATGGGGATCTGCTAACGGTTTTATGGATCTTTCCAAAGAGGCGTCTGCCGGTCACATTCACGGCCCTACCGCATCCGGAGGAGTTGGTTCATTTACCCAAAACGCTGGAGTCATGATTGGACTCGACAGTGGCCCGACTTGGAATCCCTCCGCAACCAACGGCGGTGTTTTCAACCGCACCGTTACGCTCAACGCAACGCAAGAAGCCGCATTGCTCGATGGAAAAACCTACCTGAATATTCATACTAACTCGACTCCAGGTAACGCTACTAGTATTAACCCAGCGGGTGAGATTCGTGGCAACCTTGTGATCGTCCCAGAACCATCACAGGCGCTTCTAAGCTTGCTCGGCCTTGTAATGCTTGGCGCACGTCGCAAGCGCTAATCGTTTCTGCGCCAAAGCGTAGCCTTTCCCAACCACAGCGGTCAACCGCTGTGGTTTTTTTAGCAGGCTTTCGCTGGAACAAGCTTGTATCCCGAGCGAAAGATCCACAAAGAACTGGCGCACTTCACGCACCACACAGCGGTAAGGCAGTCCCATGCAACTCGGATGATGGCTGGTATGTCTCTGATCCACTGCGGTCTCTGGATTCTCCTCTACTTGAGATACTACTCCTCCCCTCCATCGTTAGGTTCCTTGACCGCTTCCGTAATATGATCAACGTCACTGGCGACATCTGCATCTCATGAGTTCTGGATGGAAAGTCGCGGACTTTGAAGCAGGGAGCAACTTGCTCTGCGTTCTAGTCGATATGACAATTCAATCTTTAACCGCAAGTTTCACTCTATTTTACGGTCAAAATGCAGGTGGACTAACCCCGAAATCCGAAGTATAACGCTGCCATGATTTGCCACGCAAGGCATTTCAGACCTTGGGGGTCTGCATCGTTGGATGTAGCCCGCAGCAGTCATGAAACACCTTGCGTATCAAAGTATGCAAGCGACGATCTCTCGCTCTACTTCGGGCCTTGGGCTATACATTCTTCTCAAAAATTATGCAAAAATTACTTATATCAATGATCAGCCTATCCTTGTGTTTTATCGTGGGATGCAAGTCGAATCATGAGTCGCACAATTCGGGGATTGGTCGCAACTGCACGTTTACGAGTTTCCATCTCCTATCGAGCACTGGTGCCGTGTTCTCTTTTTCTGCTGACGAGATGCGAGCTCTAGAGAAGGTTTGGTCTCCACCCATCATGCCCGGATCCGTTGCCATCGGGAATGAGTTGACGGCAAGATCGCCCAAGCTGCGCTACTCCTTCGCGTTGAATGAACAATATACCTCCGAGACCTTAGATGCGTATTTGGGTGAGCTTGCTGGAACCGACTGTCTTGGACTGACACTAAAAGCTGATGGCGGTGGATTCACGGAGGACGTTTATATTCGGTTCATGCCTCTGGCTACCGTGTTATCTCCATCGCGCCGATCCGATCTAAACGCATTCGTCGCGACTGTAGCCACTCCTACCAATCCAATAAAAGAAGCAGGAAAGTAAGCCAGTTCATCCAACGAGTAGTAAGGTGACCCTATTCTGCGGGAACTTGCTTGATGGAGTGGTGCAGACTGCGATGGTCATGAAATGCCTTGCAAATCAAAGCAGGATGTCGGCTTACAGACGTTCCATTTCGGATCTCGGATTGAATTGCCAAGCCAGAACCAGTCTTTCGCCGATTTTACGACATCTCATCCGGTTGGCTAACTTGACAGTTTCGGGGTTTTTCTCAGGCTGGCACGTAAAGACTGCTAAAGTGTAGCCTTGCTCCAAACACGCCTTGAAAGCATGTGAGAACATCCCGCTGCAAATTACTCCAGAGTTCGCTCGATGCTTCTGCTCTACCATAAATGCTTCCAAATAAATTCTCCCTTGATCCATCGATTTTGCCAACAGAGCACCTACGGGTGAACCGTTGATACAGTAAACTGCGCTGATCGTGGGATCGTAGTCATCAGCCAATGCCGACAAGGCTCGTGCTTCACTTAAAAGCCCATAGTGTACCGCAAACTGGGAAACCTGGGGATGGAAGGCTGGCTCGAGACCATGGACAGATCCTTTGCTTCTCTCGCGCGCAAGATCCCATAACTTGCCAGCTCGCCCCAAAGCAGTGCGGATACTGCCTTCGTAAAATCGATCCGTTCTTACGCTGACTCCGGTGCTCTGTAGATACATCGATACGGAAGGATCATCGGCAGCCACGGTCATCGTGACTCCTGCCAAACCAGCTTGACGTGCCATATCCAACCCCTCTGAAAAGAGGCACGAATGAACTTCCGTCCCCACATAGGCGGGAAGAACACGTATTCGCATTTCCGCTGCCCCCCAAGACATGTCCTTCGAGAAAATCCCCACAGCACCGATCAAACGCTCTGGCTTTCCGCGCGTCATGACTTGCACTGCATCGCTTGAAATATCTAGCCAAGAAGCCACTCGCTCCATTTCCTCAGGCCACGGCACACGCAACCACACATCCTCGTCCGTGCCCGTTGCCAGATCTGCGCCATGCAGCACTGCCATCTGCTCTCGCCATGCGGCCTCTCTCGCGGCTTGTTCGTGGCGTCTCAAGTTCACGAGTTCAGCTTTTTCCCGTTCGAGGCGCAGGTGCGGCGGGTCTTGGAAATCGATGCCCAAAAAGTCATAAGGAATTTTTTCGCCCTTGGCTTTTCTCAATTCTTGATCGGCGCTCAGTCTTCCAGCCCTTGCAGATACGAGCATCGCATTCAGCTGCTCGGCGCGCGTGTGTGCTTGTTTGGCAAGCTCCATCCTGCCAGCCACTGCGTGCAGTTGACCACGAGTGAACCATCCGATTGCGCTGTTGGGATAGTTCATTAGCAAATCGTCCGTTTCCACTGTCGCCTCATCAAATTTCTCCTGGTGGTATAGCGCTCGTGCGAGCAAAAGCTGCCCCCACAGTCCACTGGGTGCTTCGCTCAGCCATTCGCGTGCGAGAGATTCCGCCTCCTCCCAATGTTGCAAATGTAAAAGTGCCAGTCCCAGCAAGGGTCCTGTCTGTGTCGTTTTCGATCCTTTCTCTCGTGCACGCCGCGCATGCTTCGCCATCTTTGCATACTCACCTCGCTGACCAGCGGCTTCCGCCAGTGCCAGATCGGCATGAGGAGATTTGTCACAAAAATCCTCCAATACCAAGTCCAACGCCGCGGCCTCCTCCAGCAAGCCCAAGCGCGCTCGGCATTTTCCTAGCATCAATGCCAATTCCCAATCGCCAGCTCTCACAAACCACGCGAACTCCAGCCATGTCCACGACTCCTCCATCCGCCCCACCTGCAGCAGCGCACGCCCGAGAGCAAATGCATACTTGCCAGATTCAGCGATGTTCGAGAAATCCGGTGAAACAACACATCGGCTCGCAGATTTTTTCCCCGACACTTGGTCTTTCCCAGCCCCCGGATCACTCCGCTCCTCTGTTGGATAAGCCAGCAAAACTTCTGCCATGATCCGCCCCGCTCCAGAGGTCATTCGGGGCGGCAGCCCTGCCGCGTGCTCAAGAGTCGGTAATAGATCAAAGATGGATGCTCCAGAGACGATCTCGCCGCCCTTTTGAAAATGCGACCCACACATCGCAAAATGTCCTGCCTCGGTTTCTCTTTCATGGCGTTCACCAAGTATCGTTCGAGCCTCATGCCAATCTCCACCTGACGATACAACGCACACCGAAACATTCGTGCCTAATTCCTTGATTAGCTCCCCGAGCAACAAATCTCGCAAATGGTGAGCTGCCCCTAGGACCTTTCCATAAAAGTGCCGATCTTCCTCCGAAATCGCGGTATCCCAAGTCTCATCAGAGGCAAACATTCCAAAATCCCTGCGTACTTTTCGCAAAAATGGACAATGCACCACCCAAAGGCCCTCATTTCCGCCAGTAACAGCAATTGCGGCATTGTGGTTGCTGTAGAGTTCCGCCAGATGCACCAGCAATCTCCGCGCAAATTTGTCATGACGTAGCCTAGAAGGTGTGATATCTGGCATGAACAACCTCAACAACCCTGGCTCGATTTCCTCCGGCGATACTTTGCAATCCTCGAACTCGCACGCCAGATTCGCAGGATGGACAAATCCTGTAGTTCCTACCCCGCTGCCGTCATACGGTGTCGCGAAGCGATCCGTGACGAATACTCCATCCCACTCCTTCGCGGGAAGCACGCCCGGCCATGCTACCACCCGTGAGCGCCACCCGTATTGTGAAAACCGCGTCCACAGTGTCTCGCATCGGCATGGCACATCCAAACTCGTCCCCACCATGCCATGTTCGGCTGGGTGTTGGCCCGTTGCCACGCTAGTCCAGCCCATCACAGTCGGACACCTCTCCAGGCCCCTTAGGCTTCCGCTGACCCCATTTTCCCAAATCCCTCGCAACGTAGGCATAGCACCCCGTTGCATGGCATATTTCAGGTCTTGCCATGGATCAAAATCGCTCGCAAATAGCAGCAGCTTCTTGTCTGATTCCATGCTCTAAGGTGGATAGCGGAAAGCCCGCTGGAACTCAGCGGGCTCTCTGGTCAAATGCTTGGAAAATGAGAACTTTATGCATCGATACGGCGGCGGCGCTTGAAAGCCAAGACGCTCCCTGCGAGCAAAGCAAGTGCTGCTGCACTAGGCTCGGGGACAGCACCTGCTGTCAATGTCCCTGCAGTGTTGTAGCCAACACCCAGAAGCCTGATCGTATTGCTATTATCTAAGGGTGCTGTGTCAGTATAATCAATGTAAAGCCATGCTTGGTTACCCGTCACGTGGTTGTGAAGACCGAGGTATCCTAGTCCGTCAAGTGCGCCACCACCACCATCTTGATTCCACTCGGACCCTGTTCCTGCGGCAGTGTCGAGCTGCAGACTTGTGCTCGCCGAAGCGAGCAAAGCAGGTATCGTGTCACCAAAAGCATATCGATTGGCTAAAGAAGATCCTTCGGGAATCCTCCAGTCGCCATTCGCTTTGATTTGCGGCTTCGCGCCAGTACCAAAATTGAAAGAAAGACGAGCATCTTCTCCAAATACATCGGAGGTCGCGGCTGCTCCAGTCTCGAAATCGATGCTGATAAATTGAGCAGTATTAATGATGAGAGACGCAGAGGAAAAATCTGTACTCACAATGGCTGCTTGCCCTACGCCTGCAAAAGTCCCAGAGATTGCAGACCCAACGATAATTTTGTTAAAGGTTTTCATGGCGGAATGATTTTCGAAAATGATAGAAAAAAGTCAATTTTATTTTTGAGAGATTTGTAAAATGCTTATTAACGGATCACGAGACATTATCTTGCTATTGACCATGGCTGAAATGTAACAAATCGTAATGTCCCAATAGGGACGTAACCCGAAATTCATCAGCTTCATGCTCCTCCCTTCAAGAAATGCGGATACGTCCGAGGCGGGTGAAATTCACCTTTCCTGCGGCGATGGGATTTGGGTTCTGTGGCAGTTCCTTGGTGGTAGTGGAGTCACGTTTTTCTTTCAACGGATTGCGGTAGCCAAATTTTGCAGAGTGTTTGCGGAGCCCTCGCATCCACCGACCAAGGCCATACTGCGTTTGGGTCACGAATCAGGGAGCCGTCAGCGCATGGGGCAAAAAATGAAAAAATGCTTTACTTGAGCATCAAAAGATGCAGATTTTGATGCATGAGAACGACGATAACCTTAGATGATGGCATTTTAGCCGAGGCCATCGGTTGCACAGGCATTGCAGAGAAATCTCGGTTGATCAACCATGCCTTGCGGGAATTGGTCAAACGGGAGTATGCCGAACGGTTTTTGGCATTAGAGGGCAGCATGCCTGAATTGGCATACGCAGACCGTGGCGTTCGCTACGGAAGAGATACGATCGTCTCAGCAACCTTGAATGATTCCCATGACTGACGGAACCCGCGTTCTGGTGGACACCAATGTGTGGATCGAATTCCTCAGCAAGCCGCTGCCTGCTTTGCGTCTGCTGGTGAAACGCCAGCAAGTCATCACGCACTCTTGTGTGATCGGAGAAGTGCTCGTGGGTTCCATTTCGAACCGTGCCGTCGTTCGGGAATTTCTGCTTTCCTTACCACTGGCGAAAGAGCCGAGCTTTGCTGAGGTTCTGGGCATGAGTGAAAGTCGAAAGCTTTATGGACGCGGGTTGCAATGGAATGACCTGCTGTTACTCGCCGCAGCAAAAGTAAGCAAAGCGCCATTGTGGACGCGGGACAAACGACTTGCATCCGCCGCAGCAGACTTTGGTGTCTTGTGGACAGAAACGGAGGAACCTGTCCCGTGATCACAATCCATCCGAATCAGCGCTACCTGTTGTTGCTCGAAAGCAGCTTGACATATCGCTGCAAATGAGGAAGTCTCTGGCACTATGAAATTGCGCGCTTTTGCATCCACCATGTTCCTTTGCTCATTTCTGGCCAGTTGTGGTGGTTCAGACTCATCGATGAATAGTGATTTCAATCCCCTCGGCGCTCCTGGCGTCAATCAAGTTGACCAGGGTGTCCTCAATCCGGCAGCATCATGGAAAGTCGGTTCGTATGTGACCACAGCAGTCAATTCTACGCCGTTTTTCTCCCAACGTCCGGGAGACAATTCGACGGCTGAACTTTTACTTCCCGCTGGCACGATGATGCGGGTTGTGAAAGTCGATAGCTCATTTCTCAAGGTAGAACTGGATGACCAAAAAGTGGGCTATGTCGCCGTTGCTATGATTCGCCCACCTGCTTCAGCTATGAACAACGGCATGCCTGCTCCCACGACCCTAGGAAATGGTTTGCCTGGCGACTTGCCACCGAGCAGTGCTGGTGATGTGGGTGCTTTGCCGAAGCTAGATCCTAGCACGGGCTTGCCCATGCCGCCTGTTACCCTGCCTGGCGATGCGCTGCCTCCCTCGTCTCTTGATTCGGGTCGATAGACTTCTGGGGTTCGAGCTTGACGGGTTTCTGCTATCGCTACAGAGTGGCGGCGATGAATCGTAGTTCGTGCATGGAATCCAGTGAAAGCCTGGAACTGTCGCGCAGCGGTAACTGAAAGATCGTTTGTCCTAATCCAATCTCGTGCGCGTCGTCATGGCGAACCGGGGTGAAGGAGGCCAAGTGTTGGTGTGTTTTCGCACCTGCTTCAGGAGTCCGAATACTTCGCGAACCACGCTCGTCCGCAACAAGTGCCGCCGGGATACTTGTGCGATGCGTTCTGCCGCGTAAGCAGGACAACGAGGAAGATTTTTCCTAACGTGCGTCATCAGGGCTCACGTTCGGTTGGTTGTACTCATTTCCCGGTGTTTGCCCATACATACACAACCACATCAAATGATATTCCTTACCTCACGCGTGGCTCTCGCCGCGTGCCTCATCACTCGTGCCTCCGCCGCAACGATCATCACCTATGAAGATGTCTCGCTCGGCGCTCAAGGTTACGCAAACGATACTCCGTACGCAGCTTCGGGGGTCACTCATACGAACGCATTTAACCCGACTTGGGGTTCTTGGTCGGGCTTTGCGATCTCGAACAACAGCAACACGACGTCTTCGTCGTTTGTGCCAAACGAATACATCTCCCATGCAGGCGGCGCGGCTGAAGGTTCGCAGTTCGCCGTGGGTTACGTAAGTTCCAGCATGAGCACGCGATTGCTTTTCGGCGGCGTGACCGAAATGTCGGGCCTAAGCGCGCAGTTCACCAACACGCTCGCTGCGGCGAACTCCATGCTGAATGGCGATGCGTTTGCGAAAAAATTCGGTGGCGCTAGCGGAAATGAGGCAGATTGGTTCTTGCTTTCGATCCACGGCTTCCAAGACGGCGTAGCAATGGGATCAACATCGCTCTACTTGGCGGATTTTCGCTTTGCCGACAATTCGTTCGACTACATTCTTAGCTCGTGGACGACTGTCGATTTCACGCCTCTCGGCTCGGTGGATGAAATTCGTTTTTCGCTTAGCTCGAGCGATGAAGGAGATTTTGGCATGAACACGCCGGCGTATTTTGCGATGGATCAACTTGTGGTGCCAGAGCCATCAAGCGTGAGCTTGGTGATGACATCCGCGCTGCTGGTATGGCGTCGGCGTAGAAATGTGAGGCAAAACGATTCACCGTAAGCTGCTTGTCGCGCCTGTTTTCCATCATCGTGTTCACGAGTGTTTTCTGCGTCGTTTCGTCGGCGCAGGAACGCCGCGTGCTGTTACCGCCGGTGGTGGTGACAGGCGTGCGCGGCTCGGTGATTTCCGAGCATGAAGCGGGGCATACGACAGTCATCGACGAGCGTCAAATTCGCGAATCTGGCGCTCGTTCTCTGGCCGAATTGTTAGAAACGCAAGCTGCGGTGCGCGTGGCGAGCACTACGGGGGATCGTTCGCGTGGGGAGATTTCTCTGCGGGGCTTTGGAGAAAATGCCAGCTCGCGAACGCTGATCTTGATCGATGGTAGGCCGATGAATCGCCCAGACATGGAGGGCGTGAACTTGCAGGAAATTCCACTGGCACGCATCGCTCGTGTGGAGGTCTTGCGCGGGAGTCAAACCGCGCGCTTTGGCGATAACTCGGTGGGTGGCGTAGTCAATATCGTCACGAAGTCTGGACAGGAGCGAGCAGTGAGTACCGTGGAGACGGCTGTGGGCTCGAACGACTGGACGATGGGTCGATTTCATCATTCCTCTGCGGCGGGGGCTTTGCGATACACCGTCGATGGCGAGGCGAACTTCGATGGCGGATGGCGTGACAATTCCCAGTCGGATTCAAGGATGTTGCAATTCGGTTTATCGCTTAGTTGGAGTGAGCGAGTTCACCTTCATTCGTCGTTTGCGATGAGTGAGCAAGAGGGTCGTTTTCCTGGACCTTTGAGCACGCAGCAATTTCATAGCAATCCACGGCAATCGATTTACTCCGGGATCTTTGCCGAGCAATACGGCAGTCAGCAAACGAGCTATCGCGGTGATGTGACAGTGCAGCTTGACGACACGATGTTGGGTCAGATCGAAATTCCGGTATCGTGGAATCGGCGGGATCTTTCCTGGAATATGGGGCCTGGAGCGCACGCCGACAATGTGCTGGATACCATGGCGGTAACACCCACGGTGCGGCAACATCGCGGAAAATGGACGACGGAGCAAGGTCTTGACTTGCGTGCTGATTTCATGGACGTGACCTTGTTTCGCGACTTCGCGCGGCAACGACCACGCAGTAACGCCGCGTTAGAACGAACGACACTATCGGCGTTTGCGAGCGTCGATGGGCAAGTGCGGGAACAGTGGAACATGCAAATCGCAGCGCGTGCAGCTTGGACGGATGTGGCCGCAAAGCTTAGGGATGTGCGGCGTCCGAGTGATCCGTTTTTGAACTTTGATCAGTCGCAAAACGAGGCGAACGCGGCATTTCAATGGGGCGTGCGCTGGCAACCGGAAGCAACGACGGCGGCTTGGTTTCGCTACGATTGGCTGTATCGATTGCCGAGCATGGACGAGATCGCTGCGTATCAGGGATTTCCCCTTTCGCAGCCATTCAATGATCAGTTAGAGGCGGAAACAGGGCATAACATCGAGCTGGGTGGCGAGTGGAATCCAGCGGCGTGGAAGCTGAGGGCAAATGTGTTTTCGCAATTTCTCGATGGGGAAATTTTGTATGATTTCAGCAAGAATCTGAATGTGAATTTTGCCGATACCAGAAGGCTGGGAGGGGAGCTTGAGGCGCGGTATGAGTGGGAGCGATGCAGTTTCTCCCTGAACTACAGCGCGGTCGATGCGCGATTTACCAAGGGAGCGTATGAGGGAAATCATGTTCCGTTAGTGCCGAGCCAAATGGTGACGAGCGCATGGGAGTATCGACCGCAACAGGCGTTTTTGCTGCGCGTGGAGCATCAGTGGCAAAGCAGCAGCCCGGAGGGGAATGATTTTTCTGGCGAGCAACAACGATTGCCGGCGTTTCAGGTGACGAATCTGACTTTCCGGCATCAGCCGTCGCCGAGCTTTGCTTGGTATGTGCGGGTCAACAATTTGTGGGATCATCACTACGCTTCGCTGAAATACAATGGCGTTTGGTTTCCGGCGGCGGGTCGTCAATTTCAACTTGGTATGCAATATGAATTCTAACATTTTTTGGTGGATCGTAACGATCATGGTTTCTCCCCTCGCCGCGCAAACAGTATTTCCTGGGCCTGCTGGCACGACGGGCAGCACGGCGATAGCGAAGGACTCTGCGGCTTTCGTCAATTGGGCAAATGGACATTCATCCTATCTGCCAGGCGCGGATGTGGACGCGACGTGGAGGACGCCCGCGAAGGCATACGGCAAGGCAACAGGCATCGCGTCCGACATCGTGTGCCTCGGCAATGGTGGGAGCCTAACGATGTATTTCCCTCTGCCGATTGCTGATGGTGCTGGCGCGGATTTTGCGCTGTTTGAAAATGCGTTTAGCGATACATTTTTGGAGCTGGCCTTCGTCGAGGTGTCGTCGAACGGGGTACATTTTTTTCGTTTCCCTACCACATCGTTGACACCAAGTGCGGTGGGGCCGTTTGGTGCGGTGGAGGCAGAGGAAATCGATGGCTTTGCGGGGAAGTATCGTGCGGGCTTCGGCACGCCGTTTGATTTGGCGGTGTTGCCAGCGCATGCATTGTTGGATCGGCAAAACATTCGCTATGTTCGTATCATCGATATCATCGGCGATGGCTCGGCGAAAGATCAGGCAGGGCGGAGCATTTATGATCCTACGCCCACAGTCGGTTCGGGTGGATTCGACCTTGAGGCGATAGGTGTGCTGCATCAAAATGCTTCACCCTCGATCGCGATCATGCAATCTGGTTTGCAGGCGCAGGGATTTTTCCTCAAGTGGGAAAGCAACCCCGGGAGTAGCTACAGGGTCGAAACATCCACAACGCTGACGATCTGGCAAGCTGTGGAAACACTGCAAGGTTCGGCTGGGGTCAGTACAGAGAAATTTTTCCCTGTAGGAGCAGATGCGCGGAGGTTTTGGCGTGTGGTTCGACCATGACAGGAGATTTTTCTAATATTTGCTATTTCATTTCTTAGCGAGATTGCGCATGTTCGGCGCATGTCACACACTTCCGGTCCGATATTCCAAGGCTGCATTCCAGCTCTCATGACGCCCTGTTTTGAAAATGGGGAAATCAACTATGACGCGCTCGTTGCGACGGGGCGGCAATTGATCGATCAAGGCATGCGTGGTGTGGTCTATTGTGGATCGATGGGAGATTGGCCATTGCTCACCGACGAGCAGCGCATGAAGGGCGTGGAATTGTTAGTGCAAGCAGACATTCCTACTGTGGTGGGCACAGGTGCGCAGAATGGTCGCAGTGCTGCCGCGCTGGCTGCTCATGCCCGCGAGGTGGGAGCTGATGGTTTGATGGTCATTCCTCGGGTGTTATCTCGTGGTCTTTCTCCTGTGGCGCAACGCCATCACTTTAGTGAAATTCTCAAAGCTGGCGGCGATCTTCCTGCCGTGATTTACAATTCGCCGTATTATGGATTTGAGACCAAAGCGGATCTCTTTTTCTCGTTGCGTGCGGAGTTTCCATCGCTTGTTGGATTCAAAGAATTCGGCGGTGCGAAATCCCTCAGCTATGCCGCAGAATTTATCACCAGCCAAGATCCTTCGGTGATCCTCATGGCTGGAGTCGATACGCAAGTCTATCATGGCTTTGTGAATTGTGGCGCTACCGGCGCGATTACCGGTGTGGGCAATGCGCTGCCGAAGGAGATTCTGCGTTACGTGGAGCTTTGCGAATCTGCGGCGAAAGGCAATTTGCAAGATCGCCGCTATGCCCTGGAATTGTCCGAGGCATTAACGGTGCTTTCGACCTTCGATGAAGGCCCAGACTTGGTGCTATTTTACAAGGAACTGATGGTTCTGGAAGGTCATGAAGCCTACCGATATCACATCAATTCCTACGACAGCTTGAGCGCAAGCCAACGCATGTATCTTCATCAACAGCACGCGCTCTTCCGCGCCTGGTGGGCTGCATGGGATGGCAAGTAAGACCCAGTTGCCGATTGATTTTGGTCGGGTGATCCATCAATCGAAAAAAGCGCATGATTTCCCCCGCCCCTCAGGGGGAAATATGCCAAGCCTAGGACAAGCACCGCACGGCCTTAGGTCAGCCTATCGGGGAATGTTACAAGCCTCATCGGGGATTCCACGGCTCTCGCCCCGCATTCACGCCTAACTAAAACCATGAACCACTGAGCAGGCAGTTGTTGAAACGGATTTTTATTCGTTTCGTTTATGGATCATAAGCAATGGCACAGTTCTCTGAGGAAGGAACAGGTATCATGTTCATGGTAAAATGTATTGGGTGCCGGGGCGCAAAGAAATCAATATGGATGAAACAATCAACGTGTGACGCAAGTGAAACGTTTCGAATTTGGCGTGGGGAATTCATCGTAGTATTCTCCATCCAACACTCTACCAGCGGCTTTTTTATTACGACCGCCCCATTGTTTGAAAAAGAATGCGACATCGTGCTTTTCACATTGATCGCGGATCGATGTGGCCCATTCCTCTTTCATCGGACGTGGGTTCGCCCCGCTTTCGCCGCCGACAATTACCCAATCGATGCCTTTCAGCTTTAGTTTTTTCAATGGTCCAATCAATGGTTCACAAGATAAAAATCGAACTGCAGCAGGAGCTTTCCTGAGGTCATCTATGCGATGAATCACTCGCTCGTCCTCGACACTCACGCCCATCCAGATGTTTTGCGTCCATTGAAGCTGGGGATGGATTTCAGCCAATCGCTCAGAGCGCTTGGTAAGCACTTGGAAAATCAGATGGGGGTTTGCGTTCATGACGGCAAACACTTTTTGGATAAATTCCAAGCTCACATCTTTGTGAAATAAATCGCTCATGGAGTTGACAAAAACCATGGCCGGTTTTTTCCATGAATAGGGAATCATAAGAGCTGCCTCGTGCTCGCGCACTTTGAATCCATCTTTGTATTTTTCTACACCCATCGCCTTGAGACGACGTGACATAATTTCCGCGTAACAGAACTTGCAACCAGCGGAAACTTTGTCGCATCCGGTCGTTGGGTTCCAAGTGAGTTCAGTCCATTCGATTGAGCTAGTGGCCATAATTAAAATAAGGTCTGTTGTTCAAAGCTACTTTGTTTAATCAAAAATTCAACTGATTGAATTTTTTCTTCAGGAAAAGAGTGTGCCATCAGAGTAAATCCACTTTTTGGATGCACTTTAACAAGTTCACGTCGACTAAGCTGTTGCAACAGCGTCTTGCATGAGGTGTAAGGAGTGTTACATAATACGAATTTTTCGATAGTAAACATGTCTGCATGTTGACCTCTGAAATATTCGTGCAGATGATTTGCGTAATCCATATAACTATTTTTATCAAATAGATTAAGTTGGTTGTAGTGTGCGTCAGAAAAAGTGAAATCACCCGTTTTATCAAGAGCAGTCATCGCCTCTTTCATTTTTTTCATCCCAAGAATGTTTTTCGAGGCAAACAGTAAAAAATAATTAATTTTATCATTTTTTCCCCGCATCTCAAATGCCCACACGTAATCTAATCCACTTAGTTCTTTGAGCTTTTTTTCATACAATTTTAATGCTTTATTGGCTCCGTCCGTTAAACTACTGCTATTAGAGATTTCTCTTTCCCATGAACGATCTCCGAAAATTTCATCTAACTGCTGTTCCCAGTTCTCGTTTTGGCCCTTACGTATACGTTCCACGCCATCAGCATCGAAGTTGAGTAACAATTCTGTGGTTTCAGATTTAAAGCATTTTTTAATTATCTCGAATGGAACGCCAGTAGCTCCGAATGGGTCTGCAAAAATTAAAAGAGGCTGCGCATTGTGAAATGATTGTTCATATTTAGTTGATTCAATTAAATTATACATAGCTTCATCAAATGAAGCATTCATCAAATGAATATCAATTCTAGGATATTTTTTCTTAGCTCCGATAGTTTCATTTAATTTTTCAAAGAGCTTTTTTTCTTTTTCTATAAAAACAAGATTGCAGTTTGATCTAATTTTATCGCCGTCGCGTAAATATATATTTTTTATTGTTTCATAAGCTGCTACCGGAGAACCCTCTTCACTATTGAGATAATAGCCTGGTCCTGCAAATCCATCAATATACAAAATCGGACCTGGAAATGATTTCCCAACTATAGGAAACCAAGCACGCAAATAGTTTTTCAAAATCGCTATTTTTGCCAAAGTATGAGGATCGGCATGCCAAATATCTTTTTTGGAAGTGCTCATGAGTTCAAATATTGAGTAATGGCA
The DNA here is from genome assembly GCA_027487435.1 of Verrucomicrobiaceae bacterium. Classification (GTDB taxonomy): domain Bacteria; phylum Verrucomicrobiota; class Verrucomicrobiia; order Verrucomicrobiales; family Akkermansiaceae; genus UBA956. Next base: position 48,337 of record JAIYDP010000265.1, on the reverse strand, counting down.
AGCGTGCCAAGATTTTGTTGGTTGCCACGTTGCCGGTGAAGGCTCTTAGTGGGAGTTCTATGAGGTATTTGGTGTTGTTCATGGTTTGGGTGGCGTAGAGGTTGGCATAGTTGGTGATGCCGCTGTCTTTGTTGGTGCTGGGAGTGTTTCGGTGGTTGTAGAGCTTGGTGGTTTTGACATTGATGCTTTTGACTGTCGTGGTGGTTTTGAGGAAGGTGGCGAACATGTTATGGAGAGAATTCACGTGATTTGTCATGTGCGCTGTGTTTATGAACAGTTCTTAGCGACTTTATGCGCCTTTGGAAAGATAAAAAATTTTGGATATCTGGGTGCGATAGCAGCATTCGGGGCAGATCCACGGGAGATGTGGTTGGTGCCGCAACATGCTGTCGATTGTTCGTTGGACTTGCGGATTCCTTTTTTTATGATCGCGAAAGAAAAAATCCCGACCGATGGTGGATCGGTCGGGATTGTGAGGGGGGATGGGGTTACAGCGCTTAGGCAGTGGGTGGGGTAGGGGTTGGTGGCGTGGATTTGGCGGGTCTGCTGGGGCGGTGGGTGCGGCTGGCGGTGCGCCAGGCGGCGAGTTTTTCGGGGACTCGGGCGTATTTGTTTTTGATCGCTGCATCCAGACGAGTGATGACGGTTTGTGCTTGGTCAAGTAGCTCTTCGATGGCGGCGGTGGCTTCTACGCTTTCGCTTAGGTCGCTGTGTTTGTTTTTGTTGCAGTCGGTGAGGGCATCGCGGTCGGAGCGGAGGTCTTCGACGAAGTCTCCGGGAAGCTCATAGGCGATGAATTTGGCGCGCAAGGCGTCCTTCTCGGCGAGCTGGGCGGGGGTGTCTTCTTCTTGGTTTTCTAGGAGTTGCAGCAGGGCATCGGCATGGGTGGCGATGGGGGTTTCCGTGCGGGTGCGGGGAGTGCGATACTCTGATTTGGGGAAGCTCGGGTCATCGAGGTAAATGGCGCGGGCGGTGCGGGCGATGTCTTTGAAGTCTGCGATAAGCGCTGCAATGCAGGCTTTTTTGCCGACGGGTTGCCGGAGCTTGCCGACACGGTATTCTTCTAGTTTTGTGACGATGGGGTCGAGTTTGAGAAACAAGTCTCTGGTTTTACTGCCCGGGGCGAAGTCGGAGGCGTGGTCGCGGCCAAAGGTTTGCACTCGGCTGACACGGTTGAACTGGAGGATGTTAAGGTCGTTCATGATGGTGATGGAGTTGAGTTGAGAAACAGCAAGCGGCACGGTGGTGCATGCCGTTCTACTGTTGCCTTAACGGTAGCAAATTTCGATGGCTTGGGAAGGGGAAAATTGCGGTGCGACTATGTTTTTGATGAAGGCGCGATCATGCTCTGGCGGTATCTCGTTGCAGTCCATTTACGCAGGGTTTTGGGGGGATTTGTAGAATGTTTTGATCGAGAATTCCGGATGTTTCGGGCGATGTTTACGGATGTTTTGTTCCACCCGTACAGATGTTTCGATTCACCCGTACAGATGTTTTGATCTATCCGTACAGATGGTTCGATTCACCCGTACAGTTGTTTTGATGCACCCTTACAGTTGTTTTGATGCACCCTTACAGATGTTTTGATGGCCCGTACAGATGTTTTGATCCATTCGTACAGATGTTTCGGTCCGCCCGTACAGATGTTTTGGTTTGCACGTACAGATGTTTTGGTTTGCACGTACAGATGTTTTGGTTCGCCCGTACAGATGTTTTGATCGGTCTATGCATTGTTATGGGTGAGCTGTACAGATGTTTTGGTCGAGCCGTACAGATGTTACGACTCGGCCTGTACGATGATTGGGTCTGCCTGTACGATGTTTTTGGGGGGCGTGCATGTGTTTTCTACCGCTTTTCCTGCGGATGAGGTGAGCTTGCAAGGTGGATTTGATCGTGGAAAGTGGCGGATTATGGGAGGGGGATTTGTTGATTTTTCGGGTGAGAAATCCTTTCGGAAGGGAAAAATGACCTTGACCGTGACATGGACAGGGTCTTTCCTCACCGCGTGCTGCGTCAGCTATTAAAATCGAAACTCCATCGCGCTATGATTACGGCGGCAGATGTGGAATATGAAGGAAGCATCGAAATCCCCACAGATTTGATGGAAGCCGTGGGTCTGTGGGAGGGGGAAAAAGTTCTGGTTGCCTCGATCACGACAGGGAATCGTCTCGAAACCTATGTGCAACCTGGGCCGCCGAACACGGGGCATATCATCATCAATGGTGGTGCGGCGCATCGGATCAAGAAAGGCGAACGCGTGGCGATTATGTCATTCGCGCTTTCTGAGAGTCCCATCGCTGCTCGCAAGGCTTTGCTGAATGACCAGAACGACATCATTCGCCCGCCGGCGGATGCGAGTTTTTGAGGTTAGGCATCGATTCGCCAAACGCCCATCAAAGCTCCTCGGCTACAGGAGTTCGTAGCGATGTTCACTTTGCCGACGCGCAATTCGCCGCCGTTCCACTCGCACCAATAGGCTCCTCCAGGGGGCATGTAGGAGCCTGTGTTGATGACGAGAAGTTTGCCGTCATCCCAGATGCCTGTGCGATGGAAATGACCGCAGATGATGACTTTTGCGCGAGGAAAAAATTCACGACTGAAGCGCCTAGTCTGTGCGACCATGCAGTACCAGCAGACGATCATACGGAACGCACGCGTTGGTGGTGTGATCGCATCCCAGATGCGCAGAAAAATGTTGCGGCTCTTGCCGATATGCGGTGGCAGGAGGAGGTGGGCGATTCTTTGGCTCATGGCAAGGCGAGAATCAATGCCAGTCGGCTCGTAGTTCGCCCATTCTTCGGCGATTTCCTTGGTGAGTTTTAGTGCCATGCGGCTCCATGGAGCACCTTCGGCATAGACGGCATCACCGTGAGTGATTGCGATAGCGCCATTCGCCAAGGTTACCCAGCCAGCGTCTCCTGCATCAGGGTCGTGGTTGCCAGGAAGTACGATGAGATCAATGTTTTTTTTGCGGCAAAGATCCTGCAAATCCGCCCACAGACGCATGCCATCGGCGCGGAACTCTACAGCCAATTGCTGCCAGGTATCGCCATTGAGCAGCAAGGTTTTGCAATCTTCTAGCAGAGGTTCTACCATGCCAACGTCCATCAATACACTCCCGCCATGGCCGAGGTGAAAGTCGGATAGGATGAGCACGGGTTCGTTCATGACATTCGTTGACGCACAGCTTCGTAAAGGCAGATTCCCGTGGCGACGGAAACGTTCAAACAATCGACTTTTCCCGCCATGGGCAGCTTGCAGAGGAAGTCGCAGTTTTCTTCGGTGAGCCTGCGCATGCCTTTGCCTTCCGCTCCTAACACGAGGGCGATGGGGCCTTTGAGATCAATCTGATACAAGCTCTTCGTCGCGCGATCAGAAGTGCCTACGATCCAAATTCCGGCTTCCTTGAGTTTTTCCATGCAACGAGCCAAGTTGGTGATTTGAAAAAACGGCACCCAATCCGCAGCGCCAGTGGAGACGCGCCGCACGGTTTCTGTGATCGATGCGGACTTGTCCTTTGGGGCGATGACCGCCGTGACTCCCGCGCCATCGCAGGTTCTGAGGATGGCGCCTAGGTTGTGAACGTCTTGAATGCAATCGAGAATCAGCACCAAGGGGTTTTTCGCCGTGGCAAGATGCTCCATCAAGTCATCTTCATTGCGAGCGGGAATTTCCGTGTGTTCTCCACCTGACGAGGTCAGAGAGCGCACGTGTCGGTTTTCCCGAGCTTCGTCATCACGCCTGCCGTGCGGCTTTTTATGAAATGGTTTCACGAGGAAAGAGTTAGGCAAGTTTGTGAAAAATGTAAATCAATCTTCGCAGGGAGGTTGTCAGCATTTTATAGCTTGTAGCATCGTTCGGCATTGCCGGAAAAAATGGCAGCTTGTTCGCTAGCAGAAAGCGACGCCAAATGAGAGCGCACCAAATCGGGCCAATGGCGGTATTCTTCGACGCGCAGCAAGCACACGGGCCAATCGGTGCCAAAAAGCACGCGATCGTAGCCGAAGATCTCGATGGTTTCATCGATGTAGCGGCAGAGAGTGGCGTCATCGAGATTCGCATCGCGCACTTCGGTCACCATGCCGGAAATTTTCACGCCGATGAGGTTATCGCGAGTGGCCAGCTGGCGCATGCCATCGCGCCATGTTGCGCTGACTTCGCCGTTGCGAATGACAGGCTTGGCGATGTGATCGAGGATCATCGGCAGTTGCGGATGAGCATCGAGCAGCTCGATTCCTAACGGAATTTGATGTTCGTAAATCAGCAGATCGTAAGGCAGGCCGTGAGGCACCATGGCGGCCAAGCCACGATGAAAGCGCGCGTCGCGAAAAAATTCGGCGGGCTCTTCTTGGAGGACATGGCGCAGACCTTTGAGCGCCGATGTTTCCGACCATTGCTCAAGCAAGCGCGGAATCGATTCGTCAATCAGCGGCAACCAGCCGACCACGCCGCGGATCAGCGGGCAAGACGCGGCTAGGTCACAAAGCGCCGCCGTTTCGGCAATGCATTGGCGAGCTTGCACGGCCACTGTGCCAGTCACTCCAGCACTTGCAGCGGCGGCTTCCAGTTCGTCACCTAGGTAGGTAAAAGCCAAACGACTCTCCGCCGGAATCCACGGATAGTCGTTTGCGTCGTATCGCCAAAGATGGTGGTGTGCGTCGATCAATGCCATATCTGTCAGAAAGCCTATGGATGAAGTTGCGGCGGATCAAGGAGCTTATTGCCTTTTGCGATTCCACGCTTCTGGGCGGGCAATTTGTTTGGCTGCTTCCAGTTTTGTCAACAGAGCAGGGTAGGGGACATCCTGAACAGTGGTTTTCCCATCAATGGCCATACCTGCGGCGATGGCGCTGCTTTGGCTTAGGCTCATGAAAACGGGTTCCATGCGAATCGATCCGTGCGCCACGTGGGAGGCAGAGAGGCATATCGGTGAAAAGAGGTTTTCGCATTCACCGCGTTTTGGAATGATCGAGCGATACGAGACACCATACGGACGTGGTGGCGTGCGCCAGATGACACCTTCATTTTGAACCGTGCCTTTGTCGGTGACAATGTGCTGAACGCAGTGAGAATCCATGCCGAAGGAGGCAAGGCCGACCGGGTCTTCGGCCTTTCGCGTGCCCATGGCATCGTGCTGAGTCATGACATAATCGCTCACCACACGACGCGCTTCACGGATGTAGATCATCCACGGCCAGCCACCATTGTCGGTAAATTCATCTTTCGGTAAACCGTATTCTGCTGTGCGTTGGCGAAGCTTTTCTGGCACGCGTGGGCTATTCGACATCGTCCAAAGGAACCCGCGAATGTACGTTTGGTGGGCTTTTTCGATTTCGATACGACGCTCATAACTAGCTTCAGGATATTCCCAGTTCGCGCCAACGAAATCGGAGCCGACCGCGTGCATATTATTCCAGTCCACCTTTTTCCCCTCGCCTGTCAGTGGCTCTACCAAAGCGGGTAGGCGAGTGTCTCCTGCATCGAAGTTGCGCAACAGCAGCTCATGGTCGATTTCACGGTAGCCTTCGGGTTTTTCGATAGGAATGCGATTGTCGGGATTGCTGGTAAGGCAAACGCGGTAGTTGAATGCTTGGATTTTTTTGTCGCCTTGGCCGTTGGTTAAGCCTTCGATTTTATTGATGTGCGGCAGCAATCCGCTGCTAGGGTCGCCAGGTTTGATGTAGGGATCCACATCTTTGATAAAATGGTCTTTGTCTTTTTGTCCATAATGCACCCGCGGATTGGTGTCGCCGCGGCGCACCCCAGCGAGATCTTCGCCGTACTGGCTCTCTGGCTCGCGTCCCACGGTGTAGGTCACACCGGCAGCTGCCATCAGGTCGCCTACGTAAGAGGCATCGATGAACATTTTGCCTTCGTAGGTCTTGCCACTGAGTGTTGTGATGGCCTTGATGCGCTTGCCGTCCATGGTAACACCTTTGCCTGATGTGCGATCCAGTTGCTCATTGTACACCACGGTCACACCTGCATCAGAGATCATTTTGTCGAAGACCTTTTTGCCCACATGTGGTTCAAAACTGCGGACATTTTTTAGCCCGTAGTGTGCCGAAACAGCGTCATAAAAATCTGAAGCGATGCCGCCAAATGTGCTGCGGTAGCCAAGGAAATCGGTCGCGCCGAGTCCACTCGCGCTCATTCCACCCAGAAACTTCGTGGAATTGACTAAAATAACAGAACGTCCTTCACGCTTCGCGGCAAGGGCTGCAACGACGGCTCCAGAAGAATCTCCATAGACCACGATGTCATAGACAGGCTCTTTTTCTGCCGCAGAGATCTTCTGACAGCTCAAGGCAGTAATGACAGACAACAAAAAGAAAAGGGTTTTTTTCATGCGCAAAAGCCTAAGACGTTGACTCAAGAAGCAAACTTTCAAGCAGATAGGCTTTTGATGGCTTTTCCTACGCCAATGGATTCGACACCATAGCTCAGAATGCACTTGTCGTAAAAATTTTGCTAGTGCATACACGTTTGCGTCGCCTTACATGAACGATATTGCAAAAATCCCCACAGTGGTGCTCACGGGCTTTCTTGGCTCCGGAAAGACCACCTTGTTGCGCCGATGGCGCCGTGAGGAATTGTGCCGTGATGCTGCGGTGATCGTTCAAGATTACAGCGAGTTTGGGGTGGATGCGGAATTGGTCTCAGGAGATGATCCAACGCCGCCTGTAGGATCGCTTGTTGGTCGTGTCGCCGCGCTTCATGGCACACATGCTAAGGAGTTGCTGCATCAATCCTTAGGGCGAACTCTCACGGAAATCCTCAACATTGAGCCGCCAGTGCCATTGCTTTTGCTCGAAAGCACGGGAGCTGCTCGCCCGCTTCCTTTGTGGCAAGCCATGACGCAAAATCCCCGTTTCTCACTCCGCCATTGGATCGTCGCGGTAGATGCCTTGAATTTGCACCGCGATTTCGCCGACGGCAAGATGTTCACCGGCGAAATCCCACTCCCCGGCGATCCTGCCATTGCCGATGCGGCTAACTTGCTCGTCGAACAACTGATCTTCTCGAGCGTGATCATTTTGACAAAAACAGACACGGTAAGCAAAGCTGTCATCGATCAGCAAATCCGCTTATTGCAGCGACTCCAGCCGCATGCGGCGATTGCTTGTTCTGCGAGAGCAGGTCTCGCGCTGACCCAACTCGAGGCACTCCCTGCTCCGAGTCTCAAGCGCATGCAGCAAGCTGCCGATCTCGTCAGCTCTCAAACTTCACGCCATCACCAAACGGCCGATGTCACCAGTTCGGTCTTTCGCGACAAACGGCCTTTTCACCCGCAGCGATTGTTTGATCTCTGTCAAAGCCAACTCGCGACCGGATTGTATCGAACCAAGGGCTTCATCTGGCTCGCCTCTCGCCCCGATCATGTCTTGCTTTGGCAGCAAGCGGGTAGCCGAGTGACACTTGAACTGATGGCTCTCTGGCGTGCTGGTCTTATGGAGCAAAAAAATTCATCCATTCTCGCAGAAGAACGTGCGGCATTAGTCGAATTTCTCTCCGATAAAGATCCTGATTTTGGCGACCGTCACAACGAACTTACTCTCATCGGCCAACCAGAGGCGGTTACCACATTTTCCCGCGCACTGCTCGGTGCTCTTTGCTCCGAATCAGAGATCTCAGCATGGAAAAATCATTCGCCTTTCTCTGATCCTTGGCCGTCCCAACTTACCAAACACCTGTAATCCCCATGGAGCCATTCGTATTTCAACTTCAGCCCGATTTGCCCGATAGCACCAAACAACGGGCGCCTCGAACGCCTCAAGAACGTTCTTTGGAAATCTCCCGCATTGCCCCACGCATCATGGTGTTGATTGATGAACATCGCCGCGCCGCGCAGTCGATGAATATCATTCTCGATACCGACGGCATCGCACAAGTGCTGGAAAGCCTGCGCGAACACGCACGCAAAGGCGATCCTCAGCCAGCAGTTGGCGCCCGTGATGAAGTTCATGCCTATGTTCTCACACGATTGTTCGAAGAACTCTCTGAAGAACCGAGCAATATCCTTTTCACGACTCGCACTGGTCCTGATTCTGTGCGGTATGATGCCATGGAGGCAGATTTTTGGATCGAATGCTTGAATGAAATCGAAAAACGCGTGCGTAAATCTACGAAGTACAAAAAGTAACACCATCACATCCTCTCGATCCCATGTTTTCTACCGCCACACCTCTCGCCCTTTATTCAGCAATCCTGTTCTCCGCAAGCATGGCTTGTGCACAAGATAAGCCCGCTCCGCCTGCCACAGCAGAGCCAGCTCAAGCACCCGCTACGCAAGAACTCAAGCTCCCCGGTGTCACCATTGATCGAGAAAAAAAAGAGGTGCGCGTCGAAGCCGTTGCTTGTTTGGAGACGGGGATCCTAGAATTTGCCGTTTGCAAGCCTGGCACCTTTGAACACGAGGCACTTTTCACCACGACCGCGAAGCCCGAATTGATCCACGCCGCATTGCTGCTCTGCGGACTCAGGGCCAGCCCACAGACCCACAGCTCCCCAGAAATCTGGTGGATGGAAGTAGAGAAAAAAAATCAATCTCGCGTGCAAATTCACGTAGAGTGGGAAGAAGAATCGAAGAAAAAACGCTACAGCTTACACGAATTGATGCGCAGCCGAGAAGCGGAGGGGCCACCCATTCCAGGGCAGCAAAAAGTCGAAGTAAAGGAGCCGCAAGACTCGTGGATCTTTTGCGGGTCGTTCATTCATACGCCAGAAAACGGCGGAAATAAACTCTATGCTGCTAACCTCAGCGGTGTTCTCGTTGGCATTTGGCCAGATCCCACTGCGCTCATCCAGTACGGAATTCCTAACGAAAACCCGTACGGCGATCCTGGTTCAGGCTTAGAAGTTAACGAAAAAACCATCCCTAAGACTGGCACCAAAGTTCAAATGATCTTCACTTGTAAACTACCCGAGGCAAAAGAAGCTGCTCCCGCCGCAGGCAAGTGATACATGTCCCAATCAAATGGCACTGCGGAGCGGAGTGAAGGGGAATCGAGCATATCAAGTACGGCACAAACAATCGTAAGCGATCAATAGACCCGCCACTCGCATTATTGCCATAGGTCGGGTAGCTCTGTTGCTCGTTATGGCTCCTATAGCCCATGCAAGGATTTGCGATGGCTGAAATTTTCCTTCTTTCCACGCGGAGCCTTCCTGCTAGAGTGTTCTGGTATGAAAGCTTTCCTCTTTGTTCTTTTCACCCTTGCACTCCCAGCACAGGAGATGGCGTTTTTGGAGAAATTTGCTACCCCAACCACGCGAAAGGAAGCTCTGCAAAAGCTCACTCCTCTCACGCGCGATTGGTTTTATTATCATGCTCTTGAGCAGCAATTGCGGGGTGATGATGTAGCCTTCTATGCTACCATGAGAGAATGGCAACAATATGTCGAAAATCCGAAATTTCGTATCATGAACACGGGGTTTTCCGTGCTGGAAAATCGACAATTGTTGCTAGGGGCAAAATCCGATCCTGATGCTACCGCGGCAAAGTTATCGCAGAAACTGGACTTTACTTTTGATTATGAGAAATCGTCCGTGGCGGAATCTCGCGTAGAACCATCGAAGCTCGACCCACAACAGATCTCGGCAAGCGCCTTTGAAGCCGAAGCTCGCAAGAGAACACCCGATGAACCATGGCGGCATTACACCACAGAACGTCTGACGGCGGAACTTAAAAATCTAAAAAACCTCTCCGACGAAAAATGTTTAGCGCTTCTGCGACTGCTTCCGACAACTGCGTCTGCCGATGCGCTTGAGTTGATCGCACTGTGCCTAGAAAAGTATCCGTTCGCAGGTTTTGGCAGTGAAACGATTCATCAATCGCTCACTCACGAGCAATTAAAGACACTCCTCAATCGCATTCCATCACTCGCACTCAGTCAGAAATTTTCTCTTCGCTATTTGCAGACGTTGCGTCCATCGGATGAGCGCAATTACCTGCGCGATCCTCTGCGATATCTTGCCCATCTTCAAACCTGTGACGACTATCTGCGCAACCTGCCGCCGACGTTTGATCCGTGGAAGGCCGATTGCCTTTGGCAAAAATTATTGTTGCAGCGTAAAATCAATCAACTCTCGCGCGAAGATCTGCTGCGTTTTCTTTCGCTGCCATTGCAAAACTGCTCGCTGCTGCGTGAACCCAAAAATGTGGCTCCAGGAATGCAAACGATGTTTGGTCAATCGCACTTTGACGTCATCGGCGGCAATCTTTCTGGCAATCAAGATGACCTAGAATCCATGCTCATTCATTTTCTCCGAGAGACGAAAGATCTTGGCGACTTTGAAAAATACTTGCTGGAAGACGCAGCAAAAAAACTGCACGCCAAGGCGCATTTGCTCAAGGGCGATGAAGATAACCAATGGGCTGCGGCATTCTCTGCCGAGGAGCTAAAAGAACTGCGCCAAGAAGCTCAGCTCACATTTGCGGCACAGCAAAAAAACCAGTTTTCTGCGAAGGATGATGTCGTTCTTTTGTTAGATTGCAAAAACACGCCGAGCATATCGTTGCGTATTTTTGAACTGGATCTCGTGCGTTACCTACGTCACCACAGCGATGATCCAGACGCAACGATTGAGCTTGATGGCCTAGTGCCGCATGTGGAACGAACCTTGAGCTTTGCACAAGCACCCATCATTCAACATCGGGAAAGCATTGCCGTGCCGGAACTTAAAGGTCGTGGAGCATGGGTCATCGAATGCGTATCTGGCGGTATCGCTAGCAGAGCTTTGATTCGTAAGGGCGATTTGATACCCTACATTGAACAAACAAGCGCCGGTCAGTTGATTCGATTGTTTGATGAATCCCAGCAACCCATTCGCTCATTCCGCGTTCATACCAGTCGCGAGACGCTGGTCTCACAAGAGGACGGGACTCTATTGATTCCCTACACCGATGCTGTATCCGTATCGCAAAAAGCGGTGATCGAAGTAACCCCTGGTACCTCTCAGGGGGCGACTCTTGCCAAGCACGTGACCCTTGGCTCAACTCTTGCAACCTATCAATTTTTCTGCGGGTTTCACATCGACCGAGAGCAGCTCATCGCCGATCAAACATCGCGCATTTTCTTGCAACCGCGCTTGCTCATTCACGGACAGCCTTGTGCGCTCGATGCCATCAAAAACGGCAGTATTACCATCACCGCAGAGCTCCTCTCTGGTGCCACTAGCGATCATGTTATCAGCCTTCAGAAATGGCAGTCCGTGATGACGGCAGACTTCACGATGCCGCGCGATGCCACAAGTTTGAAGATCAAAGTTGATGCCGAAATCCCCCGCGAACAGAATGTATCGCCCATTCGTCTCCATGCCAACCACGTCTATCAGTTCAATCAATCTTTGGCTACCGACACCATCTACTCGAGCTTTTTCGTGCAGACCACAGAAGGACATCGTGTGGAAATTTTAGGCAGAAATGGGGAGCCATGGTCGGAGCGAACGATTCCGCTAATTTTCACGCACCGTGAATTCAAGCTGCCATTGCGCATCATGATGCAGACGTCTAAAGAGGGCGTGATCGAGCTCGGCCCACTCAAAGATATCGAGATGGTCAAGCTCGATGTCACCTCAATCTCGACGGAGCCCTATGCTCCGCATTCGTTAGAGCGTATCACCTTGCCGCAAGTTATCCACACGTCCGCCGATCAGGTCATCCGCATTCCATTGGCAAAAAATACCAAGCGTAGCGGCATGAGCTTGGTAGAGACCACGATGGTTACTTCGCCGAAATCGGCTGATCAAGCGCTCCCCACACGAGATCACACGGCGTTGCTCAGCATCGAGGAGGATCAATTGATCATCAAAAATATCCCCGCAGGAAATTTCCTCTTAACCATTGATCAAACCACCATTCCTGTGCGGATTTCGCCTGCAAAACCGAATTCGTCGCTGTTGGTGTCGCCACAACGCATCTTGCAACCGACATTGCCCTCCACGCTGCAAATTTCTGCCACCGACGTGAATCGCGAGACGATCAAGATCCGCTTGAAGCAGCCGAGTGCCCAAGCCCGCGTGTCCGTAGTTGCCTCGCAATTTTCCGCCACTCCATCTCTGTCTGAGTCTTGGGATATGCTTCCTACCATTCTACCAGCTTATACCATTCTCGGATATCACGAATCATCGTTTCTCAACAATCGTGGACTGGACGAGGAAATGCGCTACGTCCTCGATCGCCGTGGCAACAAGATCTTTCCGGGCAACATGCTGCCCCGTCCTGGACGACTGGTGCATCGTGTCCATTTTGATTCTGACGATGGCAACTACGATCCTGCTGGCTTCGAGAAAAAGGGCTCGTCAAGCATAGGATCAGCGTTCGGCAGTGCTAGAGGTTCTTCCGTGAACAACAAAAAAATCGATTCAGCACACAACAGCCCGCTTTACGATTTCCTCGTCCATGGTTCTGCTGTTTTCTACGATCTCCAACCCGATGCCAATGGCGTGGTTACCATCGAACGCAACAAAATGCCCGATGCTCGCTTCCTTACCATCTGTGCTGCCGATGGCAATCACTACCATCAGACCGTAGTGCCGCTGGAGCAGATCCCTTTGAAAAAGCGCGAACGACAACTTCAGCGCGCGTTTGACCCAAGCAAACATTACATCGGCACGCAGCGCGCGGTTATCCTTGCAAAAGACCAGAGCGAAGTGATCAACAACATGCTCGATGCCCGCTGGAAGGAATACGCCACTCTCGATGATGTATTCCGTTTTTTTGTTAGTTCGTCGAATAACTCACTTTACACGTTATCCTTCTTGCCGAAATGGAACACCTTGGCCGAAGCTGAAAAAATCCAACGATACCAACTCCACGCTTGTCATGAATTGCACCTATTCTTGGCGCGCAAGGATCGGAAATTTTTCGATCAGTTTGTGAAACCGAATCTTGTGCAAAAACGCGAACTTACCTTCATGGATCATTATTTGTTAGAGCACGACCTTAGCGAGTATCTCAATCAAAAAGAATGGTTCAAGCTCAACGCTGCCGAGCGAGCATTGCTTTGCCGAGCCATGCCAGCGGCTGCGGCTCGCATTCGTAAGGAAATGCAATATGAAATGCTGAAATTCCCCATACCCCTGAATGTGCAGGCTATGCATTTTTCCAAAGCACTCGAAGGCAGCCAATTGAGTCTAAGTGAACGTGCAGAACTGGCATCTCTCGGATTGCTGCATGAGCAAGAACGCTTGGCTGAGGAGCAAGCGCTCATGAATCATTTGAAGTCGATCATCATTCCTTCAGTAAATTTGGAAGATGTTACCATCGCGGAAGCCATCTCATTTCTCCAAGGTTATTCTCCCCAATACACTCTGGAATGTGAAGAACGATTCCTCTCGAATCTAGCGACTGTGCGAATTCGTGAAATGAAGCTCACCAATGTGCCCTTCGTTGAAGCATTGAGACAAATCTGTGAACTCATCAGAATGAAATATTCGATTCAACGGAATGTTATCGCGATTAGGCCATCGTCAGATATGTCTGAAGATATGGTCGTAAGAGTGTTTCAAGTGCCTCCCGATTTTGTTGCTGCTTTCTCCAGTGGTAGCGAAAATGATGAAAAAAAAGATCCCATCAGTATTCAACATCTCCTCGAACAGAGAGGTGTTCCGTTTCCTTATCGCGCATCAGCCTCCTACGACCCTGCAAGCTCCACATTACTCGTGCGTAACACGCCCAGCAATATCGAGTTGATCGAAGAAATTACTCAAAGCTTAAAAGCTTCAGAATCACCGAAAGCTTGGACGCCTTTGTCGGGGAATGGCCTCGCACTGGAAGAAAATTCTTTAGCCTATAACGGCAGTGAAGACCCCTTCATGGACGCTCCTGCATCCGATGCATTTGCTTTGGGCGAATCCTTAGATTCTAAAGTAAAGGTGGCCGAGCAATCCAAAGCCTCATTGGATCATACAACCACGACCCGTGCCTACCAAGAAAGTCAATACTGGCAATACCGCAACCACAGCATGAATAACCCTGCTACGATGATTACCATCAATCGCTTTTGGTTAGATCTGGCGCAGTGGGATGGCACGGGAGAATTTCTTTCTACTCACTTCAACGAGTGCATGAAAAACGATAATGAAATGCTTATGGCGCTGGCAGTTCTCGACCTGCCATTCACGAAGGTTCCATCAGAAACCGCGTTGACCAATGATGCACTAAGCCTGAAAGCAAAGCAGCCGTTGCTGTTGTTCTATCGCGATACTCGCCAGACGAACAATATCATCGAAAACTCTCCCATCCTCGTTAGGCAAACGTTTTACCCAGCGAGTCAGCGCTATCAAGAAGTCAATGGCCGCCAAATCGAAAACACCATCATCGGTGGCAAGTTTTCGCCTAGCACAGCCTATGGTTCTGCCCTGATCATTGCCAATCCCACTGGGGAAACTCGACAAGTTCAAGTGCTCTGGCAAATTCCTTCCGGTTCACTTCCTTTAATGGGGCGTCCTGCAACCGATTCTGTCACGCTTGAATTGCCGCCCTACTCCAACGAACAAATCAATTACTCCTTTTACTTTCCTGCGCTAGGCGAATTCACCTGCTACCCGTTTCATGTTTCCGAGAACGATACCATCCTTGCCTATCCGCAAGTCACCACCATGCGAGTGACAGACGAATTCACTAGCACCGACGAGGACTACTTTTATGATTTAGCCGATGATGGCGATGAGGAAAAATTGTTAGATTTCTTGCGCACAAAATCACTTTTCGATGATCATACCGATCTGTATGAAATCCTTTGGCGGCTCAAGGATCGGGCGTTTTATGATCAAGTTATGGCGATCTTGAACGATCGACTTCACTTTCACGCGGAAGTCTTCAGCTTTGCCTTTTACCATCGCGATCAAGCAAACATCCGGCGTTATTTGGAAAACTCAAGCACCATTCATGCCGTGGGTCCATGGCTCGATAGTCCATTCTTGAAAGTGACTTCTGCTAGAGACTTGCATTGGTTTGATCAAGAGTTCGATCCCTTCATCAACTCCCGTGCTCATCGCCTTGGTTCTCAAGATCAATTACCTCTCGATCTAGCAAAGGCGCACTACACGCAATTCCTCAACATCCTATGCCACAAAAACGATCTCTCTGCCGATGATCATCTGCAACTCTGCTATTTCCTGTTTTTACAAAACCGGATCGCAGAAGCGTTAGAGAGTTTCGCGAAAATTGATCGAGCCAAACTTCTCCAGTATCTGCATTACGATTACATGCACTGCTACATTCTCTTCTATCAGCAAAAAACTGCTGCGGCGAAAGCGATTGCCCTGACCTATGAAAAACACCCCCTCGGCATCTGGAGGCAACGCTTCCAATCCGTCATCGCCCAAGCTGACGAAATCGCCAAGCCTGTCGTCGCCAATGCGGAGATGGAAAAGAAACCATCCATCGGCAGTTATTTGACCATGGCTCATAAGGAAAATGGTAAAATTCTCCTAACGCATGAGGGACTACGACAAGCCGAAGTTCATCTCTATCAAGTGGATATGGAGCTGCTTTTTACGGCAAATCCCTTCCTGGAGCAGAGCAAGGTTCTGCATCACGCCATACGCCCAAACATGATTCTCAATGTCAAACTGAGCGGCAACGAAACCGCTATCACACTTCCACCTGACTACGCAAAAGGCAACGTCATTGCTGCTGTGGAGTCCGCGAATACGCAAATCTTGCAAAACATCAACAGTGGCAAGTTTGCCATGAAAACCAACAAAGCGTTAGGCGAAATCCAATTGGTCGAACAAGCCAGCAGCAAAGTCATGCCGCAGACCTACGTGAAAGTCTATGCTTGCATGGATGATGATTCCGTGCAGTTTTTCAAAGACGGTTACACTGACCTGCGAGGAAAATTCAACTATCGCGATCATAACAATATTGACCCAACGCATGTCAAAGCCTTCGCCCTCTTGCTCAGTCATTCGACACTCGGCACCCGCATCGAGCGTCTGGAAAGAAACGGGAATTGATTTTTATGCCCATCTTTCTAGCTGAATGGGTTTTTGATGCAAAATACTTGCGTATCCGCTTGCTTGATTCGCTGGCCGTGCTACCTAGAAGCCGATGAAAACGTTTTGGTTATTTCTGCTCTCAGCAAGTGCGGCTTTTTCTCAAGTGAAAACCTGCACCTTGCATCCCTTGCTCAATGATCTGCTTCAGCAAATCGGTGGCGACAAGATTCAGAATCTTGATTTGATTGGTGAAACAGGGGATCCGCATCATTTTGAACCCACAGCCGATCAACTGCGCTCCACGACAGATCGGCAACTCTATTTCCTCTCCGGCAAGGGAATGGAATCCTATCTTCCATCGCTACGCAATCTCGTCAAAGCTCCAGCACGCATCATCGAGGTGGGGCAAAGCCTGCCGTCCATCACTGGCACCTGTTCCACTTGCGAACATGATCACGAAGAAGAGCACGAGCATGAGGAGGAGATCGATCCGCATTGGTGGCATTCCATCGAAAATTTCCGTCGTGCGGCAAGGGTCGTAGAAAAAGAACTAGCGACTGCGGACGTGCCAAACGCAGCCTACTATCAAAAGCGTGCCGATGCCTACATCGCGAAGCTTGAGGAACTAGACCGCTGGGTCAGGAAAGAAATTGCGAGCGTTCCGAAAGCCCGTCGTCAGCTCGCTACGGCTCACGATGCCTTTGCCTATTTCTGCAAAGACTATGGCTTTACTTCCTATCCCGTCCAGGGGATCAATCGCGAACAACTGCCAGATGCCAAAAAACTTGCTGCGCTCATCAGCGAGTTAAAAGAAAACAAAGTCGCCGCCATTTTCCCTGAAAAAGAGTCGAATCCAAAAATTCTTGCATCCATCACCAAAGACACGGGAATTCAATTGGGCGATGCCCTGAGCGCCGATGGCACGAATGTTAAATCCTACGAGCAAATGATTCGCCAGAACGTGACAGCCATCGTTCGTGGACTGAAGCCGTGATGTTCGCGTTGTTTCTCCTCGTTTGACGCTCTGATATCTTGACAAATCATCCATGGGCTGGCTAGTTCTTGGCATCCCATTTCCCATGTTACGTTTGCTGTCCATTTTCTTGTGTTTCGCATTTGTGCAGCCTCTCACCGCGCAAGAACCTAAGGAAACACCGACAGTCATTGCAGAAAATGCTCCGAATACCAAGCTCGATGCGCTAGAGTCCTTGATCCTCACGCTTCAAGCGGATGAAAAAGACCTCGAGCGACTCGGGGTTGAAATCAAAGCTGCGACTCTCGAAGAAAAGAAGAAAGAATTGACTGCGGAAGCCAGTGCGCTTTCCGAAAAAATCAAAGCCAAAAAACAGGAGTTAGCCACCACGGCCACAGGCATCGATGCCTCGAAGTTGGCGGATCAACCGACGAAAGGTTTTTCGATCCAAGAAGAGATTCAAAACATTTTCGCGCCATTGATGCGTGAATTGCGCGAGGCAACTGCACAGCCAAGAGAAATCGAAAATCTCACGTTAGAGATTCAGCGACTGGAAAAAAAGCGTGCGATCAGTGAAGAAGCATTGCGGAACCTCGATGTAGCACTAGGGGAAACTATTTCGGAAGAGCTGAAAACTCGCCTCACGGCTCTGCGCAAATCGTGGGTCAAAAAGCAGAACGATGCGCTAAGCCAAGTCAAAAATCTCAACATCCAGCTTGGTGAACGCAAAAAAAACGCGCCTTCGGTGTTTACGGCGATAACGAAGTCGTTGTCCTACTTTTGGCGCAATCGAGGTTTGAGTTTGCTACTTGCTGTCATCGCCAGTGTTGCTTCATTCTCTTTGCTTCGTCGATCATATCGTTACATTTGCCGTTACAGTCCGCTGCACAAAAAAGGCGAAGCTTGCATCGCGGCGCGTCTCACCGATGTGATTGCTCATGCCACCGTGATCTTGATGGCGCTGATGTCGGCATTGTTGGTGTTTTACGTGCGTAATGACTGGCTGCTGCTCACAGCGGCGTTCATTTTCCTCATCGGCATGGCGTGGGTGTCGCGCACGGCATTGCCCCCGTATTTTGAGCAAATCCGCCTGATTCTCAATCTTGGTAACGTCCGCATCGGTGAGCGCATCATCCACAATGGACTGCCATGGAAAGTCAAATCGCTCAACTTTTTCAGCACGCTAGAAAATCCTGCGCTCAATGGTGGAATCATTCAAATTCCCGCAAAAGCCTTGCTGCAATCTCATTCAAGGCCGACCATGCCAGACGAGCCTTGGTTTCCGTCTTACGTGGGCGAGTACGTCAGGCTGGACGATGGATTGATTGGAATAATCCTCCACCAAACTCCAGAGCAAGTCGTGCTGGAAAAACTAAGCGGTTCCGTAGTGACTTATACGATCAACAACTATCTTGCAAAAAATCCCGACAATCTCAGCAAGCGCTTTGGCGTCAGCACCAACTTCGGTCTCGATTATCGCTACCAAAGCATCGCGACGACCACCATTCCCCCGGTCATCCAAGCAAAAGTGCGAGCCTTGCTTGAAGCGACTTACCCGCCTGAGTCCATTCTATCCGTCAGCGTTCAGTTTTCTTCCGCATCTTCATCGTCCTTGGATTTCATCATCATTTGCTTAGCCGATGGCTCCCTTGCTTCTCAATACCCCGCCATCATTCGCTTGCTGCAGCAAGCTGCCGTCGATGCCGCAAATGAAAACGATTGGGTGATTCCCTTTCCGCAACTCACCATCCACCGACCTGAAGTATGATCCTGCGCCTTTTCAGCCTCTTCGCCATGACTCTCGCTCTCTTCGCCGAAGACGCACCACGTGCTGCGCCTGCGGCAAAAGTCGCGCCACGCTATCACAATGTCACCTTGCAAGGCATCACCATGCAGTGCGTTAGCTTCGACATCCGCAGCCACCAACTCCATGTCCTAGATCAGCCAGCGGGGCCAGGCACCCTGTGGCCTACGAGCAAGGAAGCCGCGCAATCCATCGGTGGGATCGCTGCAATCAACGCCGGTTTTTTTACACCCGAAGGCAAACCGCTTGGGGTTTGCATCGCCAACGGGAAACGCGCCGGTGCGACTCATCCATCCTCACTTGGCAGTGGGGTTTGGTATGAAGACCAAGGCCGTAGTTCGATTCTTCGACGCGAAAAATCAAATTTCCGCGCCAATCATCTACTGCAAGCCGGTCCCATGCTCGCCGAGAAATCAGCACCTGTAAAAGGACTGGAAGCCAAGCGACAAAGCGCCCGTTCCTTCATCGCCTGGGATGGCGGCAGTCTCTGGGTCATCGGTCGCACATCGCCATGCACGCTCAGCGCGCTGTCCGCCGCCCTCGCCGGAGCCAGCCCTGCGGGTTTCCCCATAGCCAGCGCACTGAACCTCGATGGCGGTCGTTCCGCCGAACTCTTCGTCAGTGCCGATATCCCCGGCGGCGGTCAGACTGTGCGCCCCTTTTTTAACAACCCCGTGCGAAATTTCTTGGTGCTAAAGCCACGCCAGTGAAGCTGCTGTTCTTCACAGCACGCTGCATAGGGTGTCGCAGCATTCTGCTGTGCTAAGCATGAGCTCAGGATGGAGCCTTGCCCGAGATGCAAGTTGCGAATCAATCACTTTACCTCGATTTTCTGAAGTGCTTGGGTTTTGGCTTCGGAGTCCGGTTGCGCTTCGAGCCATTGTTTTGCCGCGGCGTAGTCGTGCTTGGCCCAGCCATAGACTGCTTCGGGCAAATGGATTTCCAACTCATGCGGCGTAGCCTGCTGCATCAGGGCTGCCGCCGCTTTTTTTGGCTCCTCAGCCACACTACGCTCCCATGCGAAATCACGCATGTCGTGCCGCAAGGCTTGGGTATTGAGTTGTTCGATCCAAGCTAAGGCTTCGTGCGTATCCTGAAATCGAACGACTGATTCTGCCCAAGTTCGCTGCATTTCAGGCGATTGTTGTGGCAACCACTCAGCAAGTACCGTTTGATACTTATCGATTGTCCCACGCGGATATTCCAGAGCCGACAAAGGAACATCCCCCACTTCCTGCAACACCTTTGAGATGCGCTGCAACCAAGCTTGCGGTTCCTCCGCTGAACTTCCACGCGGTCGAGTCACCCAATCTAGCATTTCACGCCGTTCCTTACGTGTCTCAAGGGCACGAATGTTTTCCACCATGACATCTGGAGTGGGCCACTCTCTTCGCCATAAACTTTTCAATGCTTCCACTTGCGTAGCCACCTTCGGCTGCGAGTTTTTCATTTCGTCGGATTCTCGCTTTGCCCGTTCTTCACGCTGCTGTTTTTCTTGCGCAAGTTTTTCGCTTCTTTCAGCAACGTATTGCTGATCCTTGGCCACAGACAAAAGTGCTTCCAGCAGTGCATCGCTCATTCCATAATTGTCGATGAAATCTCGCTGTTTTTCTTTACTAAATTCTTGAAAAGCCTCGATGCAATCTTTCGGATGCGACACCATACGATCTCGAGCCAAAACTCCCCAGTAACGAACTAAATCCATGAAGCGTGCGGTTGATAGGCTTGCCAAATAGGTGGAGCATGATCTGAAATCCAGTTGACCCCATTCCCAGAGTACAGCTTCGTACATATTTCGATTCATTTCGGCATCAGTCGGACAAGCCCCGTAGTATTCCAAGGCTTGTTGAGGAAAAAGACGAGCCAGCTTTTTTACTAGCGGATTGTAACCAAGTATCCCCAAGTCATCGTTCTGGTGCATTTTTTCCCCCAGCCCTAACAACTCGGTGAGACGATTCGCCTTTTCCAACGCAATCTCATAGCGCTCTTCTTCGTTCAACATCAGTTTCTCATACTCGCCATCTATACTGATCTCACGACTCGTTGATGCACGTGTAATAGGCTTTTCATTCGTCATCACATCGCGCCAGTCAATACCATGCCAAGAAAAGGCAGCGTATCCTGCAATGAACGAAACGACAAATCCCATCCATGCCATTTTCATTTCAGAACCTCACTTTCTAGGCGGTTTAACCAAAGAGCTTTTTCCTGCGCATCCAGAGTGGAACGTACGATGTTTTGCCGCACACCTTCGATTGTATGCGCATCTTGCGAAAGCATTTCGTCGTCCTGCCATGTCTTCCATAGGTTTTTCATGCAAGCATAGCGATCTGTGCGATTCTTGACCTCTGTTGCCCAATACATTGCAGTCACCATGTCCTTGTTCTCACCCATGGCGGAGTAGGACAGCGCGGAAACGGAAGAATCGCGGAGCGCCCCCTGCGGCATGTTTTCGACAGAGTCTTCGATCACTTCTGCATACCGGCCATAACCTTCATGAATGACAGCTTCCCATTCATTTTCCGTGGCATTTGTTCGCTTCAATAAATGACTCACGGCTTCTTCTGGCGAATGATCCATCCAAGCATCATAGATTTCAGACCAGTCGAAATCGCCTCCCCACTCTTGTGCTTTCTCTACCACAGTTGTCACTGGCACTTTCTCCTCTAACATCATCTCCAGCGATCGCTGCGCTAACGCATCACGAAAAGCTCCCTGTGGCGATGAGTGCATTTCTTTGATCAGTTGCTCTGAGGTAGAGTAATCAAAGAAATCTACAAGATCGGGAATTTGCTCTTTTGGCATTCGTTCTATCAAAGTGGGCAACCATTCTGAAGGATTTCCCAGGATATCCTGGAGTGTGTGCAAGTTGTCCTCCATCATCCAACGGCGGTATTGTGGATGAATCTCATGGAGACGCAGCAAAACGTCTTCTCTCGTTACCCCCGCCTCTTGGCTAAGCTCGATATAATTTTCAAAAATAAAAGCGGCATTTCCAAATCTAGGTCCCTGATCAAAATTATATCCTGGATGAATTGACATGGGTAACAGTGGTTCTATATCAATCGGCATGGGCTGACGAAGAGAAATCATCAAAAAGTCCATGGCCTTGCGAGGATCTGCATCCGCAATCTCTTCCGCGATTTCATCTCGTAGAACGAGCCGATCCGTAGGATTGCTCAATAGCTCGTCGATCAATGACTGAGCAGTAGCGGTATCGCGTTTTGCGATTAGTGAGATTCCCTCACGTATCGTATCGCGACGCTCGCTAGGCTCACAAAGCACTGCGAGTCGCCGCACAGTCTCCGCTTTCACATCTGCTTCATCGGTGAGCGTTTGTAAAATGTCCTTTTGCTCTTCCACTGGCAGTTCCTGAATCCATGCGAGGCAGCCGCTTGAATCCAGACGCATCCAGCCAGCACAGACATCGCCTACATGTTTTGGCTCGTGAAGTTGGCAAAACTCCAATGCCGCGCGTGGTGATTTTTCCGCATACTTCTCCAACAAGGCGCTGATGGGACCACGATAGTCTGGCTCATCTTCTGAGGTGAAATCTATATTAGCTTCACCGAAATCCACCCCCCATTCGACTAACAAATGCAATCCGACTGCCGGGTTCGCCTCGATACAGGCTTTGGCGATGGTAAATTTTTCTTCCTCCGAAATGGCTGAACCTGCGGCTTTTGCCGCTGCCATGGGATCGAGTAAAGCCCATTGCCGCAATGCCGCGGTGCGCAGCGGCAGTTCGTGGCCATGATGTTTTCCCACAAAAGCCCAAGCCGCCTGCGGTGCCACTTGCATCCAGCGTTTGAACAAACCTTCCCACACCCGCGTCGGTAGCACTTGCTCTTGAGCCGTTTTCTGATCGCCATCCTCGACTGTGACCTGGATGCGCTTGAGCAACATCGCTTGTGCCAATGCTGCGCATTGTTCCGCATCGGACTTCGGCAGTTGATGCGCCAGCATCACCACCGAGTCGATGGACGAAGCTTGGGCAAAGAGTTCTTTGTGAAAAACCACCGGTTGTTCGGCCTTGCCATGTTCCTCCAGACCTATGGTCGTGCGGAAACGACTCGCGAGTCCTCCCAGCGTCACTCCGCCGCCGAGAATCAGCATCATTTTTGCGAGTTTACGAAACACCCCGTCACCCTATCGCAAACAGAAAAACCAGCAAGAAGATTCCCTGAGATGATTGCCTCGCTCGCTACTTTGAAAACTCCCGATAGTCTTATCGATGTCAGCCAAACACAGGGCATGGCTCTGCGTTGTGGGGCGTCAAACGCATCTGGTAGAAAGTTTGGTGCTTTCGTGTCGTATTCAGGGTGAATCACTTTCATGCACTTGCCTCTTACCGGAACTTTTTGTTTTTTTCTCTCGATCTCGCAGTTGTCTGCTGTCGAGGGGAAAGTCAGCTTTAATCGCGATATTCGGCCGATCCTTTCGGAAAATTGCTACTATTGCCATGGCCCGGATGAAAAAAACCGCGAGGAAGATTTGCGTTTGGACATTCGTGCCGAGGTCATCAAGGCAGGCGCGATCGTGCCGGGCAAGCCTGAGGAGAGCGATTTGATTGAGCGAATTTTCACCGATGATGAGGATGAAATCATGCCGCCGCCCAAGACCCACAAAATCGTCAACAGTGCGCAAAAAGAATTGCTCAAGCGCTGGATTTCTGAGGGTGCGGAATACGAGGAGCACTGGGCTTTCGTCGCGCCGAAACGGCAGAATGTTCCTGCTGTCAAAAGTACGTCCGCTTCGTTTGGCAATGCCATCGATGCCTTTGTGTTAGAAAAACTCGAACAGGCACAGGCGCAGCTTTCCCCGCCTGCCGATCCGCAGACGTTGATCCGCCGCGTCACTCTTGACCTCACTGGCTTGCCTCCTTCACCCGCGGAAGTAGAAGCGTTTGTGAAGGCTTGCCGCTCTGCGGATGGCACGGGATACACGATCTCCAAAGTTGCCTACGAAGCTCTGGTCGATCGCTTGCTGGCATCGAAAGCCTAC
Source organism: Verrucomicrobiaceae bacterium (assembly GCA_027487435.1). Taxonomy (GTDB): domain Bacteria; phylum Verrucomicrobiota; class Verrucomicrobiia; order Verrucomicrobiales; family Akkermansiaceae; genus UBA956. The sequence goes on along the minus strand of JAIYDP010000265.1, from coordinate 24,608 downwards.
GGCGAGCACATGGCAAGCACATGGCTGGATTATGCACGGTATGCAGATAGTCATGGCTTTCAGAGCGATAGTTCACGTATCATGTGGCCCTGGCGCGATTGGGTGATCCGCGCTTTCATCGAAAATAAACCTTTTGATCAATTCACCATCGAACAACTCGCCGGTGACCTGCTACCCCAGCCGACCAACGCGCAAATCGTGGCGACAGGATTCCATCGCAACCATCGACTCAATGGCGAGGGTGGTTTGATTCCTGAAGAGTGGCACATAGAAAACGTGATCGATCGTGCCGATACTACTGGCGCCACTTGGCTTGGCCTCACCTTGGGATGTGCGCGTTGCCATGATCACAAATACGATCCGATTTCACAAAAAGAGTTTTATCAGATGTTCGCATTTTTTAACAACATCAATGAAACCGGTGTCGCAGTCGGTGCGAAAAATCGCTCCGGTGGCAATTTCGATCCCATCATCCGCGTGGGCACGGCCGAGCAACACAAGCAGGCAAAAGAGTTAGAAAAGAAGATCGCAGAACTTACCGCAGCGTTAGCGCAATCAAACAAAGCTCTCGCAAAAGCCCAAAGCGAATGGGAAAAAAATACCAATCTGCATGCACAAACGCCTGCTGACATAAAAAAAATCATCGTCCTCGCAGCGAATAAGCGCGACAAAAAACAAGCCGAGCAACTCAGCAAATACTATCGCGAAACCATGGATCACAACGGCAAACAACAGGCAACGAAACTCGCTGATTTACAAAAACAATTGGTGAAGCTCGATGAAGCCATGCCCGTCACCATGGTAATGGAGGAGCTGCCTAAGCCTCGTCCCGCTTACGTATTGCACCGTGGACAATACACGGACAAAGGCGAGGAAGTATTCGCCAATACACCCGCAGTGCTGCCAGCGCTTCCCGCCAAAGCTCCGCGCAATCGCTTGACGCTGGCGCAGTGGATTGTTTCCCCACAAAATCCTCTCACCGCCCGCGTTTGGGTCAATCGACAATGGGAACGCTTTTTCGGCAATGGCATCGTCAAGACCAGCGAAAATTTCGGCATGCAGTCCGAGCCGCCAAGCCACCCGGAATTGCTCGACTGGCTCGCTACCGAATTTGTGACGAGCGGCTGGGACATGAAAGCTATGCAAAAGCGCATGGTCATGAGCGCGACCTATCGGCAATCCTCAAACGTCAAAGGATTTTCCCCGTCACTCCTTGAACAAGATCCCTACAATCGCCTGCTCGCCCGCGCTCCTCGACTGCGCCTACCAGCGGAATCTGTTCGCGATCAGGCACTGACCATCAGCGGGCTACTCGATCGCAAAGTCGGCGGCCCGAGTGTGCGACCCTACATGCCGAATGGTGTCTGGGATGAAACCAGCGTCTATGGCGACTTGCGCAATTACAAACACGATCCCAATGGCGGGTTGTACCGCCGCACCCTCTACACCATTCGCAAGCGGACCTCAGCGCCGCCGTCGATGCTGTTGTTCGATTCTCCGACGCGAGAAATCTGCACCGTCAAGCGCTCGAACACCAACACCCCGCTTCAAGCTCTCGCCTTGTTGAACGAAGTCACCTTCGTCGAAGCCGCACGCGTGCTCGCACAACGCATGATGAAAGAGGGCGGCAACGATGTTGCACAACGACTCGCTTGGGCATTCCGACAAGCCACGCTGCGTGAACCAAGCGCGGAAGAGTTATCGGTATTGCAAAAAAGCTTTGAACGCCATCTTGTTACCTATCGTGCCGCACCGCAGGAGGCCGCCAAGTTGATCGATGCCGGTGACATGCCAGTCGCCGCCGTCGATCCCATCGAGCTTGCCGCCTACACCGTCTGTGCCAATGTCATTCTCAATCTCGATGAAATCATCACGCGTAACTAAACCCTTTGTTGCACCGCTATGAATCCCTTTCTTTTGCAAGCCCAGGATGCGATCAATCGACGCTCATTTCTCACCACCACATCGTCGCTGCTGGGGCTCACGGCATTGAATTCGCTACTCTCACCGCAATGGCTTCAAGCCGCAAACGCACCGAGCATGATCAGCGGATTTCCTCATTTGCCGATCAAGGCGAAACGCGTGATCTATCTGTTTCAGTCCGGCGCGCCCTCGCAAATGGATTTGTTCGATCCAAAGCCAGAGATGTCCAAGTTCTTTGGCAAGGACCTTCCTGAGTCGATCCGCAAAGGCCAGCGCCTCACTGGCATGACCTCGAAGCAAAAAAATTTCCCCATCGCGCCGAGTATTTTCCAATTCGCCGAGCATGGAGAAAGTCGTGCCACCATCAGCGAATTGATGCCGCACATTTCAACCATCGCCGATGACTTATGCTTCATCAAATCCATGCACACCGAGGCGATCAATCACGATCCCGCGATTACTTTTTTCCAAACAGGTCGGCAAATCGCCGGCTACCCGAGTATGGGCTCGTGGTTGAGCTACGGGCTCGGCAGCGAAAACAAGGACCTGCCCGCCTTTGTGGTGCTAAGCTCTTTTGGCAGCGGTCGTCGTGATGACCAGCCACTCTACGATCGACTCTGGGGCAGCGGCTTTTTACCTGCTCAGCATCAAGGCGTGAAGTTCCGCAATTCGGGTGATCCGGTGCTGTATCTCTCCAATCCTCAGGGCATGTCCGCAGCTACAAGACGAGCTACGTTGGATGACTTGAATTCTCTCAATCAACAACGCCTTGGCGTGGTCGGCGATCCCGAAATCGAAGCCCGCATTGCTCAATACGAAATGGCATTCCGCATGCAAACCAGTGTGCCAGAACTTACCGACTTTTCCAAAGAGCCGCAGCACATTCTCGACATGTATGGCCCCGATGTGAAACGCCCCGGCAGCTACGCCGCAAACTGCCTCATGGCGCGCCGACTCGCTGAGCGCGATGTGCGCTTCGTGCAACTCTTTCACATGGGCTGGGATCAGCATTTCACCTTGCCCAAAGCCATCCGCGGGCAATGTCATGACACCGATCAGCCCACCGCAGCATTGATCAAAGATCTCAAGCAACGAGGCTTGCTGGACGATACCTTGATCGTCTGGGGCGGCGAATTTGGTCGCACGATCTATTCGCAAGGAGCACTGACCAAGGACAATTACGGACGCGATCACCACCCTCGCTGCTTCACGATTTTCCTTGCGGGTGGCGGCATCAAGCCTGGCATATCGATCGGCCAAACCGATGACTTTTGCTACAACATCGTGCGCGACCCGGTCAGCATCTTCGACCTCCATGCCACGATGCTGAATCGTCTAGGTATCGATCACTCTCGCTTCATTCATAAATTTCAAGGACTCGATGCCAAGCTCACCGGTGTCGAAAAAGCCCACGCGGTGAAGTCGATCTTGCTGTAGGAGGGAATCCTCTTTCGCTACAAAAACCACCCATAGCCAAAATTCCGAGATCCGAAGGAAAAAGTCCACGATCTAACATAGAGTTCCGCCTTAGTTAGCTCCGAAAAAATCAAAAACGCACCGACCAAATCGAAGGTATCATCAAGACGCTTAGGGGTTTGGGCCAGGTGTAGAATACCATTGCCATCACAACGGTTGAACATTTGATAAAACCATGGCATTCGACTATAAAATTCCGTTTCCTGATTCGATCGATGTGATTCCTCCGGTCTATCCCTTGGATCGAAAGGCGTTTGACCGTTCGCTCACGACTGGGCATGGACGCCCCCTTGTCCACGCCATGAGATACGGCGTCGAAGCCTTCAAAGACTTGATTCTCGATGCAGCGATCCATTGCCGCTATGAGCAACCAATTACAGAATACAATCCCATACCACCGTGCCCAACCTCGCAAGAAAAAGCCATTCAGGGGTGGAATCTCGCAAAACTATGTCTCGTGGCGGGGATTGCAGACCAAGTGCTGGCGACAACCATGGATCGCCATATTTCCCAAATCCAATGGAACTGCATCGAAGAAGAATTGGTAGAGAGTGGATACATGGAAGCGCCACCCGAGTGGGAGGAAATTCACAGTTCAAAAACAGAGCATTGGCAAGATATCATCGCCACTCAGGGTGCGCAGGGCTTGATGCAAGTGGCTGAGGCCTTCGGCAGGGAAGATGAAAACGAATATTTCGGGTGTGTTTGGCAGATTGTGGACGCGATAAACTATTTCGACACACTCAACGGAGAAGGAAGCGCGCTGCGACTGCTATCCGGCAAGTTCTCTACCAGTCGTATGATTTCCCGTTGCGTGCGGATCTATCGCCGTATGAGATGGCGGGAAAAAATGATAAGCAGAAATGAAGAAGCAGAAAAATGGGCGCATCCAAGCTCTGAGCCTACGATTACGTTAGAGAAAGTAATGCAGCACATCTACGGGGACGAAATGAAGTATCATGATCTGCAACGATACATCTGTTCTGCCACGCATGAAGAACGGCTAAGCCTTCAGCGCCTTTTGCACAAGGAAACTGACCCGGGCGTATTGCAAAGGGTTTTGGTATGTTTCTTGGAAAACGGCTTGGCAGAATTTGACCCATCTTTGCTCGCCCTTCTACAGCACAAACACCCAGCGGTGCGCGAGGTGGCAAAATGGGTATTTCACAAACACGACCAACCTGAAGTAAGAGAAGCCGCATTCGCCGCGTTGGTGAGAAAAAAGAAAGAACTCGCACTGACTCTACTCCATCGCAGTGCCCGCAACGGTGATTCCGATCTGTTGTTGCAACTTCTTGTGGATTTGCGTCCCAAGTTGCCTGATTTTACGGATCCTCACGAAGCGTTCATCCTATTGTTAATGATCATGCGCGATAATCAGCACATCACGGAACCGCAACTGCTGTTATTTGTCTATGAACATTCATGTTGTCGAGTTTGTCGCCAAGCCGCCGTGCGCATGCTGCTCGCACGCGACATCTGCCCCGACTGTATCAAGGAGGAAGGTGCTTGGGACGCCATGCCCGGCATTCGTGAGATGTTCGCCGAGGTTATGGTATGAAATGCAGGAAACCGAACCTAACAAATCGAAAGCGTCATCGAGACGCAGAAAGCCCTCGGGGTAGGTGTAAATCACAAGCTTGACCCCATTTCCGAAAAGCACTAGCCTATCGCCGACAACAAGATGATTTCTACCTTACAACTCCAGCAATTCCGCGGTCTCGAAAACGTCAAGTTTGAGAAGCTCGGTCGTGTGAATTTGATCGTGGGCGGAAATAACGTGGGTAAGACTTCGATTTTGGAGGCTTTGGTATTGCTGTGTGGTAGCCCAGATCAGATCAAGGATTTGCCTGTTACATTTCGTGAATTGCCACCGAATGGAGTTGATGCTCTTGAGGGTTTCTGGAAGCTCCTCATAAAAGATGAGCAAATAATTGGATTTCACATTGAATCAAATATTGGATCAATTTACGGCAAAAAAGCAAACCAAGGTAATTGGGCTTTTGTTCGACCTGAGAAGGACAAAAGCCCTGCTAGTGTTGCTGTGACGATTGGATTAAACGGAAATTTGGGTATTACAACACATCAACACCCCTATCACTTATCTGTTCTATCCACCAAACAGTCGGATCCAACAACTATCTCTGAACTCTTCAACCGCATCGCACCACTCAATCCAGTAAATGAAGATAAATTGCAAGATTTGCTTCGCGAATCTATTGAGCCTCGGCTGCGTCGCTTGCGCTATGCCAAACCCGAAGGCATAAAAAAGCACCTCGTCTATGTTGATCTCGGACAGGGGAAAATGATTCCCTTCACGCAAATGGGCCAAGCCTTTGCCCGCACTTTGCAAGTCTATTGCGAAATCTTTGCCCAGCGCCCCAAAATTCTACTCATCGATGAAATTGAAAACGGCCTCTACTACGAGGGCATGGAAGATTACTGGAAAGGTCTCATGGCTGTCTTAGAAGATCAGGACGTGCAACTTTTCGCCACCACCCATAGTCGCGAGTGCATGGAAGCAGCCTACCGCGCGTCAAAGGATGTGCCGAGTAATCCGCTGCGTTATCTACGACTTGATCGTCGCATCGATGATCCTGCAAAAATCGTGGCAACCACCTTCGGCAAAGAGGAAATGGCAACCGCCATCGAGTTCAACCGCGAGATGAGATGAGAGAGCATACCCCCGTAACATTGGTCTTGTGCGAGGGCAAAGACGATAGGCTCGTGATGGAAAGACTCGCCCAGCACTGTGGTCTTGATGCGCACCTGAAATTCGAGAGCTATGATGGGGAATCCAACTTACGTGCCTTCCTTGCTAATCTCAAAGTCAGTCCAGAATTCGCGCGCGGTGAATATGCTAAAATTTTGGTCACACGCGATGCCGATTCGGATTATGATGCCGCATGGAAATCCATCCAAGGCTCCATGCAAAAAGTATTTGCACAGACCGTTACCCAGCCGGGCGAATGGATTGAATTGGAATCAGGGGGCAAAATGGCGGCCTGGGTCATACCTGGTGCAGATCAAACCGGCATGATCGAAACTCTTTGCTTGAACGCCGCGCGCTCAAATGACCCCGTAATCTTCGCTTGCCTCGACCCCTTTGTGGCATGCCTCGAAGCAAATTGGGGACAAAAGCCACACGAAAAAGTCCGCTTTGGTCTCTGGACAATCATCGCCCAAGGGCAGAAAGCCAAGCACCGACTGTCGATGGAACGAGCCATAGCCAACATCGATTTCAACTGGGATGATTCGGCGTATGATAGCTTGAAGCAATTGTTCCGAGACATTAGCGAGTGAAACCTCGTCACCATACACCCATCAACGGTGAATCACCCCCATCATCTCGGACCGAATGGAGCCTACGGTGAAAGCCATTGATCTATCATGCTTTTTTGTATCGACGCGGCGGATGGATCTGGATAGAAGTCTTCGTAACTGATTGATCACCATGAAGAAACCCATGCCTACGATTTTTTTTGTAAAGGAAGTTCCGCTGCGTCATGTGATGCTGCATCCTATGTCTCGACTTCACTTATGCGGATTGTCGGCGTTGATGACGTTTGGCGTTTCCTTCCTTCATGCTGCGCCTGAGGATGAACTCAGGGGGGAGCAAGTTTTTTTTACGAGCGAAAGCATGGAGACCGAGAAATCGTTTTGGGATCCGAGCTTCTGGCGCAACCGCACGAACCCAGCGGAAACGCCCATCGTGCCGACAGATACGCATTGGCTCGACTTCGGGGTGAAGAATCCCAGCGGCCAATCGTTCGCCTTGCCAACGGACAATCTCACGCTCTACACAGCAGCTCGTTTGGGTTTTACTCCTCCAGCCGTGACTCCCGTTTTTTCCCGCGTGGAATTCGATGCCGACGAAATCATTTTCCAGGGCACTCCTGATGTTGCTGCGGCTCCGCTGGGTGTCATGTCGATAGCTGCATCGCATGCACTTCATCTCGCGAACGGCGCGAATATTGATTTTGATCGCACGATTCTCAACGCCAATTTCATCGAGGTCATCAATTCTATGCTGACGATCACGGGCGATGTTTCATCAGCGGGAAATAGCTGCAATGTTCGTAGCCAAGGAAATGTTTTTTTATCCCGTAGTGGTGCCCAAACTTCGCCTTCTTTTCGGCTGCGGTCTGGTTCTGTGGCGGATCTTCATAGCCTAACGTACCAATTCCAGCCGGGTCCAGAGCCCGCCACAAGTCATGCGATTGTTGCGCTCGAGAGTGACAGTCATCTTCAAACGACATCGGTTGTCCTCAATGATGCCAGAGGAAAAGTCATCAACGCCAGCTCCGGAAGAGGTCGGGCGACAATCGGTTATGTCAGTGCTAGCGGCAGTAATTCCGCCACCGATCCGGCTATCATATTCCATGCGACAGGAGTGAATTCTCCGGCAACTGCATTTTCTGTGAATCATTCTACGGTTCTTACTGGATTCCGCGGCACTTTGGCGCAGATCGAAGACGGTGCGACCATGAATTTTCATAGTTACGTAGCCAACCTTGGGAATGATGGGAAAATGGGTCTGCGTGCCAATCGCGATGGTATCATCACCATGCACGATGTGACGTCCTCGCATTCTTCGAGCTTCGGCTCCGCCCAGCTGGATTGGGTCGCAACGACCAATGGCCGTATCGCCCTCAGTCAAAATATGGCGATCCAACTCCATCTTAATGCCGAGAGTCATGTCATTTCTGCACTCAGCGGTGCAAAAATCGATATCCCGAATAGCTTGGGCATCGATCCGGGAGGAAGATTGCTTTTTTCTGCTTCTGGTGCTGGCTCCGAGCTTCGGCTCAAACCGATGAGCGATTTTGCGCCGTATCTCTACTCGACATTGCCCGCATCTCGCTGGAGCCGTATGCATCTCGATCTCGCCGATGGCGCAACGTTCCTTGGCGGCGAAACCACCGAGTATGGGGAAGAGGGTAAATACATCGCCGATGTGCGAAATATTTTTCTCCAAGGCACGACGACCCGCAGTGATCTAAGCGTGATGGGCGCAAGCATGAAAAATGTTAACCTCGTTTTTCAAGATGCTACCGCGAAGTGTGACATCGGCTCCGTGTCGAGTCCGGCAGTGCTCCATCAAGTGTCGCTGAATCTTGGCGATGGGGCTCTTTTTACGATGCGTGCAAGCACATGGCAGCCGGAACGAGTGGAAATGGTTAATATCGCTCAATCGTTGCTGTTGGGAAATGTGATTGGCGGGAGCGTAGGCATCATCACAGATGGTTCTACGGTTCATGATGTCGATTTCAACGTCGGCCCTGCTGGAGGTGTGGGCATCCCAGATGAGCCGGCTCCTGTAGCTCTGCATTCCCAGCTTACGATTGGAGGTGATTCGACGGTAACGGGATCGCTTGGAGTCGCGCAGTATGGCGGCGGCAATGGCACTGTTACCATTTCTGGTGAGTCCACCCATGTCGGCTTCCGCAACGTGCAACTTGGTGTGGCAAGCACTCCTGCGATAAGCACGCGGCCGGGACCACCTGGACCTATCGAGCCTGTTGGTTTTGACGGCACATTTTTTTCTGTTCCCGGTGGGCAAAGCTCTTTGAATCTTACTTCTGGTGCGCGGCTCGCCATTGGTTCCTACATGGGTGCCTTTGGGCAATGGAAACGTCCCGAACCCGTATCTCCGGGGTATTTTGCTGCAAACGCCACGCCGATTTCCCTTGATGCGACATCTGCGATCTATCTCGGTGATGTAGCGAATGCAGTGGATCAGGACTTTCGCTCAGGTGCAATGGTCGTCGGTAGTGGTGGATACTTGATCGGCACAGGCACTGTTCTCGGGTCGGCTGCTGACGGAGATGATTTGGTCAACGCAGGTGGCTTCATCAGTCCTGGGTTCTCTCCAGGTACGATGACTGTCGATGGCGATTTTTTGATGGAGTCGGGAACCTTGGTTCTGGAAGTACAATCCGGTGTCCCCGGTGGATTTGATCGCATCGCCGCAAATTCGATTTCGATCCTCGGCGGCACGATCCGCATCAAACGTGCGGAGGGCTATGATTCAGGCGCGGGCGTTGTCGCCTCATTTTTCCAAACCAGCAATCTTACCATTGGGCCTGGTGTTGTGATCGAAATCGCTCCAGATTTGGGGAAAACTACGTGGAATGTGGTAACCGGGCAAATCACCATTGTCGGTGGTTCGGAGAATGATCTGAATGAAAATGGCATCGATGACCGGATGGAGGCCGTGTTGCCAGCTGTAGGAAATCAAGTGGAGTGGCCTGCGATCCAATACACTCCAGGATCGCCAGCCGTTTTCCGGTTTCGCCGCAAGGACAGCAGTCTTTTTAGCCACAATCTCACGGTGCAATGGTCTTACGACCTCACGGAATGGAATGATATGACGATCCCGTTTTCGAGCTTCGATGGTGTGCAGATTACCGAGAACGACAGCGACCCCGACTTGATCGAAGTAACTTTGCCAACTCCAGAGGAACCACATCAGCGGATTTTTGCTCGCCTTGCAGTGAAACCACAGTCGCTATTTGCACCATGAAAAAACATTTTTATTGATTGCATCGGATTGTCTGATAATTAAAATGCCCGTATGAAAATCGCCGCTGCGCTCGCTATGATTTGTTTGTTGAATTCCTGCAATACCGCCATCGGCATGTGGCGCGATACCAAGCAGGGTTTCATTTGGTCGAAAAACAAGATTCAACAGTCCCGCAATGGCGGTGGAGGCAATTATGATCCCTACGGTGCGCCGACTTATTGATCGGAGGGAGCTTTCCACCAATCTGCGGACTTTTCCCAAGGCTGGCTAGGTGTTTCGTTGCCGTGCTTCTTCTCTGCGTTGGTTTTTGAGGTTTTTGCGCTTTCTGCGAGTTCATCGAGTAGCGCATCCACGTGGGGATCGCGCTTCGCGGCTTTTACTTTCATCATCCATAGCAATAAGCCGACAATCCCAAGGCTGAAAAAAATCACGACCAGCATCATCAACGCGAAAGCATCTGCTTCGACAGAGCCGAGGCATTTTCCCACAAGGCCGATGGCATACAGTGGTGTCATGAGATGATTTTTCGCATCGGGATCATGGCCGAGTATTCAAAGCCCATTTTGGCAAAGAAGTTCTGCGAGTCTTGGCTCATTTTGTCGGTCAACAAAGTGATCCTGCGAAAATTTTTCTTACGCGCAAAATCCAACACGTAGTCCATCAGCAAGCTGCCATAACCATTGCCGCGGTGCTTGGGATGCACGATCACATCTTCCATTAAGATCACAAATCCCCCCATGGCGGTGGAGATGGTAAAGAGCAAATTCACCATGCCATAGATGGCGTCTTGGTTGCGCAAGACGAATATTCTGCCGCGCGATGGCTGTTCAAGGATCAATCGTAAGCCGTGTTCTTGCACACGGGAATCAGCTCGAAGATCGCCTGAATGCGCGAAGAGATCCATCGTCAATTCCACGAGAGCCGATAAATCATCCAAGCACGCTGGTTCGACGCGCAGCTCGCTAGAGCCTGCTGCATTGCTTTTTTCCCGATGATCACTCACAGCACCACTCAAGCATGGCGCGGTCATTTGTCACGCAAGAACTTTCAAAAGCATGGCACGATGTTTTTACTCAGTGGGATCTATCCGCTGCGGGCGATGCCTTGGGCAGTTCGAAGCCAAAAAAGCGACTCGCATTGCCATAGCAAATGTCCACGACCAGCGAGCCGAGCAACTCCATGTCACGGGGCAACTCGCCGCGATCCACATCACGACCGATCAAATTGCACAAAATGCGGCGGAAGTATTCGTGTCGGGTGTAGCTCAAGAAGCTGCGAGAATCGGTGAGCATTCCGACGAATCGACTCAGGAGGCCGAGGTTGGATAGCGCGTTGATTTGCCATTCCATGCCTTCTTTTTGATCCAAAAACCACCAGCCACTGCCAAACTGGACTTTGCCCGCCACGCTGCCATCCTGGAAATTCCCAGTCATGGTGCCAAACAAGTAATTGTCTGCGGGATTGAGGTTGTAGAGAATGGTCTTGGGCAGACGATTGTCGCGATCCAGATCGTCGAGATATTTCGCGAGGCCAGCAGCTTGCGGTTTGTCATCGATGGAATCAAAGCCGGCGTCGGCACCGATGGCGCGAAATAGGCGAGTGTTGTTGTTGCGTCGCACGCCGATGTGAAGCTGTTTCGTCCAGCCTTTTTCTGCATCCAGATGACCAAAGAATAGCATCATGTAACTGCGAAACATCGAGGCTTCTGTAGGAGATACGACTTTTCCACTCATCGCGCTGTCGAAAATCTTCGCTGCTTCCTCATCGCTACAATCTTGCGCATCGAGGGCGCTCATGCCGTGATCGGAGAGGCGCGAGCCTACGGCATGAAAATCATCATGGCGCTTGCGAAGTGCTGCGAGCAAGCCATCGAAACTCGTGGCATCCACACTGCTGGTGTTAGAAAGTTTTTCGATCCAAGCGCGGAAAATGGTCGGCTGATCAACGGTGAATACTTTATCGGGACGAAATGTTGGGTAAACCTTGGTGCGCAAGGTGCCGTCAGTGCGGATTTTTTCGTGAAATTCTAAGGAATCGGCAGGGTCGTCTGTCGTGCAAACCACCTCGACGTTACTCTGTGTAAGAAGGTGGTGAACGGGCATGTTTGGCAACTGACGATGAGCCTCACTCCAGATGGCCTCGGCGCTGGATTCATCGAGCAAATCATCGATGCCAAAGTAGCGAAGTAGCTCCAAATGCGTCCAATGATAGAGCGGATTGCGCACGGCCTTAGGTACTGTGGCCGCGAAGGCTTGGAACTTTTCGCGTTCCGTTGCCGAGCCGGTGAGATATTTTTCATCGATGCCGTTGGTGCGCATGGCTCGCCATTTGTAGTGATCGCCTTCAAGCCAAATTTGATGAAGGTTCTCGAACGTACGATTTGCCGCAATCTGATCCGGTGCCAAATGGCAATGGTAATCGATGATCGGCTGGGGCGCGGCATACAGGTGGTATAGTGCGCGCGCTGTTTCACTGTGGAGTAGGAAATCGTCTGTGATGAATGTTTTCATGAAGGAGTCTCGATTGCGCCATGGCGCCGCCCCAGCATGCATGAGTCAATAGGGGAAGACAAGCGGGCATTTTGGCTTTCGTTTGCTTGTTCAATTCATCGAAATTTCATTGTCGATGCATCAAAGATTCATATCTGGGAGCGAAAGTGCAAGCGCCTTTGGCAATGCATCTTATGAAAACGAACCGAGACATACATCAACAAAAATGGATCTGGCATTTTGAAAAAAACCGGATGAACCGAAAGGAGCCTGATTGGCAGATGCCTTTTGCCATGGAAGAGAAAAAACGTCGTGCCTTGGCGTGGTCGCTAGCAGAATACCAGCTCGGCGATGGTGGTGGACCGTGTTGTTTGATTGCTCGCGATGCTGATGTCTATCGTGCTAGTTCGAGCAGCACGCAACGTGTCACCGATATGTGGTTTCGCGAGGAAGCTGAGCATTCGCGGCTCTTGAGTGGAGCGGTGCGGCGTTTGGGTGGAACTTTCGTGACCGATACATTTGCCTTTCGCCAATTCCAACGAGTCAGACGCTTCATGGGGGCTCAATTTGAGATGTTGGTGCTGCTACAAGTGGAAATCATCAGCACGGTGTACTATCGGATCATTCGCAAGCATTGCGACGATCCACCGATTGTTGAAATGTGCACGTTGATTTTGCGTGATGAATCCGGACATATTTCTTATCATCGAGATCGCTTGTGCCAAGATCATCCACAAGGGTGGAATCTTTTTCAGCGTGCGTGGTTTTATTTCCTCGGTTACGCCTGCGCCGCTGTTTTGTGGTTGGGCCATGGTCGGGCGCTGCGGACGATTGGTATGAAAAATCGTGATTTTCTGGCGCAGGTGCATCGCGGCCTGCGAGGTTTTGTTCGATCGGTGCTTCGGCGGACAAGATGCGGACAAAGCAAAACAGTCTTGCTGCCCCGACATTCCCATGAGGGTCGAGCATTTTAGTGCGGGGTAACAAAACAAACAAATTCCCAAAAAATAATTCTTTTCCAAAGCGCAATTGCTGTTTAGTCTTCGCCGTCTGGAAAAAAATTGAAAGACACTAGCGCAAACAGTTCACTTTTTCATGGTTTTTTGTTCAGTGATCAACATTACAACCAATGACGGTAGTCTGCCAAAAAATAATTTTCATTTTGTTTGCCACATCGAATCTCGATTTCAAAATAATGTAACGCAAATTCCAAGAAAAGGAATTTGATTTTTTCATCCATACTCAACAGCAATACGCATGAAAGCTGTAATCCTCGCTGGTGGCTTAGGCACACGCCTTTCCGAAGAAACCAACCTGAAGCCCAAACCTATGGTCGAAATTGGTGGGCGGCCAATTCTTTGGCATATTCTCAAAATTTATAGTGCTCATGGCATCAATGATTTTGTGATTTGTGCTGGCTACAAAGGTTACGTGATCAAGGAATATTTCGCCAATTATTTCCTTCACATGTCAGATATCACTTTCGACATGAACAACAACACCATCGAGGTGCATCACAAAAAGGCTGAGCCGTGGAAAGTGACTATCATCGATACAGGAGACGAAACGATGACGGGAGGCCGCATCAAAAGGATCCAACCGTACGTAGGCGGTGAAACGTTTTGCTGCACGTATGGCGACGGGGTAGGGGATATTGATATCACATCTCTTGTGGCGCACCACAAGGCCTCTGGACTCGCTGCGACATTGACTGGAGTTCAGCCTCCAGGGCGCTTTGGTGCTCTGTTGATCGAAGACGGAAAGATCAAATCCTTCCAAGAAAAACCCATGGGCGATGGATCATGGATCAATGGAGGATTTTTTGTCCTTGAACCTTCGGTATTTGATTTGATTGACGGGGATTCTACCATTTGGGAGCGCGCTCCTTTGGAAAGGCTAGCTGCCAAGAACGATCTAGGTGTCTTTAAGCATCATGGCTTTTGGCGTCCTATGGACACCTTGCGAGATAAACACGACTTGGAGGAGCTTTGGGACTCTGGGACAGCCAAGTGGAAGGTCTGGTAGTCGAAGCTTGGGCTTCCTTCATCTCATAATCTCACTACGCAATCACCCTAGGGAATCACATGTTTTCTTCCTATTATCGAAACAAGCGAGTGTTTCTAACAGGACACACGGGATTTAAGGGATCCTGGCTAACACAGTGGTTACTCATGTTGGGAGCCGAGGTTCATGGCTACGCTTTGGATCCACAACCTCACGAGGTTCTTTACGATCAACTCGGTCTTTCCTCTCAACTTGCATCAGATACCCGAGCGGATCTTGCGGATCGCGAATCACTGCGAGATGCCTTGGATATTGCTAACCCTGATGTGGTGTTGCATCTTGCGGCGCAACCTCTGGTGCGGTTGTCGTATGATATTCCAGTAGAAACGTTTGCGACGAACGTCATGGGCACTGCTCATGTGTTGGATGCCGTGCGTCTCCGCAACATGCCTTGCAGTGTCGTTTGTATCACCACCGACAAATGTTACGAAAATCGCGAATGGCTTCACGCGTATCGCGAGGAAGATGCGATGGGCGGGCATGATCCGTATAGTGCCAGTAAGGGAGCTGCGGAGCTTGTGATTAGTTCGTTTCGCAACAGCTTTTTCCTTGAGCATGGTTCTGTCAATCGATCCAACATACGCCTTGCTTCAGCGAGGGCGGGTAATGTCATCGGCGGCGGCGACTGGGCCAAAGATCGCATCGTGCCTGATTGCATCCGGGCATTGCGACAAAAGCAGTCCATTCCTGTGAGAAACAAAATCGCCACACGCCCCTGGCAGCATGTCTTGGAGCCATTGAGCGGTTACTTGTGGTTGGGTGCGTTATTGGGACTCAAGTCTGAGCAGTCTGACCCTCGCGTGGAACAACTCTGCAGCGCCTTCAATTTTGGCCCTTCTCTCACAAGCAATCGTACCGTGGCTCAACTCGTCCAAGAACTGATCAAGCACACAAACGGCGATTGGGTAGATGCTTCGGATCCGAATGCCTTGCATGAAGCCTCCAAGCTCAATCTGGCAACCGATAAAGCGTTTCATTTGTTAGGTTGGCAGCCTGTGTGGGGCTTTGAAACTACCATTCAACGTACTGCTGAGTGGTATCTTGAAGAAAATCAAAACTGCGACACTAAGGAACTGACGATTCGCCAAATCCAAGCCTATCAACAAGCCGCCATCGAGCGCAATCTTTCTTGGACCACGAGCCATTGAACCCCTATTCTTCTTCGACTATGTCACCATCCGAACTTAAAACAGAAATCCTCCGCCTGACACGTGAATATTCACGGCTCACTCACAGCGGAAATCTCCCTGCCGATGATCCGGCCAGAGCCGAATACACCGTCGGCCAAACCATTCCCTACGCTGCAAGGGTTTTCACTCCAGATGAAGTAGAAGCCGCAGTCTCCTCGACCCTCGATTTCTGGTTGACCCTAGGACCCGAAGGCGAAGCGATGGAGAGCGAGTTGGCTGCATTTCTAGGCGTGAAGCATTCTCTACTCGTCAATTCAGGTTCCAGTGCCAACCTTGTTGCCTTTTCTGCTCTGACTACCCATAAGTTACCTCCCCACAAACGCATCAACCCAGGCGATGAAGTCATCACCGTTGCTGCGGGTTTCCCCACGACTGTAGCACCTATCATTCAATGTGGCGCTGTGCCGGTATTCATCGACGCCATGGTGAAAACAGGAAACGCTAACTGCTCACAACTCGAAGCAGCCTTTTCGCCAGGTAAAACCAAAGCGGTAATGATGGCCCACGCCTTGGGTAATCCTTTTGAACTCGTCACAGTTCTTGAATTCTGCCAAAAATATGACCTTTGGTTGGTTGAGGACAATTGCGATGCCTTAGGCTGCACTTACACCTTACCTCTCGGCAAAGCTCGTGCTCTTGGCCTCGATCACCTCATCAAAATCGCCGAAAAAGGCCAGCACCCGATCATCCGAATTACGGGCGAGGGAAATGACTCCGTGATCACAGCACCTACCGGTTCCTTTGGCGATCTCTCTACCCAATCCTTTTACCCTCCACACCACCTGACCATGGGAGAGGGTGGCGCGGTCAGCATCATCCGCAAACCCCCGCTCAAAACATACGCAGAAAGCTTTCGCGATTGGGGGCGCGATTGTTGGTGCCCCTCCGGCAAGGACGATACCTGCGGCAAGCGCTTCCAATGGCAATTAGGAGAACTACCCGAGGGCTACGATCACAAATACATCTACAGCCACCTCGGATTCAACCTCAAGCCGCTCGACATTCAAGCCGCCATTGGGCGAGTGCAGGTGAAGCGCCTCCCGGCTTTCATTGAAGCGCGCAAGCGCAACTGGGAGCAACTCCGCCGCGGGCTTCACGGTCTTGAGGCACATATGGAATTCGCTCTGCCTACCCACGCTACAGCATGGCATGCACCAGAAAACCCCGAATCCCCTCTCGATTCGAATTTCTCCTGGGACGATACCGGTTGCTACACCGATTGCTCATGGTTCGGCTTCAAAATCACCATCAAAGAATCCGCACCTTTCACCCGCACGGAGTTTGTTCGCAATCTCGATGCACATAAGATCGGAAATCGAATGCTCTTCGGTGGCAATCTCGTTCGCCAACCCGCCTTCGTGCAACTCCGCCGCGACAACCCCGCAGCGGTTCGAGTTTCCTGCGAACTTCCCGAAGCGGATCGCATCATGAACCAAACCTTGTTCCTCGGCACCTATCCCGGCCTGACCAGCACGCAAATCGACTACATGGTCAAAGTCATCTGCGACTTCGTTGCAGAAAAAATCTCATAACTAAGCTTGCTGACTTGAAACGATGCAGCTCATTTCTGAACCACTGCCAGGTGTAAAAATCTTGCGACCTTTTGTGTTCGAAGACGCAAGAGGCAATTTCGTCAAGCCCTTTCACGAAGATCAGCTTGCGAAGCATGGGATCGAAATGACCGTCCGCGAGGAATTCTTTTCGACTTCGGCTGCGGGAGTTCTGCGCGGAATGCATTTTCAGGTTCCACCTCATGCTCATCAAAAGCTCGTCTATTGCATCACGGGCAAAGTCCTTGATGTTCTGCTGGATCTAAGAAAAGATTCGCCCACCTTCGGCAAGTCCATTGGTTTTGAGTTGTCGGCTGCAAACCGCCACATGGTTCACATCCCTGTCGGATTCGCCCATGGATTTCTGAGTTTGGAGGACAACTCGTGCCTCGTCTATAAAACCGATGCCGTGCATGCTCCCGATCATGATGCAGGAATTCTCTGGAACTCTTTTGGCTTCGACTGGCCGATCGATGACATCACACCCACCATTTCTACTAGAGACCTCGCCCACCCGCGCTTCGTCGATTTTGCCAGTCCCTTCGGATCGTCCCTTCTGACGTAAGTCCAACCATGCCGCAAGAACGCAAACGCTGACAACAGCGCAAAAGCTCGCCACGGCCTCCGCGCTCTACTGGAGCGCGCGAACACTCAAGGAAAATGCCTTGCGCAAACTCCACCCGGATTGGGATGAAGATCGCATCAAAAAAGAAGTGCGTGCCATTTTTATGTTTTCTCCAACTCTCAACCGCTGACGATGAAACTCTTCCTCACAGGCGGCACGGGATTCATTGGCTCGCATTTCATCAACCAAGCCCACGCAGCAGGTCACGAAATCATTGCGCTCAGGCGATCTGTTGATTCGAAGTCGCGCATCCCCCTCAACGCAGAGCCAACATGGATTGATCTGCCGATGCAGGAAGTAACAGCGGAGCAAATGATCGGCTGTAAAGTGGTTGTTCACTTAGCGGCTCATTCGGCCAATGTTCCTTACGATACCTTAGAAAATTGCATCCTACACAATGTGGTTCATCCAATCAGCCTGATGCGAAGCGCTGTTGAGGCAGGCATTCGACGTTTCATTGTAGCAGGATCTTGTTTCGAATACGGTCGCGCAGGAGAGCGATACGATTTCATCCCGACCGATGCCCCTTTGGAGCCGACCACCAGTTATCCAGCATCCAAAGCAGCAGCATCCGTTGCGTTCCATGCATTGGCCTGTGAAGAAAACCTCGAATTTCTCTTCTTACGCATTTTTCAGGTCTATGGCGAAGGGGAAGCCGAAGGTCGATTTTGGCCGTCGTTGCGCAAAGCAGCATTGCTTGGCCAAGATTTGCCTATGAGTGAAGGGCTGCAAATTCGCGATTTCATCAATGTCACCGATGTTGCTGCGGCCTTTGTCAGAGCCATTTCGCGAACAGACCTTACGGCTGGTAGCCCGAAAATCGAAAATCTTGGGACAGGTTCACCGCAAACGCTTGCAAACTTTGCCAAAAAAGAATGGGAACGTCTCGGAGCAACGGGAACGCTACTGACAGGTGCGTTACCCATGCGCAAAAATGAAGTGATGCGTTATGTGCCGCAACAATAAGCAAGGATATCATGCCATCTGAGCGTAACATCCTAAAGTCTGGAATTTGGTCTTATGTCGAAAACGGCTCCGCCCAAGTTTTCTCACTCATTACCTTTCTCTTTATTGCGCGGTTGGTTGGACCTGAAGAATTTGGCATCGTGGCGATTGCTTCGGCTTGGTCTGCACTCTTTATGAGTCTTACAGAAGCTGGCATTGGAGATGCCGTCATTCAGAAAAATGACCGTGATCAGTGCTATGTATCGACAGCGTTTTGGCTTAATCTTTGTTTGGCACTTCTTGGGACAGCTATCGTTTTCGTTATTACATGTACAGTTCCATTATCAGATAATCCCAAAATTGGCCAATATCTAGCTGTTTTAGCGATAGGAATTCCCATTTCTGCATTAGGAAATATCCCTACCAGCTTGCTAAGAGCTGACCTCAATAACAAAGTTTTAGCCCGACGAGGAATAGCATCAGATCTTGTTGGATGTTGCATGGGCATTGTAGCTGCGCAACTCGGTATGGGAGGTTGGGCCATCATCATTCAATCGCTTGTCTCAAATACGATCAAAACCGTCATGGTATGGAAGTGCAGCGGGTGGCTTCCTGCTTGGCAATTCAAGAAAAATGATGCCAAGCAAATTTTCCAATTTGGCTATAAAGCCCTAGCTACCGGAATACTGTCTTCCATTTCTGCTAGAACAGATCGATTCGTACTAGGTTTCTTTTTTACAGCAAGAGAGGTCGGTATCTACTCGATTGCTTCGGAGGGGATCAATCGAATAAGTTCGCTTTTCATCATGGGCTTAGCTCAGGTCATGTTTCCACATTATGCATCTTTGCAGAATAACATAAAAAATCTGACCGATTCCTTCTACAAAAGCTTGTCAAATTGTTGCTACATTGGCGCCGTGGCGTTTGGTGGATTATATATCGTTGCGCCCTACCTCGCTACAGGCATTCTTGGTAGCAAATGGGAGAACTCGATTCCGATTCTGCAAGTGCTAGCGCTTCTTGGCGTGATGCAATGTACTTTGATAGTGCCTATGACGTTGTATAAGTCCGTAGGTAAGCCGGGGATCGGTTTACTTCATGCCTTCTTACAGGTTCTACTAAATATTATCTTGGTTCTCGCATTCCATAGCCAAGGTTTGATGGTCATCGCTATCGCTCTCGCCTGTAGGCCGATTCTCACGATTGTCATTCATTCTTTCACAACCTCGATGGTTTTACCGAATACTAAGACAATCTTCCTTAAGTCCGTACTACCCGGATTTCTTCTTTTTACTGGCGTAGTTCTGCTGGATCTGACTGCTCAAAAATACATTCCTATTTCTATTGTTTCTACGATTCTAGGAATTGTCGTTCTCGTCGGTGCGTTGGCACTAAAATTTAAATCTTTATCATTGAGTCTCCGATCATGAACAAAAGAGTAACCATTTTAACATTTCACTTTAACCAGAATTACGGGGCTGTTCTTCAGGCGTATGCTTTGCAGCAGTTCTTAAAAACAAATAAGTTTTTGGTTTCTTTTCCTGCGTATATTCCTGAGTACATGGTTCCATCCTCTGCGCTGCTTCGTGGTATCAAGTCTGGTGGTAAAATTCGGATGAAGTTGGTACTGCAAAAACTCCGCACATTACCTCGTAGGTTGCGTTTTCAAAATTTTAGGAAAAAATACATGAGCATCAACCATGATGCGAAAACGTTAGAGCAATCATTAAAGCTGCAGCGCGATTCTTACGCTGTCATTTGCGGTAGTGATCAAGTATGGAATCTCAATTGGCATCTTGAGAATTCATTTGATAGTTATTATTTCATGGAACAAATCCACAACTCCAGTTGCAAAAAGATTTCTTATGCAGCTTGTTTTGGGAAAAAACAGCAGCCGGTGCAAATGCTCAACCTTGCAGCCAAGCAGATTGCTGCATTTGACGCTGTATTTTCTAGAAACCAACTCACGAAGGAAGTTGTGGAAAGTGTGACTGATCGAAATGTCCCGTTGGTGGTTGATCCAACGCTTCTACCTGACATTACATGGCCCATTCGTGAAGTGCCTGCTAAGCAGCCTCCCTACATTCTGCTGTATTCAATAGACGAAGGGCAATCTGCAATGGCTGAAGCTATTATACAGCAGTTGCGTGCGATAGCAGCAGATATTCCCATTATACAGATTTGTTCTGAAAACGCACATCTTATTCCAGGATGTCAACGGTATGAGAAATCTGGCTCCCCAGAGGATTGGTTAGAACTCATCCATAATGCGGAATATGTGGTTACAGATTCTTTCCACGGGTGCGTTTTTTCCTTAAAGTTTGGTCGAAAATTGGTTGCATACGCCGAAGACTGGCGTGCTGAGAGGATGCAGGATTTGTTAGATCGTGTCGGCTTAGGTCACTTCCTGTTGACATCGCCGAACCATATAGAGCGCATCACTGATTCTCGCTTCTTCGGGTTCGATGCAAGCAATGTAGCGAGTAAACTCAGAGAAATGGGCAGTGCATCGGCGGCTCAATTATTGAATGCGCTTTCGAACGATAGCTGATCTCATTTTCATGTATGAAACATCTCGTCTATGAAACATCGCTTGATGGTCACCGTCGCCATTATTTGTCGGTGATTGATCAAGGACTGGCTTCTAATGATGGTGGATGGATTTATTTTCTCCCGGAAGAAGGAGAGATTTCTCTTGGAAATGGCACGGTTCATCAGAAAATTGGATCTCATTCCAGTAAAGGAATGGGCAGCGCTTTAGCACGTCTGCGGTTCTTATTCCTCGCGATCGTTACTTGCCGCCCGAACAAAGTTTTGATCCCCACGGGAGATGGCCTTGCTCAGTTTTTGTTCCTACTCTCTCCTTTGTTTTTGATTTTCGGATGTAAAGTTGTTTGCGTACTCCATCGCGCGAAGTTTGGCTATCCTGTCAAAAATACACGAGATCGATTGATTCATCTATTTTCGTATATCACGTTTCGATTCGCCATTCGATGCAGATTTCTTTCTGTGGATGTAGTCCCATGTGAGGCACTAAAAACGGGTTTGAATCCGTTGGGGCTGGAAATTGGCTATCTGGCAGATCCATTATCGAGTCCACCAGCAAAAGATCGATCAGTTTCGCGTACGGCATTGGGTTTGCCTCAAGATGTAGAGATCTTGGGTTGTATCGGTGGGATTGACCGCAGGAAAGGTGCTGACTATCTCATCCGTGCAGCTAGCAGTATCCGGGCAAATCAACGAATCTTACTGGCAGGAAAGTTTGCGCCGGAGATTCTCGATCAATTAGAGAAAATCGATCCAATAACCAAATCTCGGTTGATCTTGGTCAATCGGTTTCTCGATCATGATGAGATGTTTTCCTATATCTGCTCATTAGACGCAATGTTAATGGTTCAGTCTGGACATACGGGTATTTCGTCTTTTGCCCTACATGCTGTTAAGTATGGAATCCCCGTGATCGGTTCAGATACGTCTTGGTTTCAGTTGCTGAAAAAGCAATTTACGTCTCTTGTGGCAATTGTCAAAGAGCCTGAAAATCTTGGATCTTACATTGCACAGTGGAATCACCAAGAAAATCCAATTTTGGCAGATAGCCAACAGTTTGACCTACTGTATTCCGCAAAAGCCTTTTGTTCGAAAATTAACTCGGAACTCCAAGTGTAAAGAGAATGCAGATGAAAACTAGGGACGAAAAATTGGATCTAATCCGTGGAGCTAGTGCTTTATTGGTGATGGCAGGACATGCCCGTAACTTTGTTATGGTAGATTCAGAGCAACTCATCTCGAAGTCGGTATTTGCGAAGTTGTTTTATTTATTGACCAGCTTGCACCATCAAGCCGTGATGGTCTTTTTCGTTTTGTCTGGGTATTTTGTCGGCGGTTCTGTTCTTGGTGCTATTTCGAAGAAACGGTTTACTTGGTCTGACTACGCGACGGCACGTTTGTCTAGGTTGTGGATGGTTCTCATCCCTGCACTATTCTTGACGTTGCTGCTGGATGGGATCGGTTCAAATGTATTGCCTGAGGCGTATCAAGGTGCGTTCCACAAGCTATTCAATTCAGGGCCCTCGTCCTTGAGTCCTAGCAGTTATGGGGTAAACACATTTTTTTACAATGTGTTTTTTTTACAAACAGTTGTAGCTCCTGTGTTCGGAACAAATGGTCCATTATGGAGCTTAGCCTATGAATTTTGGTATTATGTCCTCTTCCCATTGCTGGCTTGCGCTGCTTTAACCAAAGATACACATCGTAGCGTACGCATTATCTATATCATCTTGCTTGCTGCACTTTGCTTTGTGTTGCCACATGAGTTGCTTGTCGGTGGATTAATTTGGATGTTTGGTGTTGTCGTTTGGTATTTCAGCAACAAGGAGAGATTTTCACAATTGTCTAGAGGATGGGTGTGGACTCTTGTTGGCGGTGGTGTGTTTCTTGTGTCAATGCTAGCCGCAAAACTGAATATGGTACCTTATCCAGATCTCATCGTTGGAGTTTCTTTCGCTTTATGGATGCCATCTCTTCTAGGTGCATGGGGCTTCCATGGTTGGCATAAAAAGTTAAGTTTTTGGTTTTCTGAGATATCATTTTCTCTCTATATCATTCATTTTCCTATTATGTTTTTGATTACGACTGTGTTCCTTCGAGGGAAATTATTTCAACTCGATTTTATGGGAGTGATTTGGTTTCTGGGACTCAATCTTGTATCACTAATCATTTCCGGAGCTTTTTGGTGGCTATTCGAGTCAAGAACTCAGGTTTTGCGTAAATTTATGAAAACGACTATTGCGAAATTTCGAAGTTCATGACAACGGAGAAAAACAAGTGGATATGTATTCAGCTTGGTTCACGTGAGCATTACGCGATTCCTCGTATGCTTCATAGTGTGGGCAATCTCGAATCGCTCATTACTGATAGCTGGGTCTCTGCCAAAGCCCAACCCTTGGTAGCATTAGCTTCCAAATCGCTATCGCTGCGGCGACATGATGATGTTCCTGATCATCTAGTTCAAGCAGCGACGATTTCGCGTGTTGCATTCGATATTCGTATGCGAATGAGCAAGAGCGCGACATGGGATGCGATTCTTAAGAGAAATCGATGGTTTCAAAAGTTTGCAGCAAGATCTCTTGAACAGAAGAAAGATGATGCAAATGTTTGCTTTTCCTACAGTTACACGGCTCGGTTGCCGTTTCGTATTGCGAAAAAACGTGGGATGAAATGTATCCTCGGTCAGATTGATCCGGGGCCAATCGAATACGACATCGTTGATGCCGCAACGAAAGAGTATCAACAGTTAAAGCTTGTGGATGAAGATCGTCCATCACAACAGTATTGGGATGAATGGCGGGAGGAAGTTGAGTTAGCAGATATCATCATTGTTAATTCGGAATGGTCGAAAGAATTACTGATTCGTCAGAAGATCTCGGAAGACAAAATTCGCGTGATTCCTCTTGCTTATGAGATTCCTCATAGCTCAGTTCTGGCGAAAGCCGATAAGCAACTTAGTGGCAAGCTTAGTGTGTTGTTTCTGGGGCAAGTTATCCTGCGCAAGGGTGTGGGCCAACTTTTTGATGCGATAAGGATACTAAAGGATTCTCCAATAGAATTTGTCTTTGCCGGCCCCATTGGCGTGAAGATCCCAGAAGACATTTCCAATAACCCCAACGTGAGGTTTACAGGATCGGTTGACGGAGAAACAGTTCGCAAGCTTTATCAAAGTGCAGACGTCTTCATTCTTCCAACGATCTCAGATGGATTTGCTATAACGCAATTGGAAGCTATGGCATTTGGTCTGCCAGTGATCGCATCGCGTTATTGTGG
>JAIYDP010000405.1 GCA_027487435.1 Verrucomicrobiaceae bacterium | reverse complement strand
TACTCGTTAAGAATGGTAGCGGAACATTTGCCCTAACTGGCTCCAATTCCTTCTCGGGCAAAACTACGGTTTTGGGAGGGATCTTGAGCTTAGGACACATCTCGGCTCTGTCACAAAGTCCTCTCGACACCACCGCTAGCATCGTGGGCGATGCTACGAACGGCCTTCGTAGCACCGTGACTTCGCTGACTCTTGGTGGACTTACTGGCGACAAGAACTTTGCCGACGTTTTCACAACCACCACTGGCGGATTCGCTGACCTTACCGCGCTTACGCTCAATCCCGTGACCGGAGCGAACCACAGCTACTCGGGTGTCATCACCGACGGAGTGCCTGGAATGACCTTCAGCAAAACTGGCGCAGGTACTCAGGTTCTTTCTGGATCGAACACTTACTCCGGCAAAACGAGTATCACGAATGGTAATCTCAGTGTCTCTAGCATCAATTCGGTTACGGGCGGCACTGTGAGCAGCAATCTTGGCACGCCGGCAACCGCAGAAAATGGCACGCTAGACTTTGGTGCATTTAGCACGACGGGAGCATTGATTTATACTGGTGCTGGCGAGACGACGGATCGTAATATCAACCTGATTGGCGGTATCGGTGGCGCAACCATTGATCATTCGGGCACAGGTCTGCTCAAATTCACTGGCAACTTCGCTGCGTCAGGCATCGGCAGCAAAACGTTCACTCTTTCTGCTTCTACCGCAGCAACAGGAGAATTTGTCAATGCCCTCGTTGACAATGACACAACAGGTTCAACTCGCTTGGCTGCGGCTTTTGCGACAAATGCTACGAACGTAACACTCGCTTCCGTTTCCGGAGTGGCAGTCGGTGCGTCCATCAGTGGCACAGGTATCGCCCCCGGAACTACGATTGCAGCGGTCAACCCATTGACGCGGGTTGTCACCTTAAGCACCCCAGCCACAGGAGCTGGAGCAGCCTTACAGACTATGACCGTACCTGGATTGAGAAACTCCACCTCGGTGGCCAAGAACGGCGAGGGGTCATGGACTCTCTTCGGAGCCAACAGCTACACCGGCGACACCACTGTCAGCTCGGGTACGCTTCAACTTGCCGATAACGCCAAGCTCCAATTTGTCCTCGGCTCCTCATCGGGTTCGAACAACCGTATCTCCGGGAGCGGCACGGTCGTCCTCGACGGCGATATCAGTATTGATACCAGCGCTGCGGATGGTCTGTTCTCGGGAAGCTGGACGATTGTTGACAATGCTACATTGACAGAAACGTTTACCTCGAACTTCACTGTCACGGGATTCACTGATGCTGGTAGCAACATCTGGACCAAAGCCAATGGCGAAAACAAACTCTATACCTTTGATGAAAGCACGGGAGTTCTTACTCTCACTTCTTCCTTGTCCTATGCCTCATGGATCGGCGGATTCTTCCCAGGGGAAACCAATCCGGCGATCGTCGGTGCTTCGGCAGATCCAGATAACGACGGCATTCAAAACGCTGCGGAATTGGTCATCGGTGGCAACCCTGCTACTGGCATGGACTCGGCACTTGCACCCACCAGCGAACTTGTGAGTGCGGATCCCGATGGAGATACCTCATTCTCGGATTACATGCTCTTCACCTACCGCCGTAGCGATCTATCGGTCGCGGCTGGAGTTACAGCGGCATGTGAAACGGATGCAGATCTCGAAGGGGCTTGGACAACTGCGGTCAATGGTGTCTCTGGAGTAGTGATCCTTACCGACAACAACTTCACCTTTACACCTGCAGCAGCGGCTGACACGGATCGCGTCCGCGTCTATGTGCCACGCGGTTCCAACACCAAGCTCTTCGGTCGCCTTAGTGTTATCGCTCCCTGATTTTCTTTCATCGAGCCAGAGTCGGCATACCACTTAGTGAAGCATTTGCACCATAGGCGATCTTTCGAGACAGGCTGAAGTGCAAATGCAGTAGCTACCGCGTTGCAGCGACTTGGTTCGATGTCCTTTTCGCGAAACGTCAATTTTGCAAATGAATGGCGGTAGCCAACAGCGAGAATTATTTTCGTGACGAAGGAAATTTTTTCTTGATTTTTTTTACATTGTCCCTCAAATCGTTTTCCGTTGCAACTACCCTATTGTGACAGATTGACCTAACAAACCCATCACATCTAGTGTAATGCCTTTTTTTAAAGGATTTTTATACTGAGTGAAGTCTTATCGTAATCCTTATCGTCATTCTATTACCGAAGTAAAAACCACATCCACACAATACCCAAATCAAAAAATGAAACCAAATCAAAAAAACCACATCCTTGCCGCACTTACTGCTGTAACGCTTCTCTCGCAGCATGCCTCAGCCATACCTATCTTCTGGGATAGCGGAACGGGTAACTGGGCTACACTCGCAGCTTGGACCACAGCGGCTGGAGCTACAACTCCGGATCCATTAGCTATTCCAGGCGCTAATGATGATCTGACATTCAATCGAACGGGGGCGAACACCAATAATGTCATCACATTGGCGGCAGATCGCTCGGCAAGATCGCTCACGTTCAGCTCTACGGGAACTAGTCTTTTCCGTGCGAATGCATCTGGCACTACGACGGCTCGCTCGCTGACGATTGGCTCTGTTGGTATTAGCGTTCTCGCTGGGTCTGGGGTTGTCACGATCGGCGATACCGTAGGTACTTTTGGCGCTATCAACATCGCCCTTGCAGCCAATCAAACTTGGACAAGTAACGCTACGAGCGGCACCACCACGATAGCAGGTATCGTCAGTGGTGCATTCAATTTGACCAAGGCAGGCACGGGAACGATTCGTATCAATGGCGCTAACACCTTTTCCGGTGCTCTTGAAGTTACTGGAGGCGTGCTTCAAATTGGCAGTTACAGCGGCCTGAACTCTCCTACTTCTATTACTGTCTCGGGCGGAGGAACTAGCAATCTTCAGCTTGTGCAAGTGGGAAGTGGAGCAACCAGCAACAGTATCAACAAGCCCCTCAGTCTCCACGGCATACTTAGCACAGCAGGTGGAGGCTCGACTAACACGCTTGCCCAGACGATGGCCGGTGCCATCACCCTTGCAGGCAATAGTACCATCAACAACCACGGCAATGCTACCTTTATTCTCTCTGGAGGCATTGTATTGGGCTCCAATACCCTTACCTATCAGGCCGACGGTGGAATTAGCAGAATCGACGGAACCATAAGTGGCGCGGGATCACTTAACAAAACTGGTGCCCAAGTGCTATCTCTAAATACAGCAAATACGTACACGGGCACAACTACCATCACTGCAGGAGTTCTTATTATCGGAAATACCGGCGCATTCGGCACAACTCCGGGAGTTGACGGAACAAGCGGCATCACCATGGTTGGCGGTAGCAGATTGGTATCATCGGTGAATGGCGTGGTGATCAACGCACCCATCACCGTGGGTGCCGCAGCAACCACTGTCACTATCAGCACTCCTTCATTCACGGGTAACCAAATACTTAGCGATGGTGTAATGACCTTGGCAAGTGCAATCACTGGAGATGGTAATGTCACCTTCAATTCTACCGTAAACACCAACCACCTTAACAATATCTTGCTTACTGCGCAGAGCACCTACGCGGGCAGCACGTTGATTACAACAACGAGCAATAACGGCGCCAACCAAGCGCACCAAGTTGTCGTGAGACTAGGCATCGACAATGCTTTGCCGACCACCACGGTTTTGACGTTCGATGGCGGAACTGGTAATGGTTCTGGACGTGTTGCCGAGTTTGTGATGCACGGCTACGACCAGACCCTAGCTGGTTTGAACAATGTCACCCGCAGTCTTAGGGCTCAGCGTGTGGTCAACAACGATACCTCTGACACATCGACCCTTACCATCAATGGTAGCGTCGATTCCACCTATGGCGGAACGATTGGGGTAAACAGTCCGGCGAATTCCATGAGTGTCAGCAATTTTCCAGGTGGCACAAACGGCAATAATATCATACTCGTTAAGAATGGTAGCGGAACATTTGCCCTAACTGGCTCCAATTCCTTCTCGGGCAAAACTACGGTTTTGGGAGGAATCTTAAGCTTAGGACACATCTCGGCTTTGTCACAAAGTCCTCTCGACACCACCGCTAGCATCGTGGGCGATGCAACGAACGGTCTTCGTAGCACCGTGACTTCTCTGAGTCTTGGTGGTCTGACTGGAAACAAGAATTTTGCCGATGTTTTCACAACCACCACTGGTGGTTACGAAGGCCTTACTGGCCTTACTCTCAATCCCGTTTCGGGAGCCACCCACAGCTACGCTGGAGATATTGGTGATGGTGCCACAGCAATGACCCTAACCAAAACCGGTGCTGGCACTCAGGTTTTGTCTGGAGTTCAGAGTTTCACTGGTGCAACCAACGTCAACGCTGGAACCTTGCGCGTCAACGGCAGTACCCACTCTAGCAGCAATTTCACAGTTGCCTCAGTCGCGACTCTTGGCGGTGTAGGGACTGTGGCAGGCGATGTTACAGTGAGCGGAAGTATCGCTCCTGGTCATGGCGTTGCTGACGCTTTAGAGCTCACTACAGGTGATATGACATGGAACGCATCGACATTCAAATTTGAAATTGTTGGTGCTGAGTCTGACAAACTTACGATCAATGGTGTCTTAACTAAAGGAACCGGCGGAGATGGGGCTTTTGTCTTCAATTTTACTGGATCGAGTCCTATTGCCGACACGGTGCATACACTCCTTACATTTGATTCTAGTGTGGACTTCTCATTGGCAAATTTCAGCTACACGGGCCTTCCTTCCGAATTCAGCATGAGTCACTTTACGCTCACACCTACAAGTCTGCAGTTCTCGGCTATACCTGAAGCCTCAAACATTCTTGTTGGTGGTCTTCTTGGCCTTGGCCTGATGAGTCGTCGCCGCAAGCAAGCGTAACAACTTGCTGTGACGTAGAAGAAACAATCACCTTCCCAACAACCTCGGTATCCCCGAGGTTGTTTTTTTCATAGAACAGCAGTGCGTCACCACATGCGCAATGAACTTAAGATCCGTAGTTCATCCAAATCAATCAAAGCCATGTTTCAGTTGCTTCGATTATAGTGTTGCTTTGACCTCGATGATCCGCAGCGAGTTCCTGTGGGTCCAAATGCTTTGTACCAGTCCGAGCATGAACATGCACATCACCACAAAGGTTCCTGAGTAGCTAATCAAAGGTAAGGGAATCCCAGTAATCGGCATGATCAGAGCACACATGCCAATGTTCTCGAAAATATGAGCAAAGAAGAACATAGCCACGCAACAGACAACCATTCGCCCCATTACGTCGCGACTGTAGAACGAAATAAACAAGCACTGGATCAGCAGTAACGCAAAAGCGGTGATCAAAACCAGACTCCCTCGGAATCCTTGCTCCTCGGCATAAACGGCAAAAATGAAGTCGGTGTGCGCCGTTTTCCAAGGGACATAGCGCTTCGCGTGGATCGAGCCATTTTCCTCTGTCGCGTTCCATCCTGCTCCCGTCCAACCGGATTTTCCGACTGCCATGGAGACGTTATACGCGCCATAGGCACTGCCAGAAATGTCCACTGGTTTCTCATTCATCATATCGAGATACAGCTTGATACGTTCAGGTCCACGCTTGGAAACCATGGGTAACACCACGAGGTAGATCACTGGTATCAGTCCAAAGCCAATAATGCCCATCAATGACATGTAGCGAAACGGAACACCGCCGATGAGTAATGCGACAATCGCCACAGGGATCCACACCAATGCCGAGCCCATGTCGCCCATTTTCATGATCATCAAAAAGGGCACCCCCGCGAATACCGCGATCAGACCAATCCTGATCCACGCGGCCCCGAGCCAGACGTGGATTTTTGGCATATCTTCCAGCAGCCAAGCAATCATCAAGACACCTGATATCACCCCCAACTGCGCCGGTTGGAAATTGATCGGACCGATATCGATTTGATGGACTTCACTATCCGAGCCCATCACCTTGGCCATGCAAATCAGACTGACCACATACACTGGCAAGGCCAGCCAGCGAATCCAGCGATAGTCAAATAACGCCGTCGCGAAATAAATCACACTGCCCACCAGGATCCACTGCTTCTGGCGATCCGCATAGTAGGCTCCCGCAGATCCGAAGGTTTTTCTCATTTCTTCGCTGACGGGAAGGTGCCGAGCTGCGCTTTCAATGGCATACAGTCCAATGATCAACAGTGCATACATTGTCAGCACGAGTATCCAATTCAAGCCGAGGAATTTGCGTAAAAAAGGAGACATTGTGGGAGTGGTAGAAGCGAAAGGATGTACGGAATTGATCATTCATGCAAGATTGGTAGAGGGATTGTGCAAAAAAAATCATCATTTTTATCTTTTTCGAGCTTTCCTTGTTGACATTGCTCCCAATATCACGAATCCTCCGCGCCCCACAACGAAACTTTTAACAAATAACCAAGACCATAGCAGCATGCGCGGAGTGACAATGAAAAAAGGAGAGCCGGTTGACCGTGCCCTCAAACGCCTCAAAACCAAACTCGATGCCGAAGGCATTCTTGAGGAAATCCGCCGTCGTCGCTCATTTGAAACGCCCACGGATCGCTTCAAACGCAAGCTTCGTACCGCTTCCAAGCGCAACAAGCTTCGCTGGCGCTATTCCAATGACAAGCCGACTCTCATCCTAGATGAGCCTGCGGAATAAGTCATTTTACCTATTTTCTGTAATTCTATCGTTTTGCAAAAAAGCGCCTCCATGAGGTGCT
Organism: Verrucomicrobiaceae bacterium; assembly: GCA_027487435.1. GTDB lineage: Bacteria > Verrucomicrobiota > Verrucomicrobiia > Verrucomicrobiales > Akkermansiaceae > UBA956. The sequence goes on along the minus strand of JAIYDP010000405.1, from coordinate 10,707 downwards.
TTTTTGTTTCTAGCGATGCAGAGTATCCACCTTCAGCAGATCCGTTCCTGCACTATTCAACCCGAGATCCGATGAGGAAAAAATCGGCTCAAGTTTCCAGTGATGGGCGATGCATCACCTCGTGCGGAAAGGCCACAGCAGCGATCTCCTACCATCCATAGGCCCCAAACGAAATGCAGCCCTCCAGACTGAAACATTCGCGCGCGCTCTTGATAGACCATGTTGGTCGATTCTGCGTTTCCTGTTCCACGAGCAATCAAACCGGCTCGTTCGTGCAGCGAAATTCCCCCGCCTTCTCTGCCATAAAATGGTTTTTCTGCCCATTGCGAAACCCCTGTTGCTAGCAAGGCTTCTTTGTTCCATTCGGCAGGTAAGAGCAAAGGATGTCCCGGATAGAGATCCCATAAAATCGCCAGAATCGCTTTGTTCGAAAGCATCATTTTCCATATCGGCTCCATGAAGCGCGAGCGCTCCATACCGATTTCTTCAAAAAATGGCTCATTCACAAGCCACTCCCACGGATAAAGCTTGAAGAGTTTCTCGATAAAACGTTCTGAAGGGTCAGTGAATCGGCCACTGGGAGCATAGCCAATGTCTTTCATGTCCATGAGTTCCACGATCTTGCCCGCTTGCTCGGCAGTCTCTGCCAGATACGCGATGGTTTGCCGATCCTCCGGCAAATCCCATACGCAGGCAAAATGGATCAGAGATTCGGGAGTGTCCAGCCACTTAGCCACCAATGCCTCGTGCAAGGAGTTCAGTTGATCGCCGTCCGGGAAGCAGTCTTGCAGCCAATCCCATTGAATCACGGACGCCTCTAACAAGGAGGTGGGGGTATCGGCATTGTATTCAAGAAGCTTCGGACTACCAGTGCCATCCCACGCGAGATCGAATCTGCCATAAAGGGACGCATCCTTGCAGGCCCAAGAGGAGTGAATCATGCCGATCAAGGATTCTGGTATGCCAAGCTTGGCCCACCAATCGCGGCGGATGATTTCATCGCATGCATGAAGGCACATGGCATGAAGTTCATTTGCAGCATCTTCCAGTTTTTCTGCCGCTTCCAGAGTAAATACAAGATGCTGTGATTCATTCCAATAGGCATCCTTGCTATCGCCATGCCATAAAAGGCCAGAATCTTCTACGCGATTTACCCAGTGATCCCTCACTGAGCTTTGCGCTAACCACATGGGCGTAGAGTGGTAGTTTTGTGACATTGAGGCAAATGTTAACTCGCAGAGGATGAGGAACTACTGCCGCCAAAACCACCGCGCACAGACGAGCCTGCCGTCACAGGTGAGCCCGAGGCTTTGCTCTGTTGTGCAAGACGGGTGTAGCCTGGATTCGCTCTAGCGTGCGATGAAACGGTCTGCCGATCTCGATCCACAGAGCTACGCCATGTCGATTCTTGCCGTTGAGCATTCTGAAAGCCAGCGCCGGGAGTGAATCCGCCACGGTTGCCCGATAGCATCCAATACATCATCAGCATACTACCCACGCCCATGCCACTGCTGTGATGATGATGGGTCGTGGAGTGATGCGATGTTCCAGAGGTAGAGCCTGTCTGTTGGGCTAGCTGCTGTTCTCGCTCGAGGAGTTGCTGAATTTTTTCCAGAGCCGCTGTCGATGGCCGGCTGGTGGACGGATCTGGAACCGCAGGAGGTTCTTCTTTCCACTCGCCATTGGCATACCATTTGCCATCTTGATTTTGCCCATGCTTATAGGGGAAAAAATCTTTCGCCTCGCAGTGATAAAATCCTAGGCCAGGGAGCTCAAAGTTGTTTTCCACTTCGCCACTGGTGAGTTGTGCTTTGCGTTTATCAATTTCATCGAGTTGCTTTTCTAAGCTCGCGATGCGCACATCTTCGGGCGTAGCGGTGTAGGTTGACTCTGAGTCACAAGACTGTAAAGCGACGCTGCCACTCGCCAGTAGGCACATGGTGGACCAATGCATGATTCCCCCTTTGCGAAGACGTTGCTGCGATGTAGATTTTTTCATGACAAGCCACACTTGCACAAGCGACTCGTTGCGTCAAGGTCAGAGATGTAAGTTGCCATGAATCGTAATGTCTATCAACTTGCGGATCTCTGGTTCATGACAAACCCCAGAAGAAATTCGTTTCTTCTGGGGTTGCACCAAGTTCGATGGGTAACCCGATTTACGCAAGAATCTGCGCAAGGACGTAGGGCAAGATGCCGCCTGCTCGGTAGTAGTCTTTTTCGACAGGGGTGTCGATGCGGACGACGACGGGGATATCGAAGCTCTCGCCGCTAGCAGGGTGGACTTTCAGGGTAGCTTGCTGCATGGGCTTGAGGTCGTTCGCGGGTTTTAAGGTTGATCCTGTGATTCTGCGAAAAAAATATTGCAAGCTTTATGATAACCATGTATAATGCTCGCATGAACACAAAAAAGAAAGTGTATCACGTTTCGGAAGTAGCAGATATTTGTGGAGTTTCTAAAGAGACCGTTCGCAGATGGGATAACTCCGGTAAATTAACCGCATTGCGTGAAGATGAAAGTGACTACAGAGTGTACAGCTTGGATCAGTTGCTCCAGTTTGATGAAGCACGTCTGTTTTTTGAAGGCGGAGGTAAGCAAAAGGTTGTAAAGCCTAATCGTGATTATACGCTAATTGAATTGTTTGCGGGTGCTGGCGGTCTTGCGTTGGGATTGGAAAGGTGCGGTTTCAAATCCTTGTTGCTCAATGAAATTGATAAAAATGCGTGTGCTACCTTGCGGAAGAATCGTCCCAATTGGAATGTTGCCGAAGGGTCAATCACTGAACTTTGCTTCAAGGAGTATCATAACAAAGTTGATTTGCTGACAGGTGGTTTTCCCTGCCAAGCTTTTAGCTATGCTGGCAAAAAGCTAGGATTCGAAGATACCCGAGGAACGATGTTTTTCGAGTTTGCGCGCTGTCTAAAAGAAACAAATGCAAAGGTTTTCATGGCTGAAAATGTGCGCGGACTTATATCGCATGATAATGGTAGGACACTACGCACCATGATCAAAATCTTGGACGAGCTTGGTTATTATGTCGAGGAACCACGCATAATGAAGGCGATTCATCATCGAGTCCCCCAAAAGCGGGAGAGATTGATTGTTATCGGTATTAGGAAGGATTTGCATGGCGGACAGCGAGTTGAATGGCCCCGACCCACGGGAAAAATTTACACGGTTCGCGATGCACTAAAAGCTGGGGAGCTTTTCAAAAAGGACGTGCCTCTGTCGGATGGTCAAAAGTACCCTACATCGAAACAAAAAGTGATGGATCTAGTTCCACCTGGAGGCTACTGGCGCGATCTACCGGAAAAAATCCAGAAAGCCTATATGATGAAAAGCTATTATTTAGGTGGCGGTAAAACAGGAATGGCGCGCCGTATGAGTTGGGATGAGCCGAGTTTGACGCTAACCACGGCTCCTGCACAAAAGCAGACTGAGAGGTGTCATCCCGAGGAAACCAGACCTTTCACTACAAGAGAATATGCACGAATTCAGACATTTCCTGACGATTGGCAATTCGCAGGTACTCAGACATCAATTTACAAACAGATTGGAAATGCAGTTCCGGTGAACTTAGCTGAAAGGCTCGGACAGTCACTTGTCAGGCTTTTGAATGAATTGTAGCAATCTCCCTAAATCTTCAAGTTCTTGGCAAGTGTCTGAATCACTTGTTGCAACTCTTTGGAATAATCCGATTCAACTGCCACTTCTCCAATAGCTACTGCTAAGTCCTTATAAAAGTTCTTATCACCGGTAAGGCGGTGCCAAAAATCTTCTCCTATATGAATAGGGTGATGATGCTTGGATTCAAGCATTTTATAAAAGGAGTTGAGTTCGTTTCGCTCACCATAAACGATGCCCACGACTAATTGGTCATACCCGATTGTCTGATTGTTTGTTCTAGCCAAAGAAATAACTTTTTTCAAGTGATTCGATATGGTCACGACATCATCCTTATTTATGGTGTCTGGCCCAGATTTCATCTGGCAGTATTTCTTCTTGCCGTCAATCTGATCTACAAACTCAATATCAATTCCTGATGTGGTGCTACCAAATGAATCCAGAACATCACTAGCAAATTTTTGAATATGACTTCCAAATGTTGTCGTAATTGAGGTACCAAGAGCCCTAGGGTAAATTAAGGCTTTTGCGAGACTCTCTTTTTCTGAATTTCCAGTTAGAAAATTCGCTAGGTAGTAAACTAAAAAAGGATTGACATTGAATTTGGATGGATCGGAGAGTTTTTCGGTATTCTTTATGTGATTGGCTGCAATAGAATCCCTAAACCATTGTTTTGCCTTAATGAGGATTGCTTTCTTGGCATCGGTTGAAATCATGATTGCGGTGTTTTAGTTGCTTACGCAAGAATCTGCGCAAGGACGTAGGGGAGAATACCTCCTGCTCGGTAGTAGTCTTTTTCGACAGGGGTGTCGATGCGGACGACGACGGGGATATCGAAGCTCTCGCCGCTAGCAGGGTGGACTTTCAGGGTTGCTTGCTGCATGGGCTTGAGGTCGTTCGAGATGCCGACGAGGTCGAAGCTGGCATCGGCGAGGCCTTTGACTTTTTCGTAGTCGTCTTTGTTGACGAAGTTGCACGGCAAAACTCCCATGCCAACCAAGTTGCTGCGGTGGATGCGCTCGAAGGACTTGGTGATGACAGCTTTGACACCTAAGAGGTTGGTGCCTTTTGCTGCCCAGTCGCGGCTGGACCCCATGCCGTAATCTTCGCCGCCGATGATGATGGTCGGGGTGCCCGCAGCTTGGTAGAGGGCGGCGGCATCGTAAATGTCTTTGGTTTCGCCAGCGATCTTGGTGACTCCGCCTTCGGTGCCAGGAACCATGAGGTTTTTGATGCGAACGTTGGCAAAGGTACCGCGGGTCATGATGCGGTCATTGCCACGGCGGGAACCGTAGGAGTTGAAATCGGCAAATTCCACACCTTTTTCATCGAGGAAACGGCCTGCTGGGCTGGCTTTCTTGATGGCTCCGGCGGGAGAGATGTGGTCGGTGGTGACGGAGTCGCCAAAGATGCCAAGAGGTTTGGCTGCTTTGATTTCCTCGATGTCGCGTGGGGTAGGGGTGAAGCCGTCGAAGAACGGAGGCTCTTGCACGTAGGTGGATTCGCGATCCCATTCGTAAACGTTCCCCGTGCTGCCTTTGATGCTATTCCATTTTGGATTCTGATCGGAAAATCCAGTGTAGAGTTTTTGGAAAACATCGGGCTTGAGAGAGGCATTCATGGCGGACTCAATCTCGGCAGAGGTGGGCCAGATGTCTTTGAGATAAACGGGTTCTCCATCGGTGCCAAAGCCGAGCGGTTCGGTTTCCATGTCAATGTTGACAGTGCCTGCGATCGCGAAAGCGACAACGAGCGGCGGGGACATGAGGAAGTTCGCCTTGATGGATTGGTGGACACGAGCTTCAAAGTTCCGGTTGCCCGAAAGCACCGAGGCGGCGATGATGTCTTCGGCCTTGACGACATCTTCAATGCCTGGATCAAGTGGGCCGGAGTTGCCGATGCAGGTCGTGCAGCCGTAGCCGACGGTTTGGAAGCCCAGCTTGTCGAGTTCGGCTTGGAGGCCAGTTTTGTTAAGGTAATCGGTCACGACGCGTGAGCCTGGGCCGAGAGATGTTTTCACGGATGGCTTGACGGTGAGGCCCTTGGCGTTGGCTTTTTGCGCTAAGAGGCCAGCGGCGAGCATCACGCTAGGGTTGGAAGTATTCGTGCAACTGGTGATGGCGGCAATCAACACGGAGCCGTCGGAGATTTCATCTTGAATGCCATTTTTGCTATCGACAGTAACCGTAGCCGTCTTGGCGACAGCGTGATTGTAACCATCAGGTAATGGGCTAGAGAGCAAAGATCTCCATTGTTGCTTGAGGGCATCGAGATCGATGCGGTCTTGGGGGCGCTTGGGACCGGCGACGCCTGGTTTGACAGTAGAGAGGTCGAGTTCGACGACTTGGGTGAAATCGAGAGCATCGCGCTCGGTGGGGATACCCCAGAGTTCTTGAGCTTTGTAGTAGTTTTCGACGGTGGTGCAGAGTTCGGGCGAACGACCGGTGCCGGCAAGGTATCCGACAGTGATTTCATCGATGCCGAAGAAGCCCATGGTAGCACCGTATTCTGGAGCCATGTTGGCGATGGTCGCGCGGTCGGGTAGCGAAAGTGCTTTGGCTCCGGGGCCGTAGAACTCGACGAATTTTCCGACGACTTTGGTTTTCCGAAGAAGTTCGGTAACGCGCAAAACGACGTCGGTCGCAGTGACGCCAGCATTAACATCACCTGTAAGGTAAACGCCGACGACTTCGGGAACGAGGAATGTCACCGGTTGACCGAGCATGCCAGCTTCGGCTTCGATGCCGCCTACGCCCCAGCCGACGACACCAAGACCGTTGATCATGGTGGTGTGAGAGTCGGTGCCGACGAGGGTGTCTGGGTAGAAACAGCCATCTTTTTCAAGTACGCACTTGGCGAGGTATTCGAGGTTCACTTGGTGAACGATGCCGATGCCAGGAGGCACGACTTTGAAGGTATCAAAGGCTTGCTCGCCCCATTTGAGGAATTCGTAACGTTCGCGGTTGCGGTGGAATTCGAGGTCGAGGTTTTTTTCCAATGAGCTACCCGTGCCTGCATAATCGACTTGCACAGAGTGATCGACAACGAGATCGACGGGCACGAGAGGCTCGATCATTTTAGCATCACGATTCATGCGATCCACAGCAGAGCGCATGGCAGCCAAGTCCACCAAGAGCGGAACGCCTGTGAAATCTTGTAGAACGATACGTGCTACGACGAAAGGAATCTCGTAGTCGCCAGGTGAAGCGGCGTTGTAATTGGCGAGATTGGCGATATCTTTATCGGAAACTTTGAGTCCGTCATTATTTCGCAGCAGGGATTCCAGAACGATGCGGATGGAGACGGGCAGACGTGGGATTTTCGAAAAACCCTGCTCGACTAAAGCGGGCAGCGAATAAAATTTTCCTTGAGATCCAGAGCCGGTAGTAAATGAACGAAGTGTATTCATGAAGATCGAGTTGATGAGCCTGTGCGTTGGGGCATGCGAAGACTAGGAGAAATCAGATTTTTTGCAAGATAGCAGAGTGTTTTTTTTCGTGTTGAATTTTTCGCGCAGGCAAAGCATAGTTTTCGTCTCTTATGGAAAATACCGCCGCACGCCCTACGGGAAAAAAAGTCCAGCTGATGGGCACCTGTCTTTGTGACGCATTTTATGACGATGTCGCTCGAGCTACCGTCCAAGTTTTAGAGCATCTGGGAGTGGAGGTTCTCTATCCCGAAAATCAAACGTGCTGCGGCCAACCTGCTTTCAATAGCGGAGACTGGAACGCGTCGCGTAAGGTCGCGCTGCATACGGCTGCGGTTTTCGCCGGAGAATTGCCCGTCGTCTGCCCGAGTGGATCCTGCGCGGCGATGAATTTTCATGGCAACTTGCTGCAATTCGAGGAAAGCCCAAATGCGGCAATTGATTCCCTTGCTAGGCGAACATGGGAGGTAATGGACTTCATTTATCATGGCTTGGGCATCACGCAATGGCCAGGCTCCCTTCCCGAGCCTACCCGGGTTGCCTTTCATCGCTCCTGCCACTCACGTGGTACTGGTTCGGGCGCGGCAACTCGCGCGTTGCTTGGCTCTGTGGGCAACCTCACCCTATTGCCATTCGGGCAAAGCGAGCAATGTTGCGGCTTCGGGGGAACGTTTTCCGTAACGTTTCCACATATTTCAGGCCAAATGGGCGCGCTGAAGCTTGATCACATCTTAGAACAAACGCCCGATGTTATGGTCAGTGGCGACATGTCATGCCTGATGCACCTATCAGGACTCGCCAATACCCAAGGCCGTCCCATTCCTACCAAACACGCCATCCAACTCCTGCGCGATTCGCTGATTCGCCAATAACTTTTTTCCTTATTTCTCTACCTCATCATGTTCCAATCCCTCGCTGATTCCCTCGATAAAACATTCCGCAATCTCCGCGGTGTCGGTCGCATTTCCGAATCCAATATCACTGACGCGCTCCGCGAAATCCGGATTGCACTGCTCGAAGCTGATGTTTCCTTTTCGGTGGCGAAAGATTTCATCGCCCGTATCAAAGAAAAATCCCTCGGCATCGATGTACTAAAGTCCGTCAAACCTGGCGAACAAATTGTCAAAATTTTCAGCGATGAACTCACGCTCCTCCTAGGCGGCGATGCTGCCCCGCTCGATCTCAATCCACCCGCCCGCATCCTCCTTTGCGGCCTCAACGGCGCCGGAAAAACCACCACCGCTGCCAAGCTTGCGTATCGATTGAAAAAAGAAGGCCGCCGCCCCGCGCTCGTAGCCATCGACCTCTACAGACCTGCCGCGATTGAGCAACTTGCCACGCGCGCCAAGCAAGCCGACGTTCCTTGCTACATCCCTACCGCGGGCGAAACCGACCTCGTCAAAGTCGCCAAAGATGCCCTGCGCTGGGCGGAGTTAGAAAACCCCAGCGTCCTCATTTTCGATACCGCAGGCCGCCAAGAACTCGATGACAAGCTCATCATCGAACTAAAAAAACTCCACGACTTCCTCTCGCCGCGCGAGACCCTGCTCGTCGCCGATGCCGCAGCAGGTCAGCAAGCCGTTTCCGTTGCCACGCACTTCAATGATGCCATCGGCATCACTGGGATCATTCTCACCAAGCTCGATGGCGATGCTCGTGGTGGCGCAGCGCTGTCCATGCGCGCTGTCACCGGCAAGCCGATCAAATACATCGGCGAGGGCGAAAAAATTGACCAACTCGGCGAATTTCACCCCCAACGCATGGCCGACCGCATTCTCGGCATGGGCGACATCGTCGGCATGGTCGAGCAAGTCGCTGGCAAAATCAACGAAGCCGACGCCATGCGCTCAGCCCAACGCATGGCCGATGGGAAATTCGACTTCACCGATTTCCTCGATCAAATGAAAATGATCCAAAACCTCGGTCCGCTCGAAGGCCTGCTTGGATTGCTCCCCGGATTTGGAAAGATCAAAAAACAACTGCCCTCGGATGCCTTCAACAACAAAAAAATGAAACGCAGCGAAGCCATCGTTCTCAGCATGACGCTGGACGAACGCCGCCGCCCCGAGATCATTCGCGGCACGCGCCGCAACCGCATCGCCAAAGGCTCCGGCACCACCTTGCAAGAAGTCAATGCCCTGCTCAAACAATTCGGCCAAATGCGCGAAATGATGTCCTCCCCGCACAAAATGAAAAACATGATGAAACAAATGTCCGGTGGAGCCAAAGACATGAGCGACCTCGGCAACCTGATGCGTGGGTTCGGGAAAAAATAACCCCACGCAAGGAAGACAGACATCCTGTCTGTCTCGGCAGACGGGCGTCCCGCCTGTCCGATTCGCAAGAGAATGCGATCCGCCGTTGAAACAACAATCGAAGCTAACGGACTTCGCTGAGAAATCTCATGACTCCATGTGCGGTGAGCACGCGGTGATCTGCTTCAGCGGCAGCGTATTCCAGACAGGCGGCGATGTCCTCCGGCTCCAGATAGACTAGTCCTCAAGGATTTTTTTCTGCCCCACAGATTCCATTGCCCCCATCACCCATTCCCACCACCCCCTCCCGCCAGACAGAAATGCCCTCTTTCATTCGATATACCCATTCCCGCCAGACAGAAATGCTTTCTTTCATTCGATATACCCCTTCCCGCTAGACAGAAATGCCCTCTTACATTCAATATACCCCTTCCCGCTAGACAGAAATGCCCTCTTTCATTCAATATACCCATTCCCGCTACGCAGAAATGTCCAATGCCGCATTAAAACCCCAAAAACTGCGACATTTTGTCTTACTTCCACAAAAAACAGCCCAAAATTCTCCTTTACCAGCCGCCGCACTTCTTCTAGTAATTATCTCCGTCCTCCAATAATTGCCATACCAGAATTATGCCAGCACGTCGCTTACCCAATACCAACGCCGCCGTCATCCGCACGCTCATTGCCGCCCGCGAAGCATGGAAACGTTTCCCTACAAATCGCCTCATCACCGCCACCCAATGGCAGCAGCTCGATGATACCCAGCCGACCGCCCTGCTCAACCGCTTCCTCAAAGAAGCTAGCGATGTGGACAAAGCCCTAGCCGCCCAAGTCCCACTCACCAGTGCCCAAGCCCAAGCCATCGACAGCCTCAGCCTGCACGCCAGCCACTTTCACCAAGTCTATGATCTAGGTGTGGAGCGTGGCTACTTCACTGCGGCGGGCCGCGCCTACTACGGACGCGATGTCAGCTCCACCACCATTCCCAATCTCGCCACCATCGATGCCGTCATCGCCGCCGGAGACAACATCGTCAAAGGCGAAGCAGACCGCCAAAGCGCCGAAGGTGCCGCCTACAAACCCATGGCACTGCCCTCCGCCGCCGAGATCGCCACCGCCCTTGCCGATGCCAAACAAAAACGTGCCGCCGCAGAGACCGCCAAGCTCGGTACCGATACCGAGCAAAACGAACTCGCCGCCCTTTACCCGGAAGCCCATCGCCTCGCCGTCAGCATCATCAACCACATCGAATTCAATCTCAACGAGCGCCAAGACCTCGATGCCCCTGGCCGCCGCCGCATCGCCCGTGCCTGGGGTCTTGTCTATGTCAACAGAGACGGCACCCTCCATGAAGAACCACTACCAGACACCCCTCTGCCCACGGAGGAATCGCAAGGTGC
>JAIYDP010000102.1 GCA_027487435.1 Verrucomicrobiaceae bacterium | reverse complement strand
TGCACCTACTGTGCTACACTCATACGAAAGGCCACGGGTGTGGCCGGGGGCTGCAGGGCTGCAAGCCAACGAAATGCAACTACAGTAAGTTTACAATAGGTTTTCAACCACGGACTGCTGTGAACAGCCTGATCTTTGAAATGTCGAAGGATGCCGAATTTCTAAGAAAAAACATCCCCCAAATCACTGACGAGAACCAGTTGTTGGTATGCGCTGTCACCTGGAATTTGCGGATCACAATGGCATGAGGTATAGGAAGAACGCCAACCAGAGTAGTTTCTTGGATCATTTCGAGGATGGATTCCTCGTCGTTTACGAGACTGCCGCAATGAGAGAGAAGAAATCAAAGCAGACTTTTTGGCGCAAAATGATTCGACAGCAGGGCAAAGAAAATGAATGAGGCGAAGACATGGCCGCAAAGGCAGTTTCTCTTTGACGTGGCTAACCTCGAGGGGTGAGGCCAAACTTCAAAAACGAACGAATTCCGAAGAGGCTCTGTTAGTCGTTCTGTTCACATCACTCAATGGAACTTGACCTGATGACGGCTGCGCATCCTCAATATCGCCTTCAATTTGCGGACTTTCTCCAGACTGATCAGCAAGGAAGGCCTCGAGGTACCCAAACGAAGCCTTGCACCGCAGAATTTGGTACACGACATTCCTGTTGCCTGCAAGCTTAATTGCCAAATGCGCTCGATCAGACTCTCGAATTGATATTGGACAATGTTGTTAAGGATCTCCAACATGAGGACCAGATACTTGTAGTTGTACTCGTTCGCAAATAGAACCTTTGCTTTCGAAAAGTGGCTGACCAGAAACCCGAGCTTTGCAGCCGTGATCATGTTCAAGCCCTTGACAAATGGGGAGAGATTGCAGAAAATGGTAAGGAAGCAATCAATGAGGGATTCGAGTCGCTCTCTCCCATCAGTGATGCATTGATACAGAATCTCAGACGGTCAGCTAGAAGAGAACATACGAACGAGAATAATGGCGTCCGCGAAGGAACCTGAACGGATCCGGATGTCGAGGGGTGCAATGATGGACAGTTTCTGATTTGAAGATACTGCAAAGGGCCGTTCGGCGGATAGAAGAATGAGAAAGAAGGTGCATATGTGAATAACGCTGCTTTGGCCTTTGAGAGTAAGTGGAAAGTATTGTGCGCAAGTGCTTGTTTCTCGACGAGAGGACTGGATGTGATACAGGAGGCTCTTGGTAAGTGAGGAGTGTATGTCTTCCCGCTTGACAATATGCTCAAGGAAGTGCTTCGATTATTAGAATTGGAAGAACGCATCCATGAACCTTGTTGATAGTGCACAACTTCCAAAGCACAAGGATGACCTCAGGGCAGCACGTCAACTTCTTCTTCGAAGAAGGAAGATAGGACATTGCAGACAAGAGAGGGGATGCAGCCAGCGCAGAAAGTTTTTCAAATAGCAGATCGAAATCCGATTCGAGTGAAATCGAACAAACAACGACAGCAAACCCTATGTCCTGAACATCTGAGATTCCATGCTGCTCGTCTACCTCAATCGAAACGCCTGCACCCCTGCATCGTCAGAGACATCAAGCAGAAGCACACTCTTCCGAAGACCCATCCGAGTCAAGAAATATCAACAAGGCATTCAGACTCAACTCAGCGAGGGATTCACGTTTATCTGCTACCAATGCCGAGGCATACCTGGTGTTTGAGGAAATGAGAGAAAAGATGGGAACGGAATTCCCCAGCCAAACGGGTCCCATTGCAAAACAAGGTTCAAAAGAGATTGCAAAATCGCAGCACGAATCGACAATGGTTGCGATCGCAAAGACGAAAGCGCGATGAAATTTGAGTGCCGATACTCTTCTGATGCGGTCAGACACTCGCATGAGCGAACGGTCATACCAGATGACATGAAAAGAGGTGCAGATAACACAGCGAGCAAAGATTTCAGAGTTTCCAAGCGATTGCCATCAAAGATTCCACCTGATGGAGCTTGTGAAGAAATCAAGCCTCCTTCCCTTCTCGTTAAATGAGAGCGCAAAGATTTACCATAGATTGCATCCTTCCGACAGAGTAAAGTTTGTCTTCAGCAACAGCAATGAGAGCGCATCAACAAGACGCTCTAGAAGTGGCTGAGATTCCTCTTGTGTGTCTCCGGCAGACTTAGCAGCTGGTATCAAGAAATTGGCGACAAAATTATTATTGTCGGACTCGTAGACAATCGGAAACAGTGTTTGAACCACGTTAAGGGAAGCAGCGAGATCGTCAGCCCGTGAAATCTCATCTTCAGAAGCCGCTTCCGCTATTGATGTAACGACCTATGAAGTAAATCCATGTCTTATCTGCAGACACTCTTTTTATCAAATGGGCAACACTTTCAGATTGATCATGGACAGCTCGACGAATGTCGTCATGTGATCGAGTTCTCAAATAATCTGCATACTGCAACAAAGAAAGAGACGCTAATGCTTCCGGAGATTGCGACTCAAACAAGCTCTCGGCGGAAGTCTTCGACTCTTGAGCTCCCATAACAAAGAGGTATTTCAAACCTTGTTAACATGCGCAGTTAATTTAACCCGCGTTGGTAACTTGAGCTGAAGATTTCACTATTAAGATCTAGATTCAGGCTACAGCAGTCAAGAGGTGAAGAAAAATAGAAAGCAAAATAGTAATAAAAGCATCCAAATATCTCCCGCCATTCTTGAGAGCATGCGAAATCTTAAATTGCTTCGTCGAGACGTGCAGTGGACGCTGTCGGCTGAGTGCGATAACAGAGTTCCCACTCAACCCGAAATTTTTGAGGATGTTGAAGATTCCATTTGGTCAGGACAGGCCAATGAAGACCCAAGTTTATCTCAAAGAGTTGAAGCTGCCACAGAGGCTGCAGCAAGCACAGCGGAAAGCAATCCCCTTAGCGAAGACAATACTTGCTTCCTCTGTGGACAAAATCTACTGCTCTTTTCTGAACCAGAGCAACTGGACCATGTTTCGAAATGCATGGTTGCATCGGAAGAAACTCAATGGAAGACCGAACAAGTCACTGATGATAGCGACACATTGCCACTGCCTGTCAATGAGAGTCTGATTCAGCATCTTGACGATGAGTTAATGCATGTCTGCGACACTGACGCAGAAGTGGAGCTGTTGTCGTAGCGCCTTCTCTTCAGCAGTTCCTCTCAGCTCGTGGCCTTTGCCACTTGACGGGTTATTTTTTGAAAGAAGGAGTCTGTGAAGTTCACTAAGTACCCAACTTTCCAGGTTGTTGACGTCGACCAGTTGTCTTTTATCAGCTTGTCTTTTTTGAGGTACGATGTCATCTTCATGAAGTCTGAATGATCTAGCGATGTTGCAACCCCATCCGAGGTATCAAGTATACAATCTGCCATCAGTGTTTTAAAGCCAGCCCCGATTTACGTCTCTCCGAAACGGAAGAAGAAAAGACCTGCTTCTCAGCGCCCTGAACGATCACTGATTTCAGACTATTTCGGAGGGGCAGTGGGACCCAATGTTACACAGAAGAAACCGACGAAAGCCAACGCACTTATGTCCACCCCTCCTCTCAGTCACCGCATTCCCGGAACTTCGTTTGTTGTTGATTTCTTCCGAAGAGCAGTGCCGACTTGCAAATCTTTCTTTCTATCCCATTTTCATTCTGGTTTTAGATTTTATTCTTGGTCTTATTCGAGCAGATCATTACGGGGGATTGACAAAGAAATTCGCTGGCGGGTTGATATGTGAGGACCTCTCTCTCTCATTTTTATTTTCTTCTCTGTGAGATTTTATGACACAAAGACTGCACACCACCAACAGCTCGGCTTGTGATTCAGCAGCTCGGAGTTTCTGAAGCACTTGTGGTTCCGATCGAATTCGTTGAGTGCTTTGTCCGCCCTCACACTTCAGCATCACCCCATTCTTGTTGAAGGATTCACCGTCATTGCGCTACCTGCTAATCATTGCCCCGGTTCTGCAATGCTGCTATTCCGAGTGCATGGTGTCTCCCATCTGCATACTGGTGATTGTCGATTCGACGACTCCATGCGCTCTTACGGCCCGCTCCAGGCCGTCAATGTTGACACCCTGTAACGATGCCTACCTCCATCTGACTTTAGGTTTCTGGATACAACATACGCGAATCCGTCGTATGACTTTCCTAAACAAGCCACAGCTGTCAAGTTTGTAATATGTTCCAGCCACCCTTCTGAGGGGCCAGATTGTCGATATCGTGAAAGCTCAGCAGTTTGACCTGGCCACACTCTTTGTAATTGGTTGCGACATGCCTTATCGTTCTCAATGAAGGCCAGGCGCGTACACAATTGGAAAAGAAGAATGCTTCTTTGCTGCAGCAGAGGCCATCAACTCAAAGTCTGTAAAGTCGTTGCTTCTCATTTCTCAGAGTGTTCGTCCATCCATCAAAACTCCGCGTTTTGAATTGCCTTGATCTTCCGTCTTCGCGTCGAGAGCGTCTAACCACTGTTCCATCCCTTGCCCGCGTTCACGTTGCTCCCATGGGCTACATCAACTTCCGTGCACTTGAGGCCATGAGAATTTCGCAAAAGACATCATCTTGCGTTGTTGGATTTCGACCGACAGGGTGGCGTAGACTCGATTCCCTTTGACCCATCCAAGATGGACTCAGGATCATCGAGCGTTCAAGAGAGAAGTGAAGGGGCGGGTATTCGTCTACAGCGTCCCATACAGCGAGCACTCATCATTTTCTGAACTTAAGGCCATGGTCGGCTGGCTGAAGCCACGTCGTCTTGTTCCAACAGTGTCTTCCTCAAAGGACCAGAGCGATTCTATTGTGTCTTTACTAATGCACTCACACTCATGATGACATATTCGCTCGGCGCTCGTTATCTGCTCCTCTTGCTGGTAGGCGGTCTCGGGTCCAAAAAGAGCGGAAACACAACGGCGTCTTTTGTCTCTGCATGAGCTTGTTGTTCCCGCACGAGTTCGCAAAGAGACTTCTTGGATTAGAAGAGAGATCAACGGCTAGCAGCACCTCGACAATTTCAACATCCTCTTCTACTAGATTTAGACTTCGAATCGCGTCAGATGGCGGAATGGCTCGTGGACAATATTTTGAATCTGCAGGCCCTCCTTTCAAAACCGAAAAATCCTGTCGAGGGCCGGATATGAGAGCTTGGTTGCCCCAATGATAAGCCATCAGCACCGTTCGTCCCAATTCCATGAGGCAGAACTGGACGTGAGCAAGAAACGTATTCTCGTCCCAGCGTCGTTTTGAATTTGTAAACTCTTTCAACATCACTCCACGACTGTAGAGCAACCCCCGAAATGTGAGGGAATCAAAATCAAGAACAGATGCGTAGCGCTCGACTGCCGTGCCGCTCAGCGGACAGGATTTGGAGTAACCAACGAGCTTCTGACGCAGGAGATCGCCAAGACAAAGTGGTGTGTCCCTCCAAGGAACTGTTCGTGCAATGACATGATTGGGAGTGACAACAAAAATGCTGAGCGCGTTGATCAATTGAGCGACAGCGCTGCCGGAGTCAGTTCAAGCGTTGGATCCTCACGATTCTTTTTCTTGTGGAGCATAAATGATGACCGTACGGCGAATGAGGAGGTTGTAAATCAGATTACACATTAACGATGACCCCAGATGATTGCGGTAGTGAAGGAGCCCCACTCCTTGGTGGGGAGCAGCCGGAGAAAATGTGAGCGAGGAGAGACCGCTTAGGAGTAAGGTGCTGGTCTGAACTCGTGAACCTCAACGACTTCTCCAGACGAGGCGTACTTGTTAGCTCCGACAGTGCAGTTGTCGTTGCATCTTCTTCAAGAATGGCTTTCAAGTAAATGAACAATACAGTCAAAAGTACGCGCGCTGTCAGTGAAAGTATCATCTTGCCCCGGGACGAGATCTCCCGCTTCCGGTGTCGAATACGTGGGCAAGTTTTCAATCGAATCGTTCACAGCATCGTGCTCCTCTGCGTCTTGAAAAGAGCTAGAACATAAGGAGATTGCCAAGACACTTGACTCTGATGAGTCCCGAGATGATACAGATCCGCGGGTCTCAGCAGGAGGTGGCGTGCTGGCGGACAAGCGAGCTCGGAGAAACAATCCTTCATCGAGCTTGAGTGTGAGACGTGAGCTGGAACACTGCATCACAGACATGTCGCCGCTGAATAAGTCAGAGTAGACACATGAACGCATCTACGACGGCTCAAGATGAACGTTGACTATCGGCGTCTTTCCAATAGTCAACAACGACGGCAGTGGGGCTGATGGGTCACAGACAGCGCAATACAAAGAAATATCGAATGCCAACCTAATATCCGCACGTCGTCACGCTCAAGCGCCAAAGCTACCGCAGATTTGCGGAATTTTCGAAGAGCTAAGTTGAGTAATTTGTCGCTCTCCTCGCGATGTAAGTTGAAAAGAGGGCGAGGCTACTTTCCACATGCTGGGGCTGACAAGTTGCGGAAGTGTTTTGAGGTCAAGATGAAAATTCGTAAACGAAATGTCAGATATAATTTGAGGCTGAACAGGTTGGACAAAGGAATAAAATACATTACCTTGATCAATGTGTCAAAGGATTGCGATCCAAAAGCATGGATCCGCAACTCCAGGGATTCGAACTCCGCTATGGCTTCAAGAAGGGAGGCCGTTGTGAGAGGCAGCGATTCTGCAGCGACTGGCTTCACAGTCAGAGACGCACAGCAATGCAGCACGACGACAGACGTTGCAAAAGACTTCAGATCAAGTTCAATCGACTGAAGCTGCTGGACGAGGCCATCGTTTAGATTCGCTGCTACTGATGTCAACAAGTGGCCGGGCAACATCGACAATCGACGATGGATCGTTTCAACAAGCTTGCCGCGGTGAATTTCAAATTCGCAATGCGCTGCCGTAGCTCTTGGCGAAACAGCCGATTATTTCCGTCATGGAGGACGCCAGAGATCTGCGAGGTCACTGCAGCGATTGACAAGAAACACCGTCGAAAACTCTCGATGAAATTCCAGAAACGACGGCATCACTTTGTTCCTTTCCGCCGTGATGTACGCAATGCAAAGTGGTCGAACGTATCCGCGGGCGCAAAGGTCTCTCAAAGTGATGTAGTGAACCTGGCGAGTGACTTTGACACGAACGAAGCCCTACGTATGCTTGCACATTTGTCGCAATGTCATTCAGAACAACTTGAGTGTCCTCGGGAAAAATGCTGCTATGATCACCGCCATTATCGGAGCTTTGTGCGCCCATTGTTAACGCTCTATTCAAGAACCGAGAAATGTCGAATCCTATTGGCATTTCGGGGAAGTTGTAGAGTAGAGACTTGCTTGTGAGGCTCATACACAAATTCTCACTGGTCCGTCTCTTTCGCTGAACTCCCCAAGAACAATGATGTCGTCCTGTAGCGACATGCTAACAACTCTATTATATCTTGTTTGAGAAGAGAGCGATGGTTTCTGTTTGAGTTTGTTTTTGGTGAATCTGATCGCTCAGGCCTGGTTCATGGACGATGATGTTGACACAGACAAGCGGGCACCTCATGATAGTGGCGTCCCAGTGTCCTTGGAGGAACTGAAATCATGGGGAGTCCTCTACTGGAAGTTCAACCAGGCTGATTACTTGGATGAAAACAATGTCGCAAGTCTGAAAGCAGGTACAGATCTAATGGAACTGTGCAAGGAGCGGAGTTATGTCAACCATGACATCCTCGTCATTTCGCCCAGCACACTTCCAAACTATGAACAGAAGCTGCAGATGTTCTACACAGAGCACATACACGAAGATGAAGAAATCCGGTAAGGCCAACGGTATTTATCTATGAGCGCTGCGCACCCTTCTCTACCGCAATGACGCAGAAGGTTTATTGTGCGCGGATGCGGATATTTCGACATCCGAACGCCGCTCCCCGCTGACAAGTGGGTTCGGATCAAGGTTGAAGCAGGAGACCTCCTGATTCTCCCCATCGGGATCTATCATCGATTTACGCTTGTACGTGCGACATCCTTTGCTTCGCTGACTGCACGAGGACTTGAATGACTTTGTCCATGTCATTCGATTGTTTCAATCGGATCCGAAATGGACACCCATCAATCGCCCTTGTGACGAAAATTCTGCCCGTTTGTGGTACACTGCAAACTTCGAGGCAGCAGCGTGAGCAAACTTAATGAAATTTATTCAAGTACAATGGGATGGGATCCTCGCTCATTCATAATTTGCTTGTCCTGCACTCTCCACATTTAAGAATCCGAAGCTGAATGCAAGATGTCGCTGCGTCTCGATGATTACATCCGCAACTCTCTCTGGTTTCACTTTGCCCCTACCTCATTAATTCGCGGAGAAAACAGTGCAACTGGTTTAAAAATTTGAGGCCATCAATGAGGGCCGTTCGGCGAGTTTGCAGAACGGGAACTTCTCCGTCCAGAACCGAAAATGATATACTGAGCTGAGAAGAAGAAATGAGTTTCTTTTCCAAAAGCTGAAACAAGGAGCTGCTGAGGACCGGATCTTCTTTAGCAGACTTTGAAGATCCTTTCCCCATCGAAATGGTAGAAGCGGTCGACTCCATTTGCCTTTTTCGTTTGAACAGACTGCGTCCATTAACTTTGAACAAAACAGAGAACTCTCGAAGCTGAACACGAAAGTCCTCCAGTTTCTTTTTGAATTGAGCCACGAGCTTATTGTCGTAGGCTGAGATATGGCTTGCCTTATGAAGGCTCTCATTGATAACTCTGTGAATATGAGAGCCAAGGGAACGAAGCCACTCGAGAAGAATTCCACACGCTTCGAAAGACTGGTCTGCGCCACTGACAACATCTCTGGACACATCAAAATATGGGAGCGAGCGCCTACTCAGAAATCCGGTCTCTTAACGATGATATGTCGTTAACGAGAGACTCGAGTGCTTTGTCCACTTTCTTTTCAACTGCAGACGCAATGAATTGCTGCAAGTCATCGAGACCGTTGCTGGACACAACCAAGTCGTCAAAAGAGTCTCCTGGTGCGCGTTACGACGCAAAAAGACGCTAACCATTCGAAGGCAGCCAAACCAAACCCATTGAGTTCGCAGCCTCAGGGCCGAGTTCGTCGGACATGAATTGGCGAGCTTTGTCAAAGTCTTCTCTAGTTTCTCCAAAGCGCTGCACCTTCTCATTTAGCTTAGCTTACATTTGCCAACTTCTTGTGGGGTAAGCATAAAACACAGCTTTGTCATCGCCGGAAAGTCAGCATGGAGATTTCGAACTATGTCAACAAATCTGGAGAATGAGAAGAAATGTAATGTTAATACCTTGTATTTCGGTGAGACGGCGCAAGAGACATCGCGACGATGCATGCGTCGGAAGTTTGAGCTAGATCAAAAACGGTGTTTTCAAGTCCGTACGGGTACTTCAAAGTCAGGGGAGTTGCATGTGTGTTGCCTTCATTCTGTTGGCGCTGAAATGCCGGACGAACTCGTCGTAGTCAAGAGCCCCATCTCTATTGTCATCGAAAAGCCGGATGAAATCTGCAATTTCTTTTGAAGTCAAGTCCGTATTCAAATTATCCAGTCCCCGCTTGAGCTCCGACAGTGATATTTTCCTGTCATTGTTGACATCCAACTTTCGAAGGAGGGCAGCCATTGAAAGTCCCCTTTTGCTGATCGCATCTTGAATGGTCTCAAGGGCTCTATCCGCGGCATCAGCGTTCTGCCACATGAGGGGAGCATGACGACACATACTTCATCGGACTTGTTCGCATCAATCGTTGGGAAGTGGACGACATCAATGCAGCCGCTGTATCGTTTCGATGTTGGCAAGCACTCTGACACAAAATAGGGATGCAGCAACGCATTCTCCGTTACACTGGGTGGCGCAACAAGTTGAAGAATCGCCTCTCTGCCCTTTCGCGTCATAGAGAATCTGATTTTCTACGTGCAGTTGAGGGCGGCGTGCGCCAGCCTGCAGATGGACAAAATGGTCTTGAACACCACCCAATGAAGTCATGGACTAAAGCATCAACAAGGACAACAATGGGAAATAACGGGAGGACTTAGCCCTGTGTACCATCGGACCAGCGCAGCAGCACCGTCATCAAAGCTACCAACAAACAATACTGTCGCCCGGGCAGAATTTCTTTCAATTCGCATTTTGAGTCTTGCGGCAACAGACAGAAGACTTTCGCGGCCTGCATATTAATATTATAAATAGAAAACAACCGTGATACATGTTGGACAGCAAATCAATTATACCGCGAAGAGACTCGGAAGCTCTCGTTTGGCTGGCCTCATCAAGCCTTAGTTTCTTCGAAGGGGGCTTGATAGACGCCTCTACAGGCTTCGAAAGATCGCGAGTTCCGTCTCTAGAGGACTTTGGCGATGTCTGCCTGGAAGGCTTCCCAGCCGGTTTCGATTTTGAACTTCGCATAATGTAACAGGTATTGTTTTGAGAAATTTGGACTTGCAACAAATGGACAAGTCCCAGAACAGATGAACCGGGTAATTACAAGTCCACTTTGACCTTTGCGTCGTCGCATGCTGCGGGAGTCTGTTCACAGGCCCTGAGGCGCCACACGCCGTTTTCATCTCTCCTTGTTCAGACGTCCCTCCTCTCCATATTTTCGGCGAAAATGGAGCCAGCGCTCAGCCGTCTCAACAAGTCCGCAGTTGGCTACGACTGCATCCTCACTTGGGTGCGCTACGCCGTGCGCAAGGATACTCCCGCTCTCACCCACGCAGCCGTTGCCAACCTCGCGCATAAGATGCCAGCTGCAGCGACCAGCCACTGGGTCACAGCCCTCTCATTTTCATGCGCAAGCCCACTGGTCCCCCCTGTCCATTCACTTCTACCTCGCCAGTTAATGTCTTCGGAGCTGCATTGTTTGGTCTACCCTTGTACCGAAGAACAGCTTTGGGCTGCTCCGTGGCTACGCCAGTCTCTCTCACATGGGGTGGGGTTTGCCGTTGTCGTACTGTCAAACTCAACGTCGACTTTCCTCCCAACTTCTCGTCATTGCTACTCTACGTCGCTGCCTTCAACTACGCTCGGTTGCGCCTCACTTTTCTCGAGTATGGTTATTCACGCAGCTGTTCGAACAGCGTGCTGGTACAAACCGTTGAGTACGAATTTCAAACAAGCACCTATGGAAAGAATTCTGTTTCATAATAGAGTATCTACAATGTCAGGACACAAGTGTGCATTTGTGATTGTCTTGCACTCTACAACTCTGAATGGGAAGTCCCCAAAAAGTTTTGGCGCCATTCAAATGTCAAATTTCCCGCCAAAACCATGAGCAGGCAAGCCGAGCATGAAGATCTCGAAGAGGAGGTCGATGGCCCTCTTCCAATCAATCGCTTGGAAGTATCTATTGTTTTTTGTTCTCTGATCTGCAGCAACATGGCGTCAGCGCTACAGATGTGAAGAAGATCTCAGAAGCTGGGTTCAATACTGTCGAGAGTGTTGCATACTCAACAAAAAAGCAGCTTCTTGCAATCAAAGGGATAAGTGAGGCTAAAGCAGACAAATTGCTTGAATCTGGTGGGAGCAGATTCCATAGTCGTGGCCTCATTGCGTAGCGTCCAAACTTGTCCCAATGGGTTTCACAACAGCAATGGAATATCACAAGCAAAGAGAGCAAATGGTTCATTTAACCACAGGGAGCAAAGATCTTGACAAACTTCTTGGGGGTAACGAACAATAGATTTAATTTAACGGACAAAGGTGGCATTGAAACTGGTTCCATCACTGAGATATTTGGAGAATTTAGAACTGGCAAGACTCAGTTATGTCATCAGCTGTGTGTGTCTTGCCAAGTGTGCTTAAGTCGTTATCGTTGACTTCAAAGTTGGCAGTCAACTCGGGCGGCGGAGAAGGGAAGGCAATCTACATTGACACAGAGGGAACGTTTCGTCCAGAGCGCCTTCTTGCAATAGCAGAAAAGTAAGTGCTGTGTAGCGTCGTTGACGTTGAGACATGGTTTAAATGGTGAGGACGTGCTTGACAACGTGGCCTTTGCCCGCGCATACAATAGCGACCATCAGCTCGCGTTGCTTTCACGGGCTGCTGCGATGATGTCTGAAACTCGGTCAAACCAAGTTGACTCCTCTGATTGCACAGATATGCTCTGCTCGTTGTTGACAGCGCTACTGCTTTGTACCGCACAGACTATTCTGGGCGAGGCGAACTTGCAGCAAGACAGATGCATCTTGCCAAGTTCCTGCGCCTCTTGATGCGCCTTGCGGACGAGTTTGGTGTGGCTGTTGTTGTCACGAATCAAGTCGTGGCTCAGGTTGATGGATCGGCTATGTTTGCAGCAGACGCAAAGAAACCCATTGGAGGCCACATCATGGCGCATGCCTCAACGACACGGTGTGGCGATTGAAAATTGTCTTATTCTGGATAGATTGTCCCTCCGCAAGGGAAGAGGCGAAACGAGAATTTGCAAAATTTACGACTCGCCCAATCTTCCAGAGGCTGAAGCAGCATTTGGAATATTTGCAGATGGAATTGGAGATTCTCAAGAGTGAGATTGGAAGGAAAGAATAAATTATTGAGTCTGTTAAATCATTGAAGGAACCGTTTCATGTTGAGAACGACTGTTCCGGGGACAAACTTTGTGCAGCACGCTCCGATGCCTCCCAAAACGAAAAGAGTCGCACCATCGCCGATGACCTCACGTTTCAGAAGGACGCTGCAAATCAAGCGAGGTGGCTCAACCAGTTCGAGAAATCTCTCCTTGGAAGCTCAGAAAGTGGAAAGGATTCAAAAGCTCCCAATTCGGCAGATTCAATTCCAACAGCACCAAAGTCAGGATCGCAATTGAAAAGCAGAGGCTTTCACAATGTTGAGGGGCTGACTCGAGATTTCTGCAACGAGGACACGGTGCTCTTCCCGCGTGAGTACCCGCCGCCCATTCCAGAAACGAAAAGCATTCATCCGCTTCCCGTGCTGCACACCAAGGCCAAAGTCAGCAATCACTGGCATGATCTGATGTTGCAGCTCTGTGAAACTTTAACTGAAGTGGAAAAATTGATGAAGGTCCATCAGCGAGTGGATTCTATTGTCTCTGAGTTTTCAAAGCTTGAGACCGACTTTGAGACGATTGACGAGGCTGTGGACTCTCAATTCAAGCTCTCCAAGAAGGTAATGGAAGCAATATCGGCGAGCCAAAAGGTTTCAGAGCGAGTTGGGGATATGCTTGTGGTGCTGAGTCGTTGGCTCAATGAGAAAGCCCTTGACAGAGACTACGAGTTTGCTTTGCTGTCTCGAGAGGAAGGTGTCCTCGAAGACGGGCCTCAGGTCAACACACTTATTGATCGCGCAGAGGCGACACAAGAGCGGCTGAAAGCCACCATTGAGAGCTTTCCTGAAGGATCCTCTCCCTCTTCCTTTCTGAAAAGAGAAAAGAGTTCAATATTTGGGATCGGCGAGCGAGGCGCCTTCGTTGACATGAGGGGTTTTACTTCCGTCGGATCCTTGCTCGACGACCAATCCATGCAAGGAAAGCTAGAGGAGATCACCCGAACCGGTGCGACCTCAGAGTCTCGGGAGAGCGCGCTAGAGCGGAGGGTTGAAGAATTGGAAGAAGAAGCTGACCTTTTTGCGTCGATCAGGTGAGGGAGCCGACTATTTCTTCACTGATTTCTTACAACTGAAAGGGCCGAGAACGACAAAGAACTGACAGCCTTGAGGGAGGAGAAAAAGTCCATGACACGGGAGATTAGCATGCTTAAAGAGCGCTTTCAGAAGGCTGAAGCCCTTCTAAGTGATCTGCGCGAGAAAATGCGATTGGAGCAACGGCTGAAGAGCGAATCTAGAGCAATCTCTCAATTCGATGCAATGCTGAAGCGAGCAGCGCTCAAAGATGCTGCCACGCAGACGGATGCTGCTGCAATACCGTTGAGAATGGAACCCAAAGAAACTTCAAACTTTTCATGTCAGGCTGAAGTCTTCGTTGTCGATGGAGATGCGGAGTTGCGTTTCGAAGCTGCAGAGACCCTAGATTCTGATTCGTACGCAGCTGTCGAAGCTGCTGAAGAGGCGGACAGCCAAGACAACATTTGCCCAAAATTGACGACGATATCAGAGCATTCCGATGAATTGGATGCAATTCAATTCCCGAAAATTGAAGAGGCTTTTGACGCATCGGAGATTGCTCCCAAGAAATCTTCTGGTCATGGAGGATTCAAAAGTGTGAAGGGGATGCTATCTGTTCGAAGGGAGGTTGAAAAAAGCAGAGGGAAGATCATTGCCAGAGCCTCATCCAGAGATGCACCAGCGGATGGAGGCGAGATGAAGAGTTCAAACCCCATCCGACCGATGGCGGTTGCACCGCGGTTAGACTCGAGAAATCTGCCAGATCGACCTCCCCAACGTTCGTCTTGGCAGGGCATTGATCAGGAAATGCAGGCGACGGAGCATGTCTTCGAAAGAGGAACTTCTCCTGTTGCAATCATCGAACAGCAGCTGCAGGACAAAAGAATGATTCTGCTCTCGGAATCCTCTTTCGAATGGGGACTTTTCTTCGAGCAAGGTCTAGCAATCGACGATTTGAGAGGGCCATCAAAACGCAATGAGAAAAGACAAGAGAACGAAGGCGAACAAGAGCCCAGCGATGGATTACTCTTTGAAGGGGCGCCTCCAATTCCTGCCATGGACATTGACATCGCGGGAGGAGAAAGTCTTCTTCACGATGCTGATATTGATGCAATGCAGCCTGTCCGTGTGGATTTATCGCGCTCAATTGCGAAGCAGGAGGCTGGACAAGTGAAGCAGAGGAGTCATAGAGCAAGAAACGCACGAAGGCCCCAACAAATTCAATGTCTCGATCAGCCTGTTTGCTTTTCGCAGGCAGTGCAAGTTGCGAATGAGGTCTCCGAGTCCTTTTCTCAAACAGAGGGCAAGAAATTGGAAGAAAAGTCAAGCGGCACTCACACGGCGAGCCACATGCGCCCAGCGTCGACTCAAACAATTGAAAGATCTCTGATTGCGCTGACGTCGCTTGTGCAACGACCAACTTCAACTCTCTCCGCCAAGGTTGAAGTGATCATTGACAATGACTTCAAAAGCACAGAGACACAGACGGAAGAACATGCGCAGACTGTGCAAATCGTGGACCCCAGGACGAATCCGATCGCCGCACAACAATTTGTTGTGCTGGTGTCCAAGATCAGCCAAACAGATGAGTTCTTTGGAAATGACGATGGATTAGAAGGACGATGGAGGCCTGCTACGAATGAAATTCAAGTGCAAACAAAAGAAACGTCCTTCGAGGGTGATGCACATGCAAAGGCTTTCTCAGAAAGGATAGAACCTATGAATGGCAGCCGTGCGATCGGGATTTCATCATCAATTGGACCTGAACTCTCTGCTGCAGCCAAAGAGTCTGACGTTCCAAACGCTCTCCTCACAGATGGTAATTTGCTTACTTCGCGAGGTCCCACAGCGCATGTTAGAGACGTTCCTTTGGAAGTTTCTGAAGACCCTATGCCGCAAAGGACGGAGCGCAAAACTGTTGAAAGACCTGTGGCTGCTCCTTTCGTTCCACCTCAAAACGCGACCGGGGATTTCAAAGCGAAGTATTTGGAATCAAGGCTTCTTCTCACCCAACTGACATCCCAAAAAGCTCGAGTTGAAGATGAACTGCATGTGACCCAGAAGCAGCTGCAATCTGAAATAAAAGAGGTGCAAAAGCTTCGAAACGAACTGATTGCCTCGAACGGGAGGTGCTCAGAGCTGGAGGAAGAGCTCACCAGCGGAGCGGAGGAGTTGTCAAAGGCCCAAGCTGAATGCCTGGAATTGGGTGACCAAATTGTGGGCCTGGAGGCGGAATTGACGGACAAAAGTGCCGAGTGTGGGCATCTTCGGGAGGCGCTAGAGTGTCTCGAGTTTGAGTGCACGAGACTCAACCAAGACCTTGACTTGACAAGGAAAGAGTGCAATGAGCTGACAGAGAGATTTGAAGCTTCAGATGGCATTTTGCACGAGTGGAAAGTGCGATGTCAAGACCTGGAGGGAGCTCTGGAGGCCTCTTTTCAGAAACAGCAGGCGACCGCTCCGACGGTACAAAGATTGATGCCCAAGATGTACATGACTAGATCGTGCAGCCCCATATCTGAGTTGACCGACTTTCAAATCCAGAGAAGTGATGGTTTTGTTGCAGCAAGCGAAGTCGTCGAAGTCGGCGAAGTCGTCGAAGTCGAAATTTGCAACCGCTTTGAAAAAATTCCTGAACCCAACGACTCCACGCGACATGTCATCGATAAAAAAGGAGAGAGGAGTTGTCACTCGCAATCTACTCAGACTGCTCTCTCCTTCACGAAGAGTGGCACTGGCAACACTTCTCCAATGGCCCGCCCACAAACCCTACAAGCTGTTTCGAGGACTCCTAGACCCCAATCACTTCAAGATTACAGCTGGGAATACAAGGAAGACTGGCCAAGTCCTGAACGGAGCGATCTTGGCTCCTTGGAGAGAACTGATGCGGCGGCAATGAAAGGGAGTGGGAAGAAAAGACGGCAAATTGTCACTTTTCCGATTTCAGATGTTTCAATCGACAACAGGCTTCCTACGATGGACCCAAATGCCCAACAATCGAAAATTGTGTACCGGGTTCCAGCTCACTGCAAATTTCAGGCAGTTCTACCCCAGTCTAACAACTTGATTTCCAAATGGGAATCTTCAGCTCTCATTGAGCGTCTTCTAGCTGAAATTCGACAGCCTCAGCGAGGTCCAATTTCTAACCCGATCGAGTCACCAAGAAGGGCACCAAAATTGATGAAGACAATGAAACTTTCGCTGTTCGAAGAACCACGGTTTCCCACCATCAATGTCTCGAGGATTTCTGAGGCAAAAGCAATTGCACAGGAGACGCAGAAACAAATTGAGGTCCAGATGAGACAAGAAAACAGAGCCCTCAAAAGTCGCCTGCAGGACATGGAGATGTCTGTGGAATGGTTGCTTGAAGAGCTTGCTCAATCTGCATTGAATCACAAACAGATGTCTCCCCGTCCAACTAATTTCCAAGTTGTCAACACGAGAGCCCTCCCAATCGGAAGTTACTCGGAACGAAGACTTTTTCATGTCGAATAATGTAACACAGTGCTGAGTCGCATTCATCGATATCAGCTCCGTGCAGAGAGAAATATCCGAAGCTAATCAGAGGCTGGGATCATTAGGGAGGAGGACATGGGGACGATGTACACGCGTCTGTACAGTATCATGCGTACTTGATGAATTTATTGTCTCAACTTTTCCTCATGTGGCCCAACAGTTGTTGCGAGCGCATGCTATCTGGCAGGAACAGGACGCTGTGTTTGCATCGCTCGTAAAATTATCCTCGTCCATCTCAAGGGAGCACTCGGGTCTGATGTGACGCTTAGCCGGTGCCTCTCGTTTGCGTTCGCTTCAAAGTACCGCATGGCCTGCAGGACAATTGGAGGAAAATGGGAGAACACGCGATAGCCAGCTTCACTACAGCAAGATGCGCTCTGCCCATACGAAAGAGGAGAAGGAGGAGTTTGTCTGGCTAGCGTACTTCTCCGCAATGAGTCTTATTAACCCTAACCCCTGCTCTAAACCCCCCAGCGATCATCCAATCCTCCGTACCCCCGCGCTACTTTCCGCCCTCTTGCCCTGAGAGACTGCGTCGGAGTAGGCGATCGTGTGCGTGCACGCTGCTGCGAATTCTCTTTTCCACCGCAGTGAAACTACGTCGAGAAGCAGTGCACCCACACAGCAGGGTAGAATTTATTCCTGAAGAGCCCGAGCTAGTTCGAACAGGTATTGTGATAAAATAAAAAAAAAAAGCCCCCACGAGTTGACGAGG
>JAIYDP010000043.1 GCA_027487435.1 Verrucomicrobiaceae bacterium | reverse complement strand
CGAGGGCTTGGACGTCGGGGCGGGAGTCGATGGCGTCGTAGAGCTTGAGAGCAGCGGAAATGTCTCCGCGGCCGTGGAGGATCGACGCGAGCGAAAACATGGCGGGGAGTTGGGGCTTGAGTGCGATTGACCTCATGGCGTTGAGAGATTATGGGCAGGACTACTCCTGGAGAAGAGCCTCAACTTTAGTGGCGTTCGTTGAAAGCTTTTCGCTTGCCGACGCTACGCTGGCTCGTGAGGAGCGGATGGGGCTCGGTTACAACAAAGCGGAGGAGAGGGCCTCTCGGTCAGTCCCACATTCCAGATATATCCTTACTTGTGAGGCGCATCGACTACGGTCTCACTTAGATCCTTTCAAGTGAAGAAGAATGTGCTGCGAAGCTCCAAGTGTGCAGGGAGCCTTGAGCTCTTCCCAGGGGACGTCGTCGGAAAGCAGACGGGTTCGAAAGAGACTGCCAGAGCCTTAGCTTCCGTCAGGAGCATTGCATAATCTCCCACTATCGGAGGATCCACAAAACTGGATGGATGGGACGCAAGACGCAGCTACAAGAAGAAAACTTGCAAGCACAAAACGCTTCATTTGTACATTCTAACAGATCCTTTAGATTTGGTCGTTAGCCGTTGAATGGAGATTGATGACACAACTTTAACATCAATCTACACGTCGAGAGCGAGAGTTCAGCATATGTTATTACGCCTGACTACTCTAGGAGGCAGCATCTACGCTTAGAGAGATTGTTAAGGACCGTCCTTCCTACAACACTCCTCGTCGTGCACAAAGTCCCATGCGACCGTCATCCCCCATACCAATAAGACGTATTTGTTGGTTTACGATGTGATCACGAATCAGCTATTTCGAAAGATCCGATAGAGCGGCAGTATACAACGCTCAGAAAGTCATTCGATACAGTAGACAAGCAATTGAGCGACTGCCGTGCAGAAATGAAGAAACTGAGGCATGACAATGAGACTCTGGAGAAACATTTGCAAACGTCCAATCGCAATGTCCTCATTTCACGCCCCTTCGTGTTCTCACGGTTTAGTTGGAGCGGATTGTCGACGAGCGCGACGAGAAGGAGCGCGAGCTGCAGCACCTCCGAGAGTACGTGCGGAAGATCGAAGCGAAGCTGTCCGTCGCGGCCAAGACGGGGCTGACAGGCCTGACAGAGAAAAACACAGCGCTTGTCACGCGTGCGAGGCAGCTTAAGGACGACCTCGAGCTGCAGCACCAACTCGCGTCCGCCCAAGAGGAGGAGATCCGCAGCCTGAAGAAAGAAATTGCGACGCTGTCGATCGCGTTGAACGCGAGGGAGGAGGAGTTTGGGATCATCTCGTCCGGGGAAGTGTCGGACGTGAAGTCGTCGCTGTTGTACACGATCGCGCTGTGTCGGAGGGAAAATCGCGAGCTTGCCCTCGACGCGGCGGCGAGGATTCAAACTGCGAAGGAGCTTCAGGACCGTCTCGACGAGGCCAATGCGAAGATTGCGCGAGGTGAGAGTGAGCGAATGGAGTTGGATGGACTTGTGCGGAAGTTGGAGCTGCAGGTCTGCGTTGCGAGGGGGGGGGTTGATTGAGCTGCAGCTTCGGGAGACGTTGGACAGCCAGACGAGAGTTGTGAAGGAGCTGAACGACCTGCGAGTTGAGCGGGCGCTGATGCTCCAGTTTATCAACGATGAGAACGAGAAAGCGCGCACATTGACGTCGGCGCTGACGCGGCAGAAGGAGGACGTCAAAAAGACGGTCGCAGCGATGGAGGCGGACAAGGCGTCCCTGGAGTCCATCCTGCGTAGCCACCGGGACGAGAAGAAGCGGTTCGAGGAGGATCGCGAACGCGAGCGCACAGAGCGCGCCATTGCTCACCGTCTGTTCGAATCCCGCCGCACTGACGCGGCAGAGAAAGAGGTCTCAGAGGTGCGGCGAGCGGCGGAAGAGGCGCAGAGGGAGCGGGAGCGTTTGCATGCCGACTTGCTGCAGCTGAAGCGCCACGTCACGTGCCCTTTGCACTCGCAGCTGACGACGCAGATTGCAGAGCTCGCTGCAAAACGCGACGAGGCGATGGCGGCGCTGGAGGCGTCGGACAAGCAGCTTCGCGCAGCGCAGGGTCTTTCCGTCCTTTCGATCACCTCACGACGGCAGAAGTTGTCAGTGCGCTCAAGGCGGACAACGTTCGCGAACGGAAGGAAAAGGACGAAGTGAACATCTCGTTTGCTCGGGCCCTGCAGGAGGTCCGTGCGCGTGCTATTTTTGTTTTGATGGAACGGCAGAACGCGAGTTTGAAAGAGAGGCTGTCGCATGTGGAGGGCAGTTTGAGTGCGAAGGAGATAACGGCCCGAAGGAGCATTGCGCAGACGCACGAGGAGCTTGAGGCCTCGGCGGTTGAAAAAGAAGAGCTTAGGAAGCATTTGGACGAATACGTTGACAAATACGCCGCCGCCGCAGAGCGTGCGGAGATGCTGGAGGCTGAGCTACGGCGGGAGAAGGACAAAAATCAGACGCTGACGCGATCGAGGCTGATGCTGCAAAAAACTCTTGTGGACCAAATCACAAGTTGGATTGTGATGGGGGTTTTGATGTGGCAGATCTGAGGGGGGAATTGGACTCGTCCAAGACACGGGGAGGCAGCTCTCCGCCTGCAGTGAGCGTGCGGCCGTTGAGTACATTGAGGCCGCCTGAAGGACGCGGGGGGCGCATTGTGAGGGCCCGCCTTATTGCTCTGACGGCCAGGTGACGTTGCAAGAGTTGGCACACATCGACGATGAAGAGTTATTGGATTGATTTCATAAGTGGTTCAATGTACATTATCAAAGTATAACATAGCAGTCCGAATCTGGCGCTTATTGGTTTTCCTCAGCGAACCTCTGTTGATCTAGCTCCTCCAGAGCAAGCATGTGCAGGAGAACATCCTTCAGATGCTCCAGTTTTCTCTTTTCTTCCCGCAGCAGATTGATTTGATGTAGTTCGTCGTCAATTTGATTTCTCGGATCTCCTAAGGGGTCAGGAAAGCAATAAATCGAAGCCACCGGTGGATCGCCACTCGCCGTCGGCAAAAACGTAATTCAGACCAGACAAGTCGATCTTAATCCCTCCCCTACGCCTCCGAAATTCATCCGCAAGCTGTCTAATGGCCGCTTCATCCCTCCGCTCAAAGCGATCTCTGAGCCAATTCATTTCAAGCAAAGTGATCGTTATTTCAAAGAAAGTGTTTTCTCGCTTTTAGAGAATTTAGGATGACACAATTCTTACAATTTCTTTGCAGGATACGTCATCTTTGTCTCTTACGACGTCCATGATACTACCAATCTGTTCCGTCAAATAAGCTCCAGCTTGGCCTTACTTGTTGTGGGGACAAGTCCGCTCGCCTTGCTTGCACAAACGCGAGGAAGCTGCTCGCACAAATTGGCAAATCCTCTGTGCTTTGGTTTATGCAGTTTGCAAAGGCAACTATGATTGCGTCAATTCTGCTGGACGCGACCGCTAATGGCGAATGAAGCACAGCGTAAAGAATCGAGCAACATCTTGTCGAAATGCGATCATCCGTGTCAAGGACGCCGCTCATTACGCCGTCAAAGGCCTGGCTTAAACAAAAAACTCGAATCGAGTCTTGAAAATTCTCAACCGATGCCAAAATCGCCTTCAGCACTTCCAAGCGACTCGACGACAGTAAGAGATTCTGAGAGCAATAATGCTGCAGAATCCCTGTTGAATTGACGATGCGCTGCCAAAATGGGTTGTTTCGGCAGAGTTGGGCAACAAGGAGAGCGGTCTTGGAGCGGACGGTAGCAGTCGAACTGTTCAAGTGGCGATTGATAACTCTCAAGCCGCCAAGCTTGAAGAAATCTGCAAAGTAAGGGGGGCAAGGAAGTTAACGACCGTTTGCCAAATCAATGTGGCCGACTTCGTCAATGAGCTCCTCGAGAACTTCCTCAGAAACATCATCGACGTCGGCAGCAACAATTAACGACTTGATGCTCTCAATGGGAGCATTCATTGCTGCGCTCATCGCAGCAGACAAGAATTCCTGGTCCTAGAACGATGTCAACGATGGCACTCGGCACATACCTCTTGAGACAGCGGCGCGAGATTCGACGAAGTTGTCCCGTCTGAATGAGACACAGACCACTGCAGTACAGCATTCAAGAAAGCAGAATTCTGTTCTGCCATCTAGATCTTCTTTATGAGCTCTAACTATTGTTTGTTTTGAAATTAGTTATGCCAAGTTCCCCTCGTCGGTCGAGGTCGCGGTCGCGCTCCAGAGACAGAAAGAAGAAAACAAGGAAGGAAAGGTGATCCAGCTGAGATTATTCTCAAGAGGTAGTCGGTCTAGGAGCAGAAGTCGCCGGAGGTCTGACAGCCGTGACAGAAAACGCCGAGACAAGCGTTCTGGTCTGTGATCCTCGTGCTGCTCTTATTGGTAGGTCGTCGAAGCCCTAGCTTAGATCGGGAGCCATGGAAAAGAAGATCTCCGGCGACAAGTCCGGAAAGAAACAAGTCTGGGGCCATTCCGATTCGGATTGAACCTACTGGGTTTATTTTCAAAGTTCCTCCAGGGACATCGGTTCAAATGTTTGCTGAGGGCTCTCATCAGAGCAAAGAAGAAAAGAAACCAGTGATTGCTGGAATATTCTCTCAGGGTATTTTACCACAGAACTACTTCATTGACGAGCGGCTCCTCTTGCCAACGCGGATGTATCAGCTGCGGCTAGACCACAGGGACGGTCGAGAGATCGCCCGCTCCTCTCTCCTCTTTGTCGTAGCGAAAGCAATATCTGACGCCACCAAAAAGAAAGCCACGTTTCGTGTCATCGGCGCCATTGGGTCCACCGTTCGCTGTATGATCACGGCTACCGAAAAACCAGAGCCTGGCGCCAAATCTCTGACCGAGATGTCGTCAGAAGTCGCCGAGACCCTGAAGAGCACAGTGGCAATGTCGCTGGAGGTTGAAGAGAAGAAGTACGTCCTGTCCGAGGCTGTGCGACTGTTCGAGTCGCTCGGCATGGGCAACTCCGCCCGCCTCGTCCTCGACCGCAACGACCCCGTCGTCGATGTGCACGAATATGAAGGCTTCGTCGCCGTTCGCCACACCGTTGGCGTCTTCACTTACAGGATCCTCAACAACGTCACGTACAGCCTCTCCTTCGAGCCCGAGGATGCCATCGACGGCAAGCCTGTGCTGCCCTTTTCCATCGCCTTCACAAAGAACTCCGTCGCACACGAGGCAGCCATCCTCCGCGACGCAGCCGCTGTTTTCAAAAACGTCGGAATCTCAACAGCAGCAGATGTCAACGCGAACATTCTGCGCGGCGCAAGGGCCATCTCGGACATGATTTTGACGTGCGAAGCGCAGGTGGATCAACGCGTTGCTGTCGCGGCAAGAGAGGCGCATTTGTCTCATCGGGCGAAAGGCGGGAACTCGACGATTGCCCTCGTTGCAGGGGGTGCGACCGCGGCGCTGAAGGTCGTGAGCAAGCGGCTGGAGGGGTTTCTGCGGGGTTACGGCAGCGTCGTGAAGGTGGTTGACCTCGCCGAGTTCCTCAAGGACCCAAAGGACAAGGACGCCGCAGCTGACGCCCGCACAACTCTCCGTACGGCTGCTCGTTGCATATTTAACAACCTCAGAATCCCTCGTCGATGGTCGTCAAACCCCCGTTGGAGATGGTTACGTTGAATTGCGTTTCCTGACCCCTCCAGCCGTCTACAAAATCCCATCAGGCACCCTTATCCTCCTCACCGCGCCCGTTCAGTTGGCGGCGGCGCTGCTTGCGGCCGAAGGTGGCGCACAGCCAAAGTATGCGCATTTGTGCGCGCGCGATGACCGTTCAGCTTCACCGTTCTCACAACGTGCGGCGTGGGGCTGCCCATCGACGACATCCAATTCGTCCGTGAAGATGACATTGCCTTGCTCAGACTGTGATGGCTCTTCTCCACGACGCAACCTCACCCCTCAGGTGCGCCCTCGCGTATGGAAGCCCCGCGTTGTCCCCGGAAATGATCTCCGAATTCATCTCCGACGCAATTGATGAAATGGGCAAAGACGTTGCCGCTGCCGCCGTCTTGTCCCCCAAGGCGACGCAGATAATCAACACGGCGCTCCCCTACGAGCTGAGCGTTTTAAAAGTGACCCCCCCCCCCTGTCCACGCGCCCCCCTTGTTAACTCCTCAGCCCCTCGTGGAGCCTGCATTGAAGAGCGTGCCAATGTCCGAACCCGTACGTCGAGTCTTTGATGGCTCTAACAGTCGAAAGTACAACTACTGGCGGTGCAAGCTCCTACACGAAATGCTCGGCGCATTCTTCGCCCTGCCGTCGGCGCTCGTGCCGAAGACGTCGCCCTTGTATGAATACTTCTCAGCGTCGCTGCGGGGTTGACGTCCCGCAACGCTGCTAACATTGCGGCTGTACAGCAGGGCTAAAAATACATTTAAAAGATCATAAAGCTCTTTAGAGCACCAAGAGTCCCGCCAAGCACGATCATGAGGAGGACGACGACGCAGCAAATGATGCAAAACATCTTCTACGAGCGTGTGAGGCCGTCAGCAACGTGGCGGCACAGACCTTCCGCGCCTTTTTCTGATATTCCTTCGCCTTGAGCAGCTCGTCGTTGCCGCGCTCCGTGTACGCCAACGTCTGCTCCACCGAGTTCTCAATGTGGTCCAGCAGCTGCCCCTGCTCCTCCACAAGCATCGCCATGTCAAAGAACAGCTGCTGCATCTCCCGCACACTCGCCTCCAGCCGCATGATGTCCCTGTGCTTCTCCTGAATCTCAAGCAGCGCGTTCTTGACCGCAAAACCAGGCGCCTGCGCAAGTGAGCGGCGGGGCATGCGGCGACGAAACCATCATTGCGCTTGCAAACACTTGATCTGGATTGCCATCAACGATCTGCTCAATCTCCTCTTTTGTCGCGTTGGGTTTGACTGCGCGGCTCAGAACAGGCGGCAGACGCTGACCTATTTGATACTGCCGCTCGATTTTATCGCGATATTTTTGCTTGTACTTGACTTGAGCCTCTTGGTAGTCTGTCATGAGGGACATAAATTTCTTCGAGACGGTTCGATGCAGATTGCCGCGCATTCGAGCCTCCGACGACTCAGGATGCTCCGATTCGAAACGTTTGTTCTCCTCTTCGATTGTAGTAAGGTTGTCCTTGATCTTCCTGGCAATTTTGTTTGTTTCATGAATCATGTCATCAATGGGATTCTCGCTCGCTTCGCTGTCAAGACGCAGACTTCACAGACCTTACATCTAGAAGATTTATCCGCGATCGCTTGCAAGCCCGCAGCATATTTCTGCTCGATGGCCTTCATCCTGTCCTTCAAATCCGCTAGCTCATTTTTAACACCGCTAATTTTCTCGAAATAAGATGACATTGCGTCGGAAGTCGCAGGAACTGGCGCAGGTGCCATCTCTAAACGAGTT
The DNA here is from genome assembly GCA_027487435.1 of Verrucomicrobiaceae bacterium. Lineage (GTDB taxonomy): Bacteria > Verrucomicrobiota > Verrucomicrobiia > Verrucomicrobiales > Akkermansiaceae > UBA956. Next base: position 19,751 of record JAIYDP010000043.1, on the reverse strand, counting down.
TCTCCCTGAGATGTGGGTCAAAGCAACACGTGGCGCACGTTGAAAAGCTCTGCGAGACGATTCACCACAGGTCCCTCTGAATCATCAACATGAACCTGGGTGTCGGACAAAAGGCGAATTTTATCGCCCATTTCAACACTAAAGACTAATGCTAAATTCTGTTGTTACCCCGATGTGGGTCCCTATCAAATTCCACACGATGGGAAGAATGGAGCGTATCGCATTGAGCTCCTAGAAGAGAATGAGAGCAAGCAAAGAGTAGTTTGTGCTTGGGCTTGTGGCGTTGAGGATGGCGATCGAAATCTCGCATTTTCTGTAATTACCTGATCTTATGGTGGCAACAGAAAGGCCAAGAACATCTCTACGACTGCACATACTCTAAAGTACAAAAACTGCACACAATTAGTTGGTCATGCATCCGCCAAGCCAACTTCAACATCCACTTCCGGAAACAGAATCGGAGCATTCCGAAGAACAAGTTCAACGATCGTGGCGACAGTCGCCATGTTTCGAGCAATTGCCATTGGGTCCGACATACCCTGTGGGTACATCAAGTTCGGAGCGAATACGGTGGCTAGGTTTGCCATTCCCATTTTGTTCTCCTGCAGAGTCAACCTTAGAGTTAAAAGTACCCACGCGTTCATGGTCACTCACAACTTGAAGAAAATCAGCAAGGACTCGGAGCATTACGCGATTCGACATGGGGATAGTTTCCAAAAGAGCCTTCACCCTCTCCAACATCTCCTGCTGAGACAGTTCAGATCCTGCAGCGTCAAGATCGATTTTCCAAGTTGGCCTACGTCCAACTTCGACAAGAGGATCATACAGTTTAAACGTCAGAAGGGGCTCCGGAAGCTCCCTCAAGAACAACTTGAGAAGGCAGGCAGCGTCATGCTCTCTCGTGTCAGGAGGAAAGTCGAAGTTCTCGTCGGCATCAAATCGTTTCTTGAGTTCCATCATGGCACCGTAAGACCCTGAAATGCGGAAGAGCCCTTCAATGCTCAACGCTCGCTCTCGCAGAAACATGACAGCCTTCTCCACAAAAGCTGGTACAGATGGGTTGTCGCTGCGACACGCGACCTTCTCCAATGGAGCTCCGAACACAGGGCCCTTCACTGGCTGACGTGGGGATGCTATCGAAGGCTCTTCTTTGTTGCGGCGAAAGAGATTATTCCATCTAATCTTCAGCTTTTTCTTCGCATGGTCGCCTTCTCGGCCAAAGAGCGACTTAATCTTTTTCAGCATTGCAACATTGCCAATCAATACGCGTATTAAACCACCAGAGCCGAGAGCTCTCCCGTTCAAACATGGACAGCGAAGTAGCACTGCGGCATTGCCCAATGCGCTAACGAAATTAACTTTTTGCAAGATCTTGACGTGGAACATGTCAAAGGCACGTTGTTCACCCAAGCGGTACTCCCCAGTTCGTTGCAACTCGTGGCGGGTGTTCCATTTCTGGTTGGAGAAGCGGTTGTGACCTACCGTCGTGACAATCCAACTTGCGCTCGCTCGTCTAGAATCCCCACAAAGGAATCTGCAAAGGACGCCACAATGTGATCAGACAAATGCGCAAGCACGTGAAATTCATCAGGAGTACGTCAAGGCAGGTCACAACGAGTGCCAATGTCAACAGTAAACACTTAGTGGAGAGAACACGTAGTGGAGAGTTTTCATTCTATGTGTTGACAGCCTGTGCGTTGTGTTGGCAATGCAAAGCCACGATTTGATCAAGTCACGTTCCTCATAGTAACAGCCGTCCGATGCCCAGCAGCAGCGAGGATAGAGTGCAGGCATTCGGGAGGCGTAGAGAACAGGGTCATGGCATCAACTGAATGGATGTGAATGTGCTCAGCCGATGGGCACTTCGAGTGCATGGAGCGCTGCAAAGACGAGTGGGAATTTTGCACTTACAGCATTAAGGTGGTAGATGAGAGAGGTTCAACTGAAGAATTAAGTCGCAGCAACGATCGCTGGTTGTCAAAAAGAGGAGAGGCTCTCAACAGGGGCAACTCGCTTATTGCTCGTGAGAGGCTCATATTCTTGCTCCAGTTCCTCAAAGGAAACAGATAGAAGAACAAAAGTAAGCGCTGCTATTACAATCGTACTATACAATTACTCATCTGAAGCCCGTACATAGAGAACATTATTACAACGGATGAGGACTTCACCTAGAGATCCCTGGAAGGTACCATCAATCAATTCCTCTGTGTTGGCAAGTTGAAGGTTCATGTACGCATCTGTGGACAGAAGAATTCCTTTGTATTCCATTCCCCACTTTAGCTTCACAACGCATGACTTTCCAGTCAGCTCTTGCAGAAACGGTCGAGGATTGTGCAGGTCCTGGCGAATTAGAAGGAAACGTCGGCGGACACACCATTATCCCAAACAACGGCACAATTATTAATTAATTATTTCTTTTTAAAAAGTACATGATCAAAACACTGACAATTGGCGGTACATCAACTGCCGCACTTTGAAGTATGTAGGACTCATAGTTCCCTCAAGCACCAGCTGACTTCCTGCTTTCTTCACGAGAACTTGTCCGTTCACAACCAAAATTCCAGACGAAAACTCGGCTTGCAAACCAGCAGACTTGACAATTCCGATGAAGTCGTTCAAACGAAGGTCGCCGACAATCGCAGCATCATGCGGCTTGACTCCATTCTCTGGCAGAGGGTCCAACGCAAATCCATGCTCTCGATGTCGCACAACCGCCGACGCGAACGCGACGCCATATTTCCCGACGTTCTTGAAGGAAATCTGATTGAGGAGCTGCGGTGACAAAACTGCCTACAAAGTCAACCCTCTCTATCCACATTTGCCCACCTGAAGCATCCTCCTGTCGGAGGCAACAGAAATTGACCTGCGGGTTTAGACTGCAGAGGGTGGGCCACTCGTCGCCGTTAAGCAAGAAGATCTCACACCCAATCTCTCTTTGAACCTCCTACCATGCATTAGGCTGCACTGAACTGCACCTGCCTCCTTGAAGACGCCAGCAACATCGGTGTTGGAGGCCATGAAAACCTTTCATGTCAGGGCCGCCATGGCACCAAACCATTTTCCTCGGCACGATCCTGTTCAGCACCGACCTCATGTTTCGACGGTCCGCCCTGCCGTCCAGCGGTTGCACAAGTACGCGGGAATGAATTTGAAGCTGCCACGTCAAGCCCTCCTGTGCTCGGCTCTCACCGTCAAAGCAGCTGTGACACATTTGGAGGGGTGGGTGTCATCGTCCACGTCCTGGCGCTGGGGGGCCTCTTGCTGCGGCGCCACCTCCACATTGTCCTCCTCTTTGTCCAACGTGTACGGGGCCTATGGCGTCAACGCCTTTCGCAGCGAGGCGCACGAGGTCGCATATGAGGCCGTAGTCATCAAACTCAGACACTTTCCGCTCGTACGAAAACATCAAAAGATGACCTTCCTCCGCTGCGCAAGTCACCAACAGCCCCCCGCCTTGCCGTCACCTTTTTGAACTGGCAAGTTCGCATCGTCCCCTGGGCCGACGTCTTCCTCGTCGACGTCCATTTGCTGGCGGGTTAGGAGGCTACGCGCGGTGCCACATCGTCAATGAGGCTTTGTGCTTGCTTTTTCTGCCGATCGACCTACCAAATAAGTTCGCGTCGCAGGGGGGGTGCTGCCACATGCTCTTTGAGCTCAGCACCCTCAAGAGGGACCCTCTGCTTCAACAAAAACGGCAGGGGGGCGCTGGAAGCGGAGGCGGAGAGGACTTGGTTGGCGAACGAATTTGGGCGTGGGGCCTCGATGAAAAGGATCAAGTTTTGGGACTTTGAGGACACCTCCGGCAGCAGCATCTCAACTGCTAAGAAAAACACGAGGAGGGGGGCTACGCGAGCAAAGCCGTTGTCGAGGTCAACAGAGGGCGTGACGATGACGCAGCCGCGGGAGAGGAAAGGACGCACATCATCGAGGCGGGATGCGATTTTTACGCGCCTGCGGAATTAACAAACGAGAGGTGGAGTGAGTGACTTGAAGGCAAACAAAGACTCAACGCTGTCGTTGGCCCTGTCGGAGTGAAGTTCGGCGCGGCGCAGCGTGTCCGCGCTCAGCCATTCCGTCTGAGGGGTGACCAAAAATGAAAAGGAGGTCACGGACTTGCGAGCGCGCCTGTTGGAGGACCTTCTCCGCGCGGTGGCTGAGAAAGAAAATGGTGTCTCTTTCGTCGGCAAACTTGCGTGTGAGGGGGAAGGGTTTGAACGCTGACTCTGTTGAGGAGGTGGAGGAGCTCAAACACGCGACCCGTTGGCTCAACGGGGATGAGGACGATGCCACCAAGCGCGACGGATGATCTAATGGCGGCTGAGGGGGGGTGAGGCTGTTCCCTTCATTGTGTACCGATGACCGACTTCGTCAGCTCGTCTTGACTTGGGTTCAGCTCCTGCGAGAGTGAGAAGGGCGTGGCTGCGAGGGGCGACGATGTCGGCGACGTCGGTGACGAAGAGGAGGGGCCGGGAGATCGCCTCGACGGCGGAGCGATCGATCAGCCTTTGGCGTGAGGGAACGAGCTTATGGCGCGGACTCTTCGCGTCTGAGGCCGATATCGACGGCATAGACAATGTCGTCTTCGTCCTTGTAGTGTCACACTTTGAGGGGGGGGGGGGCTGCTTTGGATATTCGCCACACAGCGCTGCCGAGAAGTCGACCAGCGTTGCAAGGAGAAACGGAGACTCCCAGCTTCGCGTTCACCACCGCGACCTGAGAGTATCTCAACTTTTGCATTGAACTTGCGTCGAAGGACTGTGCCGTCAACAAAAATGGAGGCGGAAGGACCTTCGTGACGTCCGCGAGCTTGAACAGTTCTACTGCGTTAGCGAGGCGCGAAGTGTGCAACGGAAATCTTCGATGTCGTGTTTTCTCTTGAGGAAGTCGTCAAACATGGACTCTGCGAGCAACCAGACGGGGTCTGTGACGTAGATGGAGCACGGCAACATGTGCTGAATGAAAGGAAGTGCACCCATGTGCTCAAAGTCCGCGTGAGAAATCAGGACAGCATCTAAAGAAGAGAGTAGCTCCCTGCTCGGTGAGCTGCATTGAGAGCTATGACACGGCGTAAACTTCTTCAACAACTTCGGATCGCTGTCCACTGTCCAACCGCAATCAAGCAAAATCACGCACTCTCCTATCGTGAGAACCCCTGTTCTAGTGAGCATTGTGTGAAACAAAGAGTACCTGATACTGGGTGACGAGGACTGCCGTATAGTTGCCTGTAAGTCACAGAAGTCATGACTAAATTAAAACTTTTGGTAATATCTGTTATCATGCAGTGGTACAGTCCCCTGTTTCCTTGAAAGGGGGCAACTTTGTGAGTGCGGTCGAGTTTTAGTTTCCGACAATCACCAGTAGCATTAGCAACCTCGAGACCCTTCCACGGAAAATCAAGAGGTTGGCGCAGGCTTCCAGCCTTTCGAAAGCCCTTCAAAGATTTTACTAGAGAATCGGGAGAGTCATGAATCCTTTTGAGAGCCGTGTTCGATTAGCTGTCGCAGCTGAATGTATTTCTCACTGAGTGAGTTGCTGTTTCCACGACCTCCTCAACGGCACTGCGCCGGGGGGACGTTTCTTCTTTTAACGATGACTTTCGCCGCGTCATCCATATCAGCCAGCCGCTCTGTCGATGGGTCGCTGCACTGAGGGGATACTTAACGGGCTGTGATTCAGCTTAGTGCCATCTAGGGCGCTCAGTCACTTAGTGCTGTTCTGGAACCCATCATCCTGCCAGACTCTTTGATGGCAACCTGATGGCCCTTCGTTTGTGTCCACACACCCCTCTTTGAATTCAATCCCTCATGCCCCTCATGCCCAACGAGGGCGCTCGCCTCAGCGGAGGGCGAGGCCGTGGAGCCACCCGCACCCCCCTTTGCGCAGGCCCCGCCCTGCTCCATTGCCGCGCCGCCCCGTCGCTTGACTCCAACAGCTTCTCGTTCGCTTCGAACCCCTCCTTTTCAACCCATTGCGTGCATCGTCAACTTCCAACACTCCCACCCTCTGTCGGAGAGAGCGACCTCAGACCCTCTCTTCGTCACACAATTCACGGCTCGTGCGGAGTGCGCGGAAAGCTCCTCAACTAGCAGCCCAGCTCGCTCCGTCGCGGAGCAATCTGCGTTTCCGCCCCGCTGCTGCGGTCCCGCGCACTCTGCGGCGCCCTCTCCCCCCCTGCGGCTCTAAACTTGCCTTCCCGCCCTTCAGAGGCACAGCTCAACAAGAACCCGCTGGTGCCGCAACGGCTTGGTCGGGGCTTGGAGAACAGTAGCTTAGAACGCTGTGGAAGGTTTGTCCCAAAGCGCCTCGAGGGCTCTAAGACCTCGTTTCGGAGTGACGAAAGGGCTGATCGAGCTGTCAAAGTGTCCTGTCAAAGTATCCTTTGGAGGCGGAACTAGCGGAGGTAGTGTGCCCGTCAGGGCGACCCACAGCAGGTCGTCATGGGCTGACCCTCTGCTCTCACAGGCCGTTGGGGTTGATGCCGTCGCCCTCTCCCGCACAAACACGCGAACAAGCCACCACGTCGACGCATTCCGCCCGGACAAGTCCTGCGCCTTGTTGATGATGTCTCCGCCTCCCCCCTCCCGTCGCTTGGCTGCGCCCCATGTCCCCACCTAACATGCCTACGACGACACTTTTTATATGAATGGGTCACCTGCGGCCCCTCCATTGCTTCTCCCCTTTCTCCCGTGTCGTGACAGAATTCAAAAGACAGCATCTCATCCCCACGCAAGCAGCGCGGCGACCCTGGCTAAAGCAGCGGCAGCACCTTCCGCCCTACCGCACTCACCTCGCACATGCCCCGACCCTCCTCCGCAGCACTTTGATGGCACGTTCTTCGCTGCGGCGCTGTGCCGGTGGAGGCTTTCTATTTCACCCCAAGCCACCGCGCTCCAGCGGCCGAGCCGCATGCAGTGACTCCCGCCTCCGCACAGACCCCACCGCCAACAAATCCGCTTCACGACTCTCTCCCCCTCGACTTGGCCGTATCGTTCAAGCGTCAGATGCGGTTTGGCGACCACTCTACTGGCATGGACCTTTGGCGCAGGCCCTAGCCCCCCCCCATCGTTTGAAAGAGTTTCTGATCTCTTCTTGTGCCAGTACTTAAGTGAATCATTGAAATCAACAACACCAAAGGGGTTTGAACCACCCTCCAACCCCTTCTCAACCGTCTGGGCTCCGGCTTTGAAGTGCCCCGGCTATTACTCCGAACGAGAGATTTCAACTCAATCTCGTTGGACTCTCCCCCTCCTCACTCAGCCTCTTTTCTTGGCCAAGACTCTCTCAATGAGACTTGGATGAGATTGCAAGGCTCTGCAAAGCGCTAGTTGATTTCCCTCAGTCTAGAAGTCGATCCATTCGTTGCGGACAGGCCACCGGCTCCTCATAAGGGCCTTGACCGCACGCACGTGCAGACTTTTTAGGCGGGAAATGCAATCGGGCGGTGCTGAGCGGATTTTCGAATCGCCAAAGCCCGTTAACGCAGTCCTTGATGACAAGCAGCTTCAAGATGGGCTCCACAGAATCAATCCTCTCTGTGGCTGGGGAAGTTTGGGGGCGTCCTCACGTCGACCAACTCACCAAAGCGCTGATTACGATCGCCATTGACGTTGTCATCCAAAACATGCAGTCAGAGAACTCAGCATTCGATGCGCACGTTAGCATGGCACGCAAACAAGGAGCAAGTTGGGAGCAAATTGAAGAAGTCCTTCTCTTTTGTTGCGCGTATGCTGGATTTAACAAGGCGGCAGGAGCATTTGCGAGATTTGAGCTCTTGAGGTCTCGTGAATCTCCACCACATCAATGATCCAAGAAGAAGCGTCATGACAACAGTGCCCATCCACACTGAATAGCAAGAGTAAACCAATAGTATACATTGGGCACTTATGGCCGAGCGGTTAAGGCGACAGACTAGAAATCTGTTGGGATTTTCCCGCGTAGGTTCGAATCCTACTGAGTGCGAGATTTTTTCTTTTTTTCTTTGTAATAGGGGCTTTGATGAGTAGATGTTACAAGTACGCGAACGCAGCATGCAGTCTGAATTTCAATCGGAACTCGAAATTGTAGTCCTTCGAATATGATTGGGCTGCCTTCAAGTGACGCTCTGCCTCTCCGTTGTTTCCTTGAGCTGAGTAAAGCATCCCAATCTCAAAATGAGCGAAGGGGATGACGTAGTACTCTCGGTCGATCTTTTCTTCTGAGAGGAGAATGTCGAGAGCAATGCTCTCCGCCTCCGACAGCTTCCCGAGGACTTTCAGTGTGTTGCAACGAATCAGCTGAGCAATACAGCGCACGTTATGGTCAGCAAGATCTCTGGCTCATAAGCAAACACACAATAAAAGTCGTACGCAGTGCATTCCTCTATAGCCGCGTCAAGTAGATAAAGGAATCTCTCAAGCTCGTTTCTGGGCAGGCAGGAGGTGAGATTCCACAAGTATATCAGCTCCAGCGCAGAAATACGAGCACCCAAACGACGCAAAGCGTCCGGTGATGTCATGTTGTACTCTGCGACTTTTCGCAGAACGTACTGCTCCGCGCTGATGGTGCGGCCGCCGTACTTTCTTTTCACCAGCGACGTTGCCTTCATGAACATTGTCGCTGCCTCTTCCAGCTGCCCCGTCATGACCATGCAAGCGGCGGCAACGAAGCTGTAAAAGGCCTTGGACCAGTTGCTCTCGGACGTCAAAGCCGTCCAATGTTGATTCGCTTCTGCCCATTGCTGCGTCAGCATGCAGTTCCAACCCATTTCGTAAAGACACAAGTGCCGAAGTTGCTTCCACTCCGTTTGGACAGTTGAAGCGAGAACAAACGAAGCATTCGAGCCCTCCAAGTCCTTCTTCAATCTTTCAAGCCTTCCCCTGAGGTACAAAAATAAGGCACCATTAGGAAACTCGTGAAGAGTTGTCGACAAGATCCTATCAGCGCTGTCAATGTGGTATTGAAGGGCTTTTGGGACGGAGAAAAAAGACGACAAAACTGCGTGATAAAACAAAAGGACCAGGGCCGCAAGTGGGGCTCTCACGCCACCTAGTCGAAAGCATGATTCTGCCACGTCAGCTGACGCAAAGACACTGTACCGAGCTCCCCAATGCCATTCGAACGATCGCCGGTGAAGCCAAGGAGCTTCACCATACCCAGCGCTCGTGGGGGCAAGATGGACATTAGGAGATTAAAAATACCCAAGCCAAAATGGATGCCTGCTTCATCTGTTTCAGAAAGTTTGACAGAGGACGACTTGAGAACGTCAGCGCATTGCTGAAAGCCCTTCCAAGCATTTCGAAGCCGCAGCCCAGCCTTGATGAAACTTGTCAGTTTTTCGTTAAGCATGAGCATGACTGAGGAGAGCAATTTGGACTCCGCAACTATAACGCGAGCAGCCAGTGACTCTGAATCTACTTGCTTCCGCTTCATCCCAATCATAAACTTGGCCATTCGCTTTAATCGGCCCTCTTCTTTCGTGAAATACGACGCTAATCTCTCCGCGTGGTTCAACCTTGAAAGCGCCTCTCTAATGTCGGAGCGCTCGAACGTCATCATGGCCTTGACAAACGACACAAAGCCAAAACCAACCGCAAAAATGGGAATGGCATCTTTTCCTCTTGAGAAGTGCGTCTCAGCGTCGTCAAACTTGTTCGTGAAAAATAATCGTATTCCTTCCATGGCATCTTCCGCAGAAACATCAACGGATTCAGATGGTACAGTGAAGCATGAGATCTCTTCGTCTTCTGTAGGCTTAGATGGTCTCTGAAGAGCCACACCTTCATCGGCACCTTCCTCCAGCCTAGCTTCGTCATTGAAGGCATCTACAAGTTGAGAAAATCAAATGCACTTCATTTGCCATCAGCCTCATCTCCTGCAGCATCTACATCCTCATTGTCTTCAGCAGAAAGATACTCGTCATCTTCTGCCATTGAATTTGGAAACCAAATAACGACTATTTTCACAGAAATTTGAGTTATTTTACAAGACGAAATCGTCGCCGTCGATGAGGCTCTTGTACCAATACAGGGAATGCTTTGGTGTTCGATCCAGGGTTGAGTGATCGACATGGACCATTCCAAACTTTTTGGTGAATCCGCTGCCCCATTCGAGATTGTCAAATATGCTCCACACGAAATATCCACGAACGTCGACGTTGTCAACAGTCAATGCTTTTCCAAGCTCCTTGATGTGATCATGGATAAATTGACTTCGACTTGTGTCGTTTACCGCAGACTCAACGCTTGTTTCCTGCAGAGCGACGCCATTTTCAGTTATGTAGATTGGATACTTGTACATGGAAGAGAGATACCGCAAAAGGCCTCTCATTCCCTCAGGTACGATGGCCCACCCCATGTCAGAGGTCGGCCACGACGACAGGGTCGCAGAAGTAACGTTGATGTCGGACCAGAAAGTAGGGGAAGGGTCAGGGAATGGAGTTGTTCCGGGGCTGTTTATCGATGCGCTGTAAATGTTGATCGCAATGAAGTCTGCGGAACCGTTGAGTTTCTTGCGCTGCTCGGCCGTGAACGTCGGCAGGCGCTGCCCGAGAGACCTCCTCATGACGTCAGGGTAGTCACCACCTCCGTAAATGGGCTGCGCGAACCAGTTGAAGTTGAAGTCGTAACTTCTCAACGCAGATGCGACATCTTCGGCATGGGTTGAGCCCGGGAAGAAGTGAGCCGTGTTGAGGACGATGCCGACGGCGCCGAGTTGAGACTTGAATTCAGAGCGGTACACGGCGACGGCCTCAGCATGGGCGAGCAAAATCGAATGTGCGATCTGATAGGGGACCTCGCCACCGGAGGTGCCGAGGACTGCGGAGCACCACGGCTCGTTGAACGTAAACCATGTCTTCACGCGGTCACCAAACGATCTGAACACGACGCGGGCATAATCGGAGAATAGCTTTGGGAAGTCGGGGAGAAGGAAGGCGTTTCCGTTACGCAGCTGAAGCGCGAGGGGCATGTCCGAATGAAAAAGAGTGACGTACGGAGTGATGCCGGCATCGATGAGAGCATTGATGAGGTCATTGTAAAACTTGACTCCTTGCTCATTGACGGGCTCGACTCCAGTTGGCATAATTCGTGTCCAGGCGATCGAGAAACGGTAGTGCTTCACGCCAAACCTCTGCAACAGCAAAACGTCCTCATGAAACCGATTGTAGTGGTCAATCGCAACGTCTCCAGTGTCTCCATTCGCGATGTTACCAGGAATGTGACTAAACGCATCCCAGATACTGAAACCCTTTCCTCCTGACAGCCACCCCCCCTCAATTTGATAAGCTGAAGTAGACGCTCCGAACGCAAACGAGTCGGGAAATACAGGGAAGGGGTCGGACTTATCTGGTCCGACGTCTGGAGCATATGGATAAATCCATGGTGCTCCAGCAGCAACAAAGACGTTTGCAAACAAAACGAAGCAACGAAACATAACTAAACGCGGAATATCGCTGTTTACAGAAATGGCCATCATCGTTCGTCTATTTTTATTGCTCTCATACGGTAAGTCCTCAGTTGCTACTCTGCCACTGATTTTTATTCGCATCCGCTGACATCACTCAGGTGCCCTCATGTGCTGCAGCCAACGGATTTCCCTCGACGTGCAGCCTCTCAGCAACTTGTTGCCAAGCAGACCGCTGTCGTCCCAACCTCAAGTTGGAATATACTTGGCAAAATCGCAACGGGACTACGGTGCGAGTGGAATTGTCTATGTCTCGCTTGCATACAACCCGACTGGAGCAGTCTTGTACGGGACGACGTCTGCTCAAGTCGCCTCAGGACGGGCCGTGTTCTCTGACCTCATGGTGTCTCCAGGCGGAGTTGGTTTTATCCTCAGGTTCACGTTTGGAAACGTCAGCGTTGAGTCAAGCCCCTTTGACATCGTTGGACAATCCGCTGCGCTCTCCCTCGCGTTCATGGGCACTGTGGGCGTCACCCTCCCCCCCCCCCCGCAGCCAACCATCGCCAAGGTCAACATCATCGATCGGGATGGCTTCATCATCACCAACGCAGCCGCTACTGTCACCGTCCGAGTTGTCAAGGCCCCCCCCTTCACCCCCCTCTCCTTCGCCCTCCTCAGCCAGTCCGTCGTCGCCGCCGCGAATGGCACCGCCATTTTCAAATCCGTCGCAATGCCCTATGGCGGCAACGGCTTTGTTCTCGAGTTTTCGTCTCCAGGCTTCGAGTCTGTGTTCTCCCCCCCCCTCAGCGTCGTCCCTCTGATTGAAATCGTCCTCCAGCCCGACGGCGCCGCAACGTCGTCGGAGGTCTCGCCGCTTTCGACGCAGCCCGTCGTCGCTGTCCGCAACGCAGACGGCACCCCCTGCCTCTCGTGTGGCGGCAACGTCGTCGCAACTCTCGCTCCTCACCCTCTCGCCCCCCCCCCCTCCCAGGCACGACGTCTGTTCCCGTCGTCGCGGGGTTCGCGCGATTTGCGGACATTGTGCTGCCGCACCCTGGCCAAGACTTTGCAATCAAATTCTCGTTCGCCTCCCTCTCGATCACATCAAGGCCATTTTCCGTCGGGTTCGGCATCTTTCCGACCCTTCGCGTTGTCCTCCACCCCCTCCAAGCGTCCCTCCCCGATGTTCCTCTCAGCCGGAGCCCCGCCGTCGAACTGTTGGATTCGTCAGGCAGCCGCAGGTTCAACATGCCCGTCGTTGCGACGCTGGGGTCGAACCCGACCAACGCGCAGTTGGTTGGCCACGCCAATCTGACCGCCGCTGACGGCTACGCTGCGTTTCAGCTGTTGACGATTCGGAACGCAGGGGAGGGCTACACGATTCGAATGACTTGCAATGGCGTCTCCGTTGAGACAGAGCCTTTTGATGTGTTGGGTACGGGCATTTAGTGTCTCTTCAGGCTGATGTGGCAGGAACAAACATCAACCCCGTCATCGTGAGCGCCCCACCGCCAGGGCAGCGCTTCAGCGCCCTGACGAACATGCGGACGGATCTCTACGCCCTCGCTGCAACCGACGCAAACAACGACACGCTGTCGTACCGCTATTATTCAAACCCTCCAAATCTGGGGGGAATCTCCGCCAACATCACCTCCTCACGGGGTGCTGTTTTTATTTCGTTTTCGATCCTACCGCGCTGCGGGGATGTTGGCGAGTACTCTCTCTGCGTGGAGATAACAGACTCCTTTTCGTTCACCCCCCCTATTTGCGCGACGGTGACGGTCATCCTCAACCGACGGCCGACGCTCATCGAAAGGACGCCTCGAGTGTTCCTCTCGCCCGGCTGCTCCGGCACCGCCAAAATAATTGTTGCCCTCATGTTGGCGCATTTGACATGCGTAGGTTGGCGACGACGGGTACACGAGCTCATATGAGGAGGCACTCGAGCGGTTTGGTCTCCGTCTTTTTGCCAATTTTGGAGGCGCTCTTCGCACGACGTTGTTTGGCCAAGAGCTGATCAGGGGACCGCCGCCTGGGATGCGCTTTTCCATTGTTGAGGGGACCAATCCGGCGTCGCTGGAGGTGTCCTTCACTCCATCAGTCAGTCAAGCTGGCGCCGTATTTTCGTTCTGTTTCTCCTCGAGTTCAGAAGATTTCTTCGGCTGCCGCCTCCCGCAGTTTGGCGGTGGGCAGGCCTGCATGGAGTTTGAGGTCATGAAGTGCTCTTTGTGCACCGCCGAACAGGTCGGCCACTTGTTTGCTTCATCTCAAGCACACACAGGACACATACATCAGCATCGCGAAGCAGTACAACACGACGTGGCAGAGCGTGTGGATGGGGTCTGAAGTCGCCCTCCCCGACCAACTCAAGGGCGGGCTCACTATCCGGCTGGGTCAGGTCTGCCTTGCGGCATCGCAGCCCATCTCATTGCTGTAGAACTACCCTTTGAGAGTCGGCGAGTCTGTAGAAGCGGTGTCGCAGCTATTTGGGGCTCCGATGTCCACGATGGCGCTGTGGAATCCCGACCTTTCTGATGGGACAAGAATGCTCGCAGACTCCAAGGGCATCACTTTGCCTGCAAAGGAATTATGTATCATATCACCTGTATGCTAGACGTATGTAAATGACGGAGGAACAAATATTTTGGCCACCATTATACTCCACAAGACACCTCAACCGTAAGGTCTTAAAACTTCAGTTCATGAGGGAACTGACCCTTCTTCAGCCCAAAGCCAGCCTTCAAGTACTTAGCAAGCAGCGCATCTTGCTTGGACACAGCGGACATCACAGCCGCATCCACTGCCTTTTGGTCAGCCTTGCGCGCATCGGATACTGTGTGTTCCTTCTTGGATTAAAACAACCACCAAAATAGAACACCTTCTTCTCAGCACCGAAAAACTTTGAGCTGCCCTTTGTCTTTTGAGTCGCAACCTTAAAGTAGGCATCGTCAAACTTGCTCACATCCACACCAGCAACATTGACCTTGGTGCCAGTCGCAATGACGTAGGCCTGATTCACACGACGCAGGGGCACACCGTTGAGCTTGTGGGGACCTGGAACATTATTTTGACTCTCGGTTGAGTTACCAGTGACCAGGAGGAGCCCAGAGGTCAGCTGCTTCAAGAACACAACGCGCTTGCCCTGGTGCTTGCCCGCAACCAGAATAAGAACAGTGCCAGGGGTAATGGAGGCACGGAGTTTGGCGGCAGTGGGAGTGAAGTTCCTCCGAAGCTTCTTGGGCACATCATCAGCCGAGTACTTGGCGACAGCAGTGACTGCAGCAGCCTTCTTCGCTGTGGTCGGGAACTTGCCTCCGTGCTTCTTCTTGATAGCAAAGAGACCACGACGGGCGTACATCTTTGAGCGAGAAAAGGCCTTTGCGCCCGAAGGAAGAGTAACTTGACGCTGTTGAACCTTCTTGGTTGGTGCCATGGGGGTGGTGGTTCAGGATTTCCGCAGGATTTCCGCATTCCAATTCCAACCAGCAGTGAAAGTGTTCACTTTTAGATACATCAGAATAACAAACAGTAATCGGTATCATCTAGTGATCCACTACTACTTCGTCCATCCACTTCCGGTAAGGATCCACCTGCCCTCCTATCAGATCGGCCTCCGCAGAACTTTTGGCGCCATTGACCCCCCCATGCTTAGAAACTGATTTCTTGAATGCAGATATCGATTTGAAGCCATGCTCGTATGCTGTCTTGAGCTCAATTTCCTGGTCAATCTTGGACTTGAACTTATTCGGAAGTGCCTTCAGAGCTTTGACATTCTTCTCGTGCTCTCTCTCAGAGATTGTCAACTTCTGAGCTGCAGTGAGCTTGACATGCTTCACAGTTTTCTTTTCAGTCCCGATTGGCTTTGCAGCCTTGGTCACTTTGGCCACCGAGGGCTTCTTTGCAACAACCTTTGGCACGTGCTTGGGCTCCTCATGGCGTCAGCTCAGCACGAGGGGCTGCGACACCTTCGCAATCAAGGCCCTTCCTTCCTTCAGGATCGACTTTGCAAGTTTGCCTTTGAAGATATTGGGCTTCTTGGGGATGTTCACAGTGCCCTGTAGAATTAGTAGGACAGCGTTGCGCTCGCACAGAGGGGGCAAGAATCTGCTGCACCTCCTGCTTCAGAGCAGAACTGTACTCCTTCTCCTGCTTCTTGTCGCTCGCAGACAACTCCGTTTTTTCAGAAGAAATCTTCTTCTCCGCTTCCTCCGTGTAATGCATCATGTCCATCAACCACTTCGGTTCCTTTGCGGCCTTTTTGGTCGGACTCTTCATGCCAGGCTCCGAATGCAGCATCTCCACAACGGACATTTTGGAGCTCACCTTGTCAGAGTAAGGCCTTCCGAACGAAGTTAAACGACCTTATTTGGAGCGACGTGCTTGTTCGCTGCTGATGCAAGCGACGTTTTCTTCGCAGCCTTGGCAGCTTTAGCGGCGGCTGCCTTCTTTTCAGCCGCCGCCTTGGCCTTTTGCCTTGTCTCGTAGTCGCGCAGTTCCTTTCTGCGACATCAGAAGTGAGCAGACAAACAACCACAAACGCAACAGATTGCATTGAACTAAGAAACAAGAAACCAAACAAGCTTAAATAAGAATCTGAGGAGGTTCGTACAGATACTGCTCCATCCCGCCCTTCAGCGCATTCTTTTCAGCGGCAGCTTCCTCGACTCTTGCGGACTTGCGAGTTTTAGACTGCACGTCTTTAATCATTTTAAGCTCCTTAGCTGAAATGTCGCTTGGGACCCCGTCGTTGCGAGCCCCCTTTTTCCCAATTGCTGTGTCGTCGCTCGGGAAAGCGTCCTTCTGCATCGTGAGAGCTGCAGGAGGCCAAGTTACCAGCCACGACGGGACGTGGCTTCTTGAGAATGAAGGTGAAACAAGAAGAGCGATGAAAAGAACCGTGAGACTGTTCATGATGCCTCTTCGTGAATTCGGGTAAAGAAAAATTAACAGAGAGGAGTATTTTTGTTATGTTTTGGATACTACGATTTGACAATTGAAGCACACACTTTGGATACTACTTGGTCTTTACACAAACGAAGAGTAGTCGCGATGAGTTGAGGGGATGGTCGGGCTTTCTCGGAGTGTCGCTGACATGCTTACAAAGTTGCTGGTCGCTTAGGGCGCAAGGTGTGGATTACATGTCATGAAGCAACTTGGCAAAACTTGTGAAAACGCTCTTTATGAACAAGCGCACGGACTGCATCATGAGTGGAAACGCGGGGATTGCATACAACGACGGGCACAAGATCATCTAAATCCGAATCCGACAGTTTCATTACGCCCTGACGTCAGAAAACGCAGCCAGCAAAATACCAGTTCCTCAGCGTATCGCTGCAGCAGATCAAGGAAAGACTGCTTGTCGTACCCATAGCTCGATTCTACATCAAGTATCTGCTGTATCAAGCTGCGATCCGAAAGGAAATAAGTAAACCTCAAATATAACATCCACTGCGTCACGAGGAAGAAAGGCGCCTGCATTGCCTTCGTTGTTCTGCGATAGACAGGATTGCCTCAACATTAAAATAACCCTGGGCAGTTGGAGACGAGCAAACACTGCCAACCAATCCACAAGCTGCTCAGTGCGAGCCTGATTCGCTGCATCAAAGAGCTTCAGAGTGCAATACCCTTGTAAATGCGTCTAATTGGACGTCAGGACACTTAAAAGCACGCTCACCTGAAAATTGATATTCTTTTGGCTCTTCTGTATGTCCACACACCGACTACCAAACGTCGTTAGGTCCATTTTAGAAAACATCCCGTCGTGATCGGTATCAGCAAAGTAAAGTATGGCAAGGTGACGAAAATTAACGAAAAAATCGCCAAAGGGCTTGAACTCCAGCAACTCCTTCACAGACTTGGAAATGAGCTTTCGCACAGGACGGCAGACAAGAGGTTCAGTGCTGCCTTTGATTCTAGACATCTCTTCTTCAACATGGCGATTGATGTTACAAGTGAGAACACCAACGCTTGCGCTTGCACCCATTTTCCCTAATTAAATATTCATTAGCAAATGACAGTCCTCTCCTTTCTGTTTTTTTTTTATTCCGTCTGTGACTTCCCATGTTCAGTATGACGGAGTCAACATTGGCGGGTGGCTTGTCACTGAATCGTGGATAACGCCTTCCCTTTATTCTGCTCACAATGTTTCCGAAGGTTCTGGTGAGTGGCAACTTTCGCAACAATTAGGTCCTCAAGCACAAAGCGTGATGGAAGAGCACTGGGACTCATGGCTCGCTGAGGCTGATGTCGAATTGCTGTCTTCCGTGCATACGACTCATGTGCGAATTCCGGTTGGATATTGGATCGTCGACCAAAGGCCTGGAGAGCCGTTTGCTGCTGGAGGATGGAAGTATCTTGAGCGGTCCCTCCGTTGGTTTAGAAACTACAACATTAGTGTTGTCCTGGATCTCCATGGCGCTCCTGGTTCGCAGAACGGAAAAGACCACTCGGGAAAGTCAGGACCCATTGAGTGGATCAAGCCGGAAAACATTGCGAGAACCATTTCCGTTCTCAAAGAAATCGCATCCCGATCCATCGAGCTGAATGGACACCCCGAAACTCTGAACGTTATCACAGGAATTGAGTTGCTGAACGAGCCATGGACAGAAGCCGTTGGTGGGCCCATTTCTCTTCGCGATACTCTCCTTCCTTTCTACACGAACGCGTCTCAAGAGATCCGACAGCTCGGTTTTACTGGAGACTTGTGGTTTCACGACGGCTTTGACTACGACAACCGTCTGTGGGATGGGTTCATGGTCGACTCGGGGCCTTTTTCCAACTACATCGACAGTCATATATATCATTGCTTCGGTGGCGAGCGGCAGCAGAGCGAGGCATGGTCGAATGTAATGTACGCATGCAAGCACGACGGCGACATGATTCGATCAAAAACGAATCGTCTTCCCACAGTTGTCGGGGAGTGGTCCCTGGCGACAGGACGCGCTCCCGACACTCAGACACTGGCAGGCAAGTCATGGCTTGCCTCTTTCTACGCTGCTCAACGGGAAGCATACGGTGTTTGGTCATCTGGTGCTGGGTCATTCTTCTGGAATTTCAAGATCGAAACAGGGGCGGATGATTGGAATTTTGTGGAGGGAGTGCAAATGAAATGGATCTCTGGCGTAAGCTCGTCGTACGACTTCCAGTGCTCAGAAATTGTGTAAGAATGTGCTGTAGATTGTAGTTGTCTAGTTGAACTCAATCGTCGGGTCATTCAGTACGACAATCGATTTTGAGTCCGAGATGTGTCAACTTAACAAGCAACTGAGCTTTTTTTATCAATTGTCTCGGCCCGCAATCGCGGATGTCTTGATCGGGGATAACGATTTTGAACGGCCGTACCCACGCTCGCCTTCATTGTGCGGTCAAGTGGTTGCTGGATGCGACATGCTGGCCCCACTTGCAACTCAGCGCTCATTCCCTCCAGAGCTCAGCAAGTCCAGAGGAGGATCGCCAACAACTCCATGCTTCACCTTGCCTCCCACGTCCGGAAGAAGCTGAAGATGAATTTGAAAGGTGAGACAAGGCGAGAAGAGTCGAGTACCATCCTCCTCTAATACAACAGCAGATAAAATTTAACAGATTATAATTTAGAGAATGTTGCCAGCACTCAGCAGAGGATTGAAGTACGGGAAACCTCACCAAGGTTTTACGCAGTCATGTAGACCTAAGCGATAAGCATTGACTAAGTTCGGTGTTGGGCTCCTTCAGCTGAAAGTCAGCGCATCGAAAGAGGACAATTTGGAACAAGCGAAGCAGAAGATCGCAGAAGCTGCGTCGCAAGGAGCCGACGTGATCGTCCTGCCAGTGCCTATGCAGCCTCTCGTTCTTACCGATCAGGAATGTTTCAATTGCCCATACGGGAACCAGTTCTTTGCAGAGTACGCGGAAGATGTTTCCACTGGGCAATCTCAATCTGTTGGAATGCTGGCGAAGGCTGCAAGAGAAAACGAAGTGTACATTATTGGAGGCTCCATCCCTGAACGATATGACAACAAGATATTCAATTGCTCGATGACATTTGACCCAGAGGGCACCCTCGTCGCCATGCATCGAAAACTCCATCTTTTTGACATCAACGTCCCCGGCAAGATCTCCTTCAAGGAGTCCGACACCCTCACCTGCGGCGAGTCCGCCACGACTTTTGACACACGCTTCGGGCGGTTTGGCGTCGGCATTTGCTACGACATACGCTTCCCCGAGCTAGCCCTCCTCTACCGCCAGCGAGGCTGCCATTTCCTAGCGTATCCTGGCGCATTCAACATGACGACTGGTCCCGCGCACTGGGAGCTCCTGATTCGCGCGAGAGCTGTCGACACACAATGCTTTGTCGCTGCGGTGTCGCCCGCACGGGATGAGAAGGCCTCTTACGT
>JAIYDP010000099.1 GCA_027487435.1 Verrucomicrobiaceae bacterium | reverse complement strand
TCTGGATTGCTCGTTCTTCGTGCGCACTCTTCCGCGTTCCAGAAGCAACGGACGCAATTCAAAGAATGACTGAAATTATCAGCGTTATTTCAAAGGATGCAGGACTGAATCAAAGGCACTGGATGGCAAAATCAGTGGATTCCTTGAGGGAAATGGTGGAATGCTTAATCACGAAGCCACATCCTGCATCGCTGATTGCCGTCGCTGACGACTCAGTGCCCCAATCGGTTCGATCAAGATCTGAATCTGTTGCAGGAAAAGCTCCAAAGTCTACAATTTCTGTGGAGATTATGTCCAATCAATTCGTCCCGTTTCCTTCAATCAGAATTCATCGCATTCAGCTCCTTGTTGTCAGGAGCTTATGCCATTGGGATCCTCGCATGGTAGAATCGCATATCCGCTACCTTGCGTCTACAGAAGATCCTGAGCGTCATTGTTCCAACACATTGCTGAGCAGTCTTTTAATTGCACGCAGTCATCCTTGCATGAACGCACTGGATGATCTATTGGCAGAATTGAAAATGTCCTTAACACGCCCGATTTCGTGGAGCACTTCTTATGTCGCCGGAGCATCAGTGGAGCAAACAATATTTGCCGGCATGTTTCCCGTTGCTTCGGAGATTGTTCATCAGATTTTACCCATTTTGCAAGATTCGCACGGAATCAATCATCCTCTTTATGCCTGGATCAGCAGCTTGAACGGACTCCTTCTCTGTCTGCAGTGTCGCTTTGTGTCGTCATTGGAGTATTGTTCTCGCTCATGCGAGGTTCTGGCGGATGTCCCGATTATATTTAGTCACATTCGTACATCTTGCCTGGGCTGGCTATCCTTTGTCTATTCCTGGATGCAGCGAATGGAAGACGCTATGTCGACGAATGCATTGATGATGACCGTGATGCAATCCGAAACCAGCTGCAGCGAAATCAGAGTAAGCTTCCTTTGCTCGATCCAATCGTTTGTGTTAACAGGAGAGCTGGTCAAGGCTGAATCTGCCATTTTAAGGGCTGCTGGTACCTCAGATGAATGGAGTGCCCAGCGATTTGTTGAACTCTTTGGAAACGGTGTCGCACTTGCTGCTTTCTCGATTTGTGTATGGGCTTCTAGAACACTCGATAAGTTGGCTCTTCGACAATCGGCTACAGCAGCTCTTGACGCTGCACACTTGCTGGGATATGACAGGCACCCACTTTCCCCACACATTTCCCGCGCCCGTGAGCTGGCCAACATAATTGAAATGTCCGGTGAAGTTTTCGAGGAGTGTTCAGGCACGGACGTTTGGTCATCGCTTTTCCAAGAGGCATCCGTTTTGTTTTTCGATTTTCGACGGAGAAAAAAGGAAGCAGAAGCCGCGGCTATCAGAATGGCTTCTTTTCGAGAGGCCATTTTCAGCCCCTCACATCAGATGTCTATTCTGGCGAAGCTTTTGGCATTTCGGACGGCAGCAAAAGCTGGCGCAATCAGAGATTCGTATCGTGGCTTGCAATCTCTTGCAGATATGGCTTCCCAATCATATGGCGGACACCATCCCATTGTATGCGAAATCCATGTGTTGGAAGCAGCCCTATCTGCCCTTGTTGACACGGAGAGGCCAGTGGCAGAGCTGATGCTCTCTTGCAAAACCATTTTGACAACCTCTTACGGTGAACTGCACCCTGCAACTATATCTGCGGTGCGAGAACTTGCCCGAGCATACAATGCGTACGGCAAGTATTCGAAGCGATATGAAGGAGTTGTGAGTATGGCAGAGTCTTGTGTGAGCAACCTCGTTCAGCGATACGGATCAAATCACACAGAACTATGTGGCCCTCTCTTAGATCTGGGCAGATATCTGTCAGAAAGGGGTTTTGTCGATTCTGCTGTGTCCAATTTTAGATTGCTTTTCTCCATTCTTGTCAACTTTTCTTCGGGCTTTGATGATGACGCAGAGCTCCTTCTTGCCATAGACGAGATTGAAAAAGTGCATATGCAACGGTTGGACTTCCGGGCTCTTGAAGATCTTTACTTGTCCACGATCAGCCAAATCGAAGGGCTCTCATCAACGAATCAACCGTCGCCTTTACTGAAAGCAAGATATTGGCTCAAGCATGGAATTCTTTGCATTCGCATGGGTGCCTCCTGTCATTTTTTTCTTACTTCTTAGTTCAAATTGACAGGGCTCGTGATAGTATCCGCAAAGCTATGCAGCTGAAGTCGGAAGCACATTTCTCTGACTTGGACATGATCCCCGAGACAATGGCTCTTGTGGAGTGTGACTTCGTTGAAGATAGGTTGCCATCTGCTGAAAAACTGGCGATGGGGGCATTAGCGGCTTTCCGAAAACAAGGATCTGGAGGCGACACACGTGACTTGGTGTCTGTTCTACGAAAGGTTGCCGTGATACAGTCCGCGATGGGTGATTAGTCTCGTACCTCTTTGACTTTGCAGGAAAGTCTCTAGAAAGTGCGGAGAGCCACGAGGAAGCTCTACAACTGCTCCGAAAAATTGAAACAAGGGTCAGCACAGATGCAGCACTTGAGGAGAGCCTGCTATCGATTGTCTATTCCAGTTTAGGACTCCATGTGAAGGCCTTTCAGAAATACGAGTGATTTATTTATGATCTTCCCAATATCTTTGCCTCAACAATTGGGCGCAGAATGTTTGCAAGGATGAAGATGAAGTATAAACCGAATAGGCTGTACCCGACTCTGGGAGAGAGCACCCACTTGAAACACCCTGGGCACTGTCAGAAAGAACAGCATGGTCCAACGGAGGATGATAAGGACGATGAACAGGATCAGGATGAGTTGTAGCATCGCAAAGAGAACAGGGCCAACCGCATCTCCTGTCTGTCGAGTAAGTAACAAGCAACAATAGCACACATCTCGCTCGATCACGATGGGCTCCTTGTAAATCAAAGTTGACATAAGCCATGGAAGACCGAGGCCTGGAAAAGTAAGTGAAAAAAATCAAAACGGCATTCACCCAATAAGATATCAAAGCAATTCGATCCAATGGCGTTCGACACAGCCATATTGGCCTCCCCTTGCTTGGCCACGATCACGGAAGCTATCGTATCCGGAACAGAAGCGCCTGCAGCAAGAAATACAAGCCCCATTATGGCTGTGTCGATTTTGAGAATCATCCCGACTTGATTCGTCGCCTCGACCATCAAAAGCGTCATCGCTGCAATGTATCTGCAGTGTTAGAACTTGCAGTGCAAGTTAGGTACCCCATACAAATCATGAAAGAAAGAAAGTAGTACTTGGCCCATCGATCACTTTCAAGATTTGGGATCTACATATTTAGAGGGAAACGAATTTATGGGCACGGTGTATTTAAACAGGAGGTTGTAAGGCTTGGATGCATAGTATATGAATTTCCCAACGATAGATTTCGGAACTTCATCATCATGCTCAGTTGGAGGTGAGCTGTCTGAATTTCTTCTAGTGGCAGCCTCTCTCTGTCAGAATGACCATAAAAAAATCTACTTCCTCAGCTATCTTTGGGAAGTACTTGGTTGCAAGGTAGACTGATCTGGCTGCGGCGCGAAACTTCTGCCTCAGTCTTGCTCTTTCCTTCAAGAATAAGCTAACCACCGAAAAGCCAACTTCAGGAGAGAGAGGCTGGCGCTTTTGCGCTACTTTCCGCGAGCTTTGTCGTGCAAAGCGAGCATGACCGATCGAGGCCACATACCTTGCAATAGCAGCCTGTTCCATCTGTCAAAAGAAGAAAACTTCCTAGGGATGCCTTTTTCACCGCTCTGCGAAGTTTGTCCCGGGGGGATCCTGTTGAGGCTGGATTGGACCCATCTTGAGTTGTTGCGGGAGCATTCTCGTCAGGAACGGGTTGCGGATCATCAACATTCTCGGAGCTGACCTAAAATTTAAACAATATAGAGCCAGGCGTGATGCCTCAGTCAATTCGACTTCGTCTTCCTGCGCAGCGTATGCTGTGGGACATATCCGAGACATGATCGCATCATTTTTAGCCATAAACCCGATGTAGCAAAAGTAAAATCCAACCATTCCAAGGGCTTCATACCTGTCTTGTCAACCTCCGACAACAATCATTGATACCATTCGACTTTGTTTCCTGTCACAACAACAAATATTAGCAAGAGAATGGCAGAGAGATAGAAAACAGAATCCCGAATGATGGGCCGCCAGTCCAAATCCAATGGTTTTCCTTGTTATTAGGCATGTTAGAAGTGACAAACCAGGCAACGCAGCACTCAGTCCCGGAATGACAACCAAATTGAACACGGCTTCAACAAATCAAAATCAAAAGTGAAGAGTTACCAGATCCTAGAATTGTGCCTGGACCCAAATTCGCTTTCGTAGCGAAAGCGTCTGCCAAAGAAGTAAACAATTCAGGGGCAGAAGACGCAGCCGCCATGAACGTGGCTCCTACTTCGGTCAGGAAATTCAATTCGAAACTTGCCAGCAACATCAGGAGAGAGCTTAAGGCGATCGCAAATGGCTTGTAGCGCGACGACAAAGTATTCATCAGAAACGATTGCAAGCCCTGAGCACAATTGGAATGAAAGTGGTGGAGTTACCAAGAAACATGAAGAGTACAACAAACAGAAGGATTGGAACCATCCAAGGCTGATTAACCCAAATTGGGTTGTCATTTTCGGAGAGAAGGCGGCGACTTGTACAATAAGAGAATGTCTGTCCAAAACAAACAAAGGTAGTCTCAAGGGTTTACTCTCGCCCGAGGAGTCTTGAATCCAAGGATGCATCAAAGCGGCGGTGCATAGACTGACGAAGAATATCGTAAACACAAAGTGTCTCCGTCGATTTGGCATTCTTAATCTTGAACAAGGATAAAATAACAAGTAGTTAATGGGAGAATTGTCCGAATCATTTCTCCGACATTGTCTTGCTCACGGTGTTGATTCTGAACCTGTTGTACCAGTCCTGCATGCAACATTGTGGAATCAATGCAGCCCAATTGATCAAGGACAAAAATTCGCAGTGTTAGAAATGAAATTGCATTCGAATGTGCTTCTGGGGAACTGACACGAACCCGAAATCCTGGGTCTCAGAAAACTGTTTTGGGTGGTGAAGAATTTCGATAGCGTAAAAGAGCTTTGAATGGAAACGAGACATCCTAGTTCGAAACATGGAATCTCATCAATTATTGAAAGTAGAGCTATCTTGTTCTTGTTGGTGCGAGTAAGTTCGGTATCTGTGCGTCGAGAGCGAAAGGGAACTTAAGGTGTCGACGATCCAATACGACAGAACAACCAAATGGAAGAAATGGATTTCAATCAAACAATACAAAGACGAAGCTGAACATGTTTAACTCTTCGGGCACTCAGCTGCGTTTTGGCTCATAATGAGGGCAACAATGAGACCGTAGAGACCAAGCGCCTCAGCGAAAATGAGGATGAGGATCATGCCGACAAACAGCCTTGGCTGCTGTGCAGTGGCTCTGACACCTGCATCTCCTACGATACCGATTGCCATCCCTGCGCAGTCACGTCAAAGATCAGGCAGCAAAAACCCGCAGCCAAGCCAGAGAGTCCGCCAGTAAGGCCAGCCCCCAAGTGAGCGAAGGCTGTGAAAAGGGCATACTTCGGCAGTCTGCCATTTTCCGGAGCAGTGACTACATTATCAGAAAAAAAATCTGTCGAAATACTCTTTGTGCCGATGATGACGGCAATAATAAGACCATAGATACCTACGACACCAGCCATGACAACAGGAATAACGCTCTTCATAATAAGGTCAGGCTTCAAAATGCCCATAGAGCAAATGCCAACACCAGACTTCGCAGTGCCGTAAGCAGCACCAAGATCTCGTATTGTCAGGAATGAGGCGGAAGAGATTACTGGCAAAGATCAAAGCGGCAGCAGCACCAATGTAACCGAAGAAAGGGGCTGAGGCAGGGCAGGCCTCATTGATAGCAAATCCAAGAGCGCTCATGGGGAAGGCGAGTGACGGGTACCACGTGAAACCGGGTCGAGATAAATGAAAAATAAAATGTAGTGATTCGTTCGATTCTTGTGGACCTCCAATGTGGGCAACTCAGAATGAATACAATTTCCCTTTGGATTCAGGATTGTTTGAATGGAAACGGAGTCGCAATTTGATTTTGTTTCAGTCTGATGTGGTCATGTCATGTCAACGACGAAGTGTTTCTTCTTGCTGTTGTCGTTTTCTCTCTCTTCAACGGCACCTGTTTCGGTTTACTACTACATTTCTTTTAACTCGATTGTCAAGATAAGCTCTGAGAAGCAAACTTTTCACGCGGACTTGTACCTTTCTTGTGTGTGGCTTGATAACTCTCTGAATCGTTCCGTGAGCTACAATCCTCAACAGGACTGGAGCCCCGGAATTGAATTCACGAATTCCGTTGGCTTGATTCAGCAAGTTGTACAGGAGCCAACCTACATCTTGCCCTCAAACACTTTTGGTGCAGATGTATTCATGCCCGCTGGGACATGGGTTAAGGCAGATTATAGGTTTCTCGGAGAGTTTCTGGTGTCTCTGGACTTGTCCAGGTTTCCAGTGGACTCTCAAGCACTCCAAATTGATATAGAATCTTCAATTCATGACGTTGATCAGTTGGTATTTGCAAACCCGCTTCCTGGCGTTGCGGACAACATAGTAGGATCGGAACTCTCTCTCCTTGAGTGGAAATTGGGTTCTCGTCGTCTTCAATTGTCAACCTTTTCATATCCTATATTTCAGCAAGAGTACAGCCGCTTGTCGATCGTTCTTGTCATAGGTTTCGCAAGGTCCTTATATTCTCAAAGCCCAGATAGATTTTCTGGATATTACATGAGCAAAATTGTCCTGGGAGTAGTTCTTCTCGTTCTTTCCGGTTTGCTTTCTGTTATCATCTCTCCAAAGTCAGCCGACCGGATGGCTGCACAACTCAGGTTTGGCTTGACTTTGTTCTTGTATTCGTTTCGGTTTTATGAAGCTCCGATAATCTGTGTAGCGTTCTTCTTGGCATTTCAACGTTTATTTTCATAGCGAGCGAGGATATTCCGAAAGTGTGACCCTGTGCTTGGTGTTGAACTTACGACGTCAAGGTTGCGTATCAGACCCTCATTGACAGATTTCTCAATCTTTCTTTTACAATTTCGTTTTTATGCATAATTGAATCTTCTCTTGTCAGATGGATGCATGGTGTGAACACGCTACAACAAGAGTTACAAGTTCAACATATCTCTGAGACCGACGCCTCTCCTTCTGGTTGTGCTGTTTCTAAGAAACCACAGCAAGACAAGTTTAGCACCAGAACCCGTCGGCAGATGGACAATGATGGGCACATTTCTTTGCCCAGTGACCATCCTGTGCCCACTGAGCTGAGAAACAGCATTGGAAATCGAAATGATGTGGTCAAGCCTGCTAGAAATGCACAAAGACATATTTTTCGAGGACCGTCTCTTTTTGCTTTCAAACAAAATGCGCGATTGTTGTATACGGATTCTACGCTTGCAAGGAAGCTCGACCTTGCCTTTGCAATTTGTGCATTGCTCACCTACGTTACCTCTTGCCTTTGCTTGTTTTACGTTTGAGCAGGTTATAGTTATGGCGTAACGTCAGCTCGTGAATAGGTTTGTGCACGATTTTCAACGCTCTGTTGTACCCTCCGAGTTTGCTTGAGCCCCAAATTGAAGTGACAACAGCGTGTACTATCAACTGGCCGTGGGATGGAAAAGTACACACAATGCATTTCTTTATCTTCAGATGAAATTTGGTTCTGATCAATGTGTTCGTCTAATGTCGAAATAAATCTTCAAGAGATTGATGATTTTCCACTTTCCTCTCAAATTCCAAGGATTCACAGTAGATGTCATATAGGCAAAATTGACAATGTGAAGCCCAACTAGCGATCTTGCCTCTAACGACAGCTCCACGTCCAACTTTGTTCGCTCCACTCTTTTGAGTCCTCACATTGCAATTCTGCAATCACAGCAACTTGCCCTTCATTTCCCCACTTGCTCTTCTCGCTAGTTGTTGCGCTCTTTCGTGGCTCTGCTGTCGTCCTTCAGCGTATTAGCAACAAATCGAAGTATTGAAGTGGTCAAAAATAGAATCGATGAGGGGCGCACTGTTGTTTGCATGGGTGTTCCTTGTCACAATGCAAACCTCGATGGGATCGTCAACCGTCAAAGCAAGCAGACATTGGCTGAAGAATCCTTCAACTCGAAGCCAGCTTCTTGAGAGAGCCAAGAGTGAGAATGTCGCGTTCACGACTGACAATCGTAGGAAGCTCTGTTGTTCCATTCAGCCACTCTCTTGCTTCCGTAACTGCAACGGTCGCCGTTCCTGCAGCGGAAGTTTCTAAGATGATCGAAGAAGCCGTGTCCAAAGCTTTAAGTCGTCAAAAAAAGCTTGTGTCCAGGAAAAGCTTCAATGTCGCTCTCCGAAATGAGTTCTCACGAGTCTGGACATCTATTGCCGATGTAGAGAATCAAATTGCCAGTTTAAAAGCGCGTTTCAGCGCGGCGCAAAGTAGTAGTGGAGGAACGCCTGCTTAGTTCGCGATATTGTAAGGTTGATATCCCAACAAGTCAACAAAAGTTTATGCGGTTGGGCACTTTTGTACTACCAGGACCAGAATTTCAAATTTATTTTGAGCAGCATCACACCGAAGTCATCAAGTATGCACAGCATAGTGACATCCCCAATTCATGCTGACAACGAGTACGTGACTCCTCCAAGTGCCGTAATTGTCATGCCCGACACAGTTAGCAGAGACGGACGCCCACCGAAAATAACGTACGCAGCCATTGTAGAAATCACCATCTTCATTTGTCCAACGATCGTTGTAGTCAGAGCAGAGGTCTCTGCAGTACACATGATCTGCGAAAATGACAAAAGAGAGCCCATAAAGACAGCAAATGCAATAGAAGCCTACAAAAATTAGGATAATACGATGAAAAGGGAACCGAAAATGGGCCAGAAAGAAAGTCGGCAGACCGCAAGATCTCAAGCTCCTGGGAGAAAAGGAAGAGTATGAAGAGAGGTGCAACAGAGTGAAAGGACGTAGCTACCAATAGACTGCTGGGTTGAATCTTGTGCTGTCGTTCCACACGAGCAACAATGAGAAGATATGTGGCCTGCGTAATACAGCTGAGTAATGCAAGGACGTCTGCCCAATCATTGAGGACCAGCAATGACAAACAAGTTTTCATGTTGAAGTCGGCGTCACTCCACCCCGTCAAAAGCGCTCCGATGCTCAAAAGCACCACACTGACAGCAACGGATCTTGACGGAATCTTTCCAAACAAGACATACTCAATTAATACAGTAGCTACTGTTGTCAACCGCTTGAGAGTACTGTCTTTTTAACTTTGGCGACAAATGGATACTTATAAACTGCAACGTGAAGTCCGCTCAATGTGGATAATGAAAGGGACGCATTGGCGACATATACAACTGCGAGGACTGAGATCTGTGTTGTAAATTGCAACAATGAAAAGCTCACAAGCCTTCGATGCTTTGAAGGAATCGCTTTTGGTCGAGAAAAAGAAGAACTCACAATGGTAACCACCGACTGCAGCCAAAGCAAAAAGAACGGAGCATTAAATTCGTACGATGAAAGGGTAAACTTGTTGAAAAAGGTAAGGGCAATGCTGAGAAAGCCGTAGAAGAAAACTGATACGACTAGAATTGGAAATGTTAACAAATGAAGAAATTTGAGCAGTGTCGAGAAACCCACCCCTTCTTCCATCCATATTAGTGTCCCGAAGTTCGTTGACACGTGACTGTCTCTCCTGGCCTACTAAATTCTTCAATTTTGAAAATGCTTTCTCAACGGGGTTCAGAAGCGGCGAGTACGGAGGGAGAAACACCAATTTGCATCGACTCTGACCATGTTCTCTGACGCATGACTGAACAATTGCGGTTCCATGTATTGGGCAGTTGTCCATGATGATCCAGAATTCTTCAGGCGCTGCCGAGTGACCCTCAGGGACTGGATACTTCTCCATCGTTCGATCACCCTGCGTAGCGCAAACGAGAAGAGGATGCCGTCGAATGCCCTCAGTTCGAACGAGCAATCGATTATTCCTTCACAATTCAGCGCGATGAAAACACTGATGTTGCGCTGAGGTGCACTAGGAACTGTCACGTACGCGGGTTCCCCTTTCTCGGACCATCCAACCCTCCTTCTTGAGATTGAAGCCAGCCTCGTCAACCCATATGAGGCGACTAGGAGGATGTCCCGAGCTGAGAATTGCGGCTTTCCGGGACCCTGTGAACTCGCTTGAATGTGTTCTCCTTGTCCATCCTGCTGCGCAATGCCTTGGAATGAGTTGACAACGCAGGCCGCTTCAACACGTGCGTCTTGGGTTTAGGGTTTAGGGTTTAGGTAGGGTTTAGGGTTTAGGTGAGGGGGATGTTTACTCACATGCCAATGTCTACACGGCGCTCACGTTACAAATTTTTTGAAAAATATTTCCGTCATCAAAACGTTTTCTAAAAATATTTTCACGTGTCAATTCGCTCAAGGGACTCAATGCGGGTCAGGCGGGACGGGTGGAGGCGGGACGGGGGGCGCTTCATGCGGAGTCGCGTCGTCGTCGTCGTGGGC
>JAIYDP010000288.1 GCA_027487435.1 Verrucomicrobiaceae bacterium | reverse complement strand
CGCGCCCCCCCCCCCCCCCCCCCGCCCGGCGCCCGGCCCCGGGGGGCCCCCCCCCCCCCCCCCCCCCCTCCCCGTCTCCCTCTTTCCATGGTCGTCAGCCTGATGGCAAAGGCGAAGCGTCTCTGCAGCGCAAACGCACCCTCGACTTGCTAACGACGTTTTTTCAGCCCCTCTTTAAAGTACATCCCCCACATCCCCAAGGACGCCTCTTCATCTGATGCCCACTAACATCATCCAGCGCTACACATCCCTCCTTCCCGCAAGCTTTTCCGTCGACGAGCCGACCTTTTTGTGGGCGTACGCTTGCGTCGACTCCCGCACGTTCGGTCGGTTTATGCCCATGGCGGCGCTCGTACCCTTTGCGGATCTCCTGAATCACATCAACGTTGAGGTTATCAAGCATATATCAATTCTAATAATAGACGCGGTACGAATGGGACCCATCGACGGGCTTCGTGCGCTACTTCCACACCCTCTCGACTGCAACTAAGCGCGGCCAAGAGGTCGGGTGAGACTACCCCCCCTGCGCTAAAATATGAGGTATTTTTTAGTTACGGCCCACGAGGCAACGACGCGCTGCTGCTGCACTACGGCTTTGCCCTCCCTGACAACGCCTACGACCGTTTTAATTTTAGCATCCACCTCCGGTCCGCGACGGGAAATGTGTCGTAAGTTGTTTTTTTTTTTTAGCGCCCTGTTAGCTGTCTACTTTAACGAGTGGAAGGTCAATGAAATTTGAGGTCGGGTTCAGGACGTTTTCCGTCGAAATGCTTTTGTTCTTTTTCAACGCTTTCGCTGCCCCCCTCCCCCCCCTCGTGTCACCGACGGGGTACGTGCTCGATCCACCCTCTCTCAACGGGGGGGTGTCTGTTCTCTCCGACGCGACCGCGTCCTTCGCTTCGGCCCTCCGCGCGATGGTCGCTGCGTGCGAGAACATGCTCCGCTGCTTTCCGACAGATTTAAGAGCGAGATCCCACTTGCGTCACTCTGCTGATGCCCCAGGCGGATGAAGTGCGATTGAAAGTAGAACCCTCTTTAAACAAGCGGTTTGCTCTACTTTACAGTATTTTCCTCTTTAAAGCGCCCCCTCACATGTCTTAAAGGAATGGGCCGTAAGAAGACCGTCGCACATCAAATTGACGTTGCATCGACGCTCCTGCGCAGTTTGGTGCAAGCCCCCCCCCTTGCTTTCAAAGTTGCAAGCCACCCCCCCCCCAATTGATATTCGATTGTCCGCTCATCCTCCACAGGGTGGCGCCCAGGACGTTGACAGTTTGTTAGTTCAAACTTTGCGCGACGACTTCGACGCGGCGCGCGCACGCATGGTCGGCGCCCCTGACGACTTTGAGGCGGCTCTGACTCAACGCTTTCATCGCCTCAAGTTTGGAACCACGTGACCTGCTCACCCGCGCAAGGGCCCCCCACGACGTTGGCGTGGCGCAGCCGCGGCCGTTCGGAGAGTGGGGGCAGGTTGTTGCTGTGGGGTACAATAGCAGCGCTTTCATCAAGGGTCAGCACCTCAAATTCCTCCAACGATTTATTCTTCAGATGGTGTCGTCTTTGCAGTTGGCGCCAACGATTTTTCAAAATTGGG
Source organism: Verrucomicrobiaceae bacterium (assembly GCA_027487435.1). Lineage (GTDB taxonomy): Bacteria > Verrucomicrobiota > Verrucomicrobiia > Verrucomicrobiales > Akkermansiaceae > UBA956. The sequence continues at coordinate 41,563 of JAIYDP010000288.1, read as the reverse complement.
AAGGGGGGGGACAGAGTTCGGCGCTGTTGCTGCGACTTCAACCCCCGGCCCAGTCCCGCTACCTCTTCCCGCCATTTCCGTCGCTTGTGGCGTCGACCATATGGCCGCTGTGACGGGTGGAGAGAGGGGGGGGGGCTTCTTTGATAACTCTAAAAGACGACGGGGGAGTCTTTTTGTGGGGGCGCAACACCCACGGGCAGTGTGGCGTCGGCGCGACGTCGCAGCAGGTCCACGCGCCGACGCGGCTGAAGGCCCGCGCCGTTGAGGGGGGGGAGGGTGCTGTTGAGTGCGTCCTTAACGAGGGGACGACTTTTGTTATTCTCAGTTGACCTCTTTGGTGCCTGCCGTCTCACAAACAAAGGGGACCGGTCTCTGTTAGCGTTTGGCCGTAACGCAGAGGGGCAGTGTGGGGGGGGGGTTGCAAGTGCGGTCGTCTTGCAACCACAACTTGTTCCCATCAAAGTTAGAAAGGTCAGCAGCTTCTGGCGCCACATCGTGGCCATTGACGGTTGATGTTGATGTCCCTCCAGGTGTTTGACGCCTCAAGTGAGCGGCGCGCTGTTTGCGTGGGGGCTTAACAAAAACGGGCAGCTGTTTTTTCCCCCAGACGACGCCAGCCAGTTCGAAATCGCTCCCAAACCTATTTTTGGAGCCATCACCGACGCAGCCGCTGGCTTTTCCGCGTCGCTTGCTGTCGACGGTTTACCTCTGTTGCGATCGGAATGACCCTCTCAGAAGAGGGGGGGGTCATTTTCGCCGGCGACTTAAATTTCGCTCCAAAGCGCCCTGCGGAGCCGGCGCCACCCCTCAGATTCACCCCCCCCCACCCCGTTGCAGGCGTTGCTATGGGGTCCCTCCACGGCGCGCTCATTTCAAGTTCCACCCCCCCCTCCCTCCTGCACCTCTCATCCTCCCCCAGCTGATGGCACCCTCTCCCTCTTTGGCGCCCCGTCCAGCGGCCGAACGGGTGAAGTCGACACCCCCCTCCGTCCCGACGTCGCTGCTCCCTTTTGCGACCACAAAATCGCGTCCGTTCGCTGCGGACAGGCCCACTGCGTCGCCACAACGAGTGCATCCCCCCCTGTGGCCGCCCGTTCACTTGCGCAGCCGATGGCGCGCACTTTGCATGGGGGAGGGTCGAATTCGGCGAGACAGCCGCAGGTGTTGCGCCGCGCGCGGCGCTGCGCCTCCTTTGCGAGCGGGTCGGTGCCCCAAAATTCAGTCGGGCAAAGCTGTTAGGTCGATCCTAACGTCGCCAGCCGCCGTCGAGCACCGTCTCGCCTGTAGCGCTTGCCGGCGCACACCCATCACTGGAATCAGGTTCCCCCCCCCCCCCTTTTTTTTCCCCTTTCTTTGCAGAGCGCTTTTTGAGGCTGCGCTCACGTTTCCGTCGTCATTGTCTTTTTTTTATATCAAAGGCTGCTCTGCCTCAACTGCCCGACGTCCCTCTGCGTCAAGTGCCTCCCATCCCACCCCCCCACCCACATTCTCGCGCGGCTCCATCGGCGGTGCACTGCGAGGGGAATCCGCCTCCCGGACGCCCCATCGAATCGTTTGCTCATCTTCCCCTGTCTTAACTCATTAAGCCAAATCCAACGTTCACACGGGGGTGACCTGCTCCGGCTGTGGCACCTCTCATTTTGCGGGCATTCGGTTCGGCCTTTTGTCCCCTAAGTTCATCTGTTAAGCTATCGATGCGCAAACTGCCCCACTGAATTCTGCGACGACTGCGCCCCGCGCATGGCGGAGCACCCCTTCGCGCACACATTCGTGGTCATCAGGTCGCCATTGTGATTTTTTTAGAATATTGTTGGGAATGACTGGACAGGAAGGTGTCGCTAGGGAAGGGACCGCTTCTGCCCGTGCTGTACCCAGAGAGTAGGAGGGGGGGGGGTGCGATTCCGAACTGATGTGATGGATGCAGTTGGTGGAGACTTCGTCTTTGGTCGGGACGACTGTAAACATAGCCGGGTAGAAAGTACATAGTTTACGGAAGAGATTTCACGACGCTTCCATCGGCACCGCGCCGCCATTCTCTTCGCGCTCCAGATTCGCGAGGTACGGGGGCTAAGGACTCTGTCCAAGAAATGAGCAACGCAGAAATATGACAAAATTAAGAGGAATGAGCGGATATATGGCCAGCAATGTCCTGCGATGAGAGCATGCGGAATGGCGTGTCGCGCCCAACAATGGCGACGGTTGTGTTGTCTGAGTCGAGATCACCCTGCGGGACGCTCTCTTTGAGCGCGCTAAGGACGTGGCGGATGAGTGTGTCTTGAGAGGCTTCAGAGCGTGAGCAGCGAAACGCGAGAGGCACCATCGGTAAACGTCGCAAAGTTCTTTTCAAGGTAAGTCTTGGCAGACTGCGACCGCGCTCCAATGGTCATCGCCTTGTACTCAAAAAAGTTGCCAGAAGGGCACGTGTGAAAAAGGTGAGGACCGCTTTGCTGCAAGAGTTAAGAGAGGAGGAAGATGACAACGTCGTGGCCGATGACGAGGAAGCCCACTCCAAAGGGTCGAGAGGAAGAGCTGTTCGTGCAAGATTGGCATTCTGCACGTTTCAGCGCAAAGAAAGTAGCTGCACAACTGTCTGCAACCATCTGGACTAGCCGGTGCGTAGGAAGAGGAGCTTCGTACGTGAATCGATAATATTGGCATTCATTTCGCATGAAGTTGCACAAGATTCGCGAATCCGCAGTCAGCCCACTGATTGCAACTCCGACATGCTCATCTATCTTGAAAATCTTTTCTTGATGCGAAGCAAGCTCATTCTGAAGCTTCCTGAATGCTGCAATCACAGCAAAATCGGAACTTCTTGCACCCACGCAACAAGTCCCCTGTTTGGTCGCTTCGATGGCATACTCAACTTGATGAAGGCGACCTTGCGGACTCCAGGTTGTAACATCTGTGTCGTACTAAGAGAGTGAGGGTTCCTCGATCAAACTGCGGCACTTGCGATCGGAACATGAAGACACGTCACAGAAAGTTAACTAATAATTCTGAGATATTTTGGTAAAAAGTTGCACGTCCTTTTTTTTGTACAGACTTGAAATAAAAATATTTTTGATAAAGATACATTCTCTAGAATAATGATTTAATCTCGTTTTGCGTAGTTCTCTCCCGGAACTTTCTGTCACTTGAACTCTTACCTGTTTGTTAAGATTGTGTGTCCAGAATGGAAGCTGAACCTCCGACGAAGCAGTGGAGCCCACAGAAGTCAGCAGCGAAGCCGGCTCTGAAACACATTGTGAAGAAACAACCGTAAAGCGTTTGAAGCAAATTTAACTCGCAGTTCTCACGTGGTGTTTGACGAGAGCAACTTGGCCGAGAATGAGGCTTGTCGGACGGTCACAATGAAAATCACTGAACCGAAGACACCCTACAACTACGACTACGTGGAACCAGAGGATGAGGAGGGTTCCATCTCGTATAGTGCTACGTAATATTGCAGACTGCGACTCTGAGGGCCGCGTCTCGCCCCACTCCGCTCCTCCAGATGAAGCTGACATGTCGGAGAGAATGTCCGAACTCGCAGATGCCTTTGCGGCACCTCCTTCCCCTGTTCGAGGCAGCCATTCGTCCTTCGACGAGCGCCGCAAGATGCACTACAACATGCGCCAAGTTCTCCGCGCTGGCTCTATGGCCAACGACGCGGATGAGTCGTAGCGCTGACTCCCCTCCCCCTCCCCACGTTCCGCCACTTACCACCTCTCCGTTGTTTTCGTAGATCGTGACGTTCTTTCCTCCATTTCCACATCATTTGTACATTCTTGTAAATAAACAGCCGCTGATACAACTTTGCTCTTATTCATACCCCCCCCCCATCTCCGCGACTCCCAGCTTTCTCTTCCTCCAAAACAACCACCCATCCCCTCTCATCGTTGCACTCAACCCGCGCCTCCGTCGCCAGCACCGACCCGCCCGTCAAAACCCTCACTGGCCCCGTCCCCCCGATGTACTCGTCAAAAGAATAAAGCGAGTCGAACTTGAGAGCGAGATCTCGATCACTTGCAGACACTCTCGCGTCGCACAGCTTCGATAACAGATCGGCAAAAAAGTCGCGATCTGAAAACGTCAACCCGGGCCGCAGGCTGGCGCCGGGTGCGAGAAGAGTCGCCGTGCGAGTGCGCACGCCGTCATCAAAAGTTATTCGAAGGGCGAAGCAGTGCTGAAGCGGGTCGATGGACTGGGGGGGGGTGTCCTCTTCGACAATGTGGCCAGCGTCAAACCGCATGAGGACAGCCTCAATGGCGCCAATGGACGGGTGGGGGATTCGCTTCGCGCGCTCGACGAGGGCAGTCTGGGCGTTCCAGCGCGCGAAGACGACCGCTTGGGTTGACAAAACGAGAACGCGCTCTTTTAAGCACATGTTTTCGTCGAGGACAGAGACGTGAAAACCTTGGATGAAAATGTCGGGGGGGGGGGGGTTTGCTGCGGCAAAGCAAAGGGCGAAGAGGCGCGAGTCTTCGACCGAGGGGGGCTCTAGGCGCGGGGTCGCGGACGGCGGGGAAGCGCCCATGAACTCGCACAGGACGTCATTTCGGAGATTGTCTGAGATATTCCCGCTAATGAAGCGCCGCACGCTGTTAACTTTGTCCATTAAGCTGCCACCGACGGTGAAGCGGCCGTGGCGGACGATGTCGGATTTCAGCGCCTTTGTGCCCGCGTATTGGAGGCTAGCGGCGTCGCCGTGGTGGGCCCACAGACTAAACAGGTAAGAAAGTGCGGGATTTAGAGTTAACCGATTGAAAGACTCGCGCAGGCCGTCGCGGCCAAAGTTCTCAACGTCTGCCTCGACGGGCGCTGCGGCGCCGCCAGCGACGGCGTTGATTTGTTTTAACAAACAAATGTACGCGATGACGCTCTGCGCGACGTTTGTGCGGTCGAGGCAGTCGATGCAATTGACGCGCATCACCCCGCATTGATTTCTAACAGACCCCTGCTCTAGAGACCAAACGGAGAACCCCACGGCATCAACGGCGCCGCGCACCGTCTCCGCCAGCACCTCCAACCCCGCCCCCTCAACTCCCGGCCGAACGGCGCGGTGGAAGTCGAAGGCTATGAACCCCCCCCCACCCGTTGCGTCCAAGTTGACTTCATAAGCAGACTTAAATGCGCTATTCAGCGCGCCTTCGGAGCCAGTGGAGCGGATGAGGGTGACAATGTGGACGGGGGGGGAGTAAATCCGCGCGAGCAGCTCGAAATGACGGCGAAACGCGTCGCGCTGTTGCGACGGTGATTTGGTGGCGTCAAGTTGGGGGGGGGGGTTAAAATTAATCAGCCGCCCCTGTGTCCAAAACAAAGGAATAGAGCCGCGCAACAAAATGAGGGAGGAGACCGAATTGTCACCGACGACAAGCTGCTCCGTCTCGACGAAATTGGACACGTGTCCTTTGGCGTTGACGCCGCGGCTGTAAAAACGAATTCCCACACGATGGCTGCTACATGAGAGAGGGAGGGTGTGAGAGGGCAACCGAGACCTGCGGGCGATGAGGACGATGGGGAGAGTCTTGCCACCGACGGCGGCCTTCGCGACGCCGACGAAGCCGCAGATGATGGGGATGCAAAAGGCTCATGAGTTAGTCTTTAAGCGAGGCGGCGCTACCATCCGCGGGCGAGGGTATGTAGGGTGGGAGGTTGGCTTCATCGGAGGTGTGTTTGCGGAGGGGTGGGTGAAGGCCAAGCATCGTCATGAGGGCATGAAAGTTCCAAAAATAGTCTGACGTGGCCTTTCGCCACAGAGGGGCCATCGAATCGCCGTCTCGGGTGTGGAGCTGCCGCTGGAAGGCTGTCGTGACGTCAACGTCGTAGGAGAAGTAGAGCCCAAGCTCTGACAGCATCTCCCGCATCTCCGTGTTGGCCACTCGCTGCCTCTTCCCCTCGTCCTCTGCTTGGGAGGGGGGGGGTCCAATTGCAAAAAGCTCGACGTCCATTACGCGAAACATTTCAGCGCCGAGGACACAGGCAACACATCGGCGCTTCGTAACAGCCATGAGGAAGAGGCTGGAGTGGAGCTGAGCGACGCCGATGATGGCGTGGGCGTCGACGTACGCGTGGGCGGAGGTCGAAGACGAAATCTGCGACGGGGAAACAACTTGGCAGGAGCCTGAGTCACGGTCCACTCGAAGGACACAAGACGGCCTTGTCGACGGAGATGAGTCTGTGCAACCGGCTACGAAGTAGCACTGCGTCGTTCGAAAGATGCGGAAGTGCCGATAAATGGGAGGAAATTGCCACAGGACGTCTCTGCGGGGAGCTGCTGGCGGCAAGTGGGATGGCTTGGGCGCTAATCTATGCTTCAGCGTTTCTGACATGCTAGTTAGTATGTCTCTAGCAGCATCGAGCGAATTCAGCTGATGACTCACGCTGTGATTTAGTAACTTGAAATCTGGATGCTTGAGGTGACAAAACCATCGGCTACCATCAGTCGAGACGCAACAAGCCAGAGCTTTGTGAAGCCGAGATTCGATTCTAAAGGCTCAGGTTGTTCTGAAGTGAGTCACTCTTCGGGATCTGGGATGCAATCCATGACCCTTTCGATCACTCTAAAAATTGTTTATTAAAAAGCGATATGAAAGGATGGTTGTGTCGCTGATCTCATTCGCCTTTAAGTTCGGTGATCCTGCCGGTGCTGCTGCAGTCGTGGATTGCCGATTCCTCCCAAATCCCAATAACACGAAGATATCTTCTCTAACTGGCGTTCATCCAGCGGTCGCTGATTTTTTCGCGCAGAGTCCGTCTACAGCATGTGCTCTTGGGTCTCTCTTTCCAACTCTGCGCCAGTTTATTGATGATAGTCCTCATGAACATATCGTAATTGGATTTGGATGTACTGCTGGGAGGCACAGGTCTGTGTTCACATGCGAACGATTTCGAGAGTTCCTATTCACTTGCGGAAACAACGACGTTGTTGTCAGTCACAGAGACATGGATGAGGGATTCTTTCATGGGAGCCAAGAGCTCGCATCTGATAATTGCGTTCTGTTCACCTACGACTTGGGTCAAGACAAGGTCGAGCGAACCGCAAGACAGTCCAAAATGTCTCCCCGTCAAACAAGCTCAATGCTGTCATCTGGTCTTGAAAAAAGAAGGCAGCTGCTAGACAGACGACGAGGACAGGCTGCCATTATTTAACTTAGCTCTACCGTGATTGTTGTAAAGTGTACTGTATCCATATGCCACCTAAATTCTCATGATAGCATCTGTGATCCCAAGGCATCGTAATATTTGTGGAAACACCGAAGATGTTTGTCAATCACAGAGCCATGTGTCAGACAAAATTGGTGTCGACAGAGTCTCCTTGTCAAACGAGCCCCAAAATCTGTCATCTGGTCCTGAAAAGAAAAAGCAGTTGTGCGCTATCGTGCGCTATCTTCAATTCCTCTCCACGCAACGGAGAACGAGGAACTAGAGTGAATAAAACTAGTACCCTCGATTTCCCGAGCAGCTATTCCGACTCACCGCCCAGATGGATTCGTGAGTTTCAGATCAGTGCGTGAAGGTCGAGCCCGCATCCCTTCACATTCTCTCTCACTCCTGCTGGTTCGTACTTCCTGTGCAACCTTGCAATGCGGGGTCTAAAAATTTAAATACAAAAAGTTGTTAGGCTGATGCGACGACAAAGCACTGGGGGCGATTTGCCTGCCATCGACGTGTCAGTTCTCAGGTGGTGTGTGCATGACGATGGTACCACCGAGTTTGAAGTGTGCACAACAGTTGGCCAACAGAGCTGGACGACCCTCCGAAGGTTCAGCGAATTTGACAGGATGTTGCACGACGTACGATTGTTGATGGATCCACTGACCGGAACAGCTTCGGAAATCATACAGCACTCCTAGCTTATGCCATCTCTTGCCCAACATACCACCACTACCCCCAAAGAAGCCCAAATTGCTCGTCAATCATCACGACAGCGGCTTTTTGATCGATCGGCGTCGAGATCTTGAGATATTCTTGCAGAGGCTTCTGCGAGTGCCATATGTGTTTGATAATCCGGTATCTGCAAATATAGTTTCAGCTGACTTGTTCAGAATGTGCAAGGGTTCTTTCGCAACGTTAAAAAACCAGCACAAGAGCCCTCGAAGCTGGCCATTCCGTCACCCAAGAGGCTATTCGAAAAAATTTCCACTCCCTCTCCAAAGAATTCCCACGACAAAGAAGACGACAACCCTGCCAATCTCTAGTTATGTACAAATACGTGTAACACTACTGCTTAATAAAGTCATTCAGCCATCGGAGCCTTCGAAATGCGCCTACTGCTCCTTCTGTTGGCCTTCAGGTCTAAATTCTGGCGAAGAAGTTCGCTCTCTGGGCTCAGCGCTGTCACTGTCAGAAAAATCAATTGGCAAGAGAAAACGTGTGGCTGACGCTGACAAGGGTTCTTCATTTCTTTTGGGTTGATTTGAATCTTGGAGAGACTCCATGAGGCTGCTAAATCGTTTCCACGACATCGCGATCATTGCTATCAAGGAAAACAAACATGAGATTAGGATTATCCAATGCTGCTGAGTCTGAGGGTCAGCTGATAATGAGAAAGACTACAAACAGACTGCTCGTAATGGCAGCGGCCTCTGAATTCTCCCCAAGAGGGAGCGCGGATTCCTCAATGAGATCTTCATTGTCTGGGACCAAATCCATAGTCAATTGTACAAGTCTAAAGTACACCAGGCTGGAAAGTGCCCAGCTCCTCACGAAGTATTTTCATTGTGTCTTGGGCTGTCTGATTTGCAGACTCATTTCCATTTCGTAGAATTCCCTCTACATAATCAAGATTCTAGCAAGTCAGCACTTCAATGGAGCCCATGCCTGAGAGAGTCTCTCATATTCTTGACAAGCTGGACCAAACCGAGCGATCACAGACTCAGCAACAATCTTTTTGAATTGCGCTGCAAATCATTAATAATTGCTATTCAGGACAAAACAGTTGCTCAAGTTTCGGTGCTGATTCACAACTTCTTGAATTGTCTCTCCCATCATGGCAGCTGCGATGACAACCATATTAGCCACTTCTGGCCTATTTCTGCTTATCAGCTTTGTGGATGGTGAATGTCACTTCTCATCGTAAGATATGCCTGAAATAGAGTCCATTTTTGCTTTTTGGATCTTTTTTGAGACCGTGGCGGCATCATCAGAACTGGAGACATCAAACACTTGAAGACGAATTGCAACATTTCTATTCTCGACATAGACGAAGGGTCTGACTTACTCATCTTCACCCTTCCGTCCGTCAGAGACTTAATTCTCATGGCACCAAAATCTTTCAAAGTTATTATGAGGGTGCTCAGGCCGTACCTTGAAACACTTGTGGAGGGACAAAGTGCTGCCGCTTCAGCCTTGCGTTCAATAGTTTAGCCTGCAGGATGTTAGAATCTGGGACGCGGATTGAAGGACTGTGTCTCTCGTGAGCTCGACGTGCTGAAATTGGTCCTCTCCAACCGGCACATGAGTTGCCCTGCAAAGACTTAGGGTCACCGTATCCAATCGCACTTGTAGAGTAAAATATCCGCTGCTTGCAGCAAAGGATAGGTCAGCAGACCTGTCGGAACCGATTCCCGATTTTCTGCCTTCGACTTGTATTGCGTCATTCTTTGCAACCACCCGAGCGGGGTCAAGCTTGAAACAAGCCAGCAAAGCTCCGTGTGTGCAGCCACGGCACTCTGTACAAACAGCGTGCTTCGCAAAGGATCCACACCACATGCAAGAAGCGCAGCCGACGTTAGCAAAGTTCGCTTGCGCAGAGGCACTTCCTTGAAAAGAGAAGTGTCGCCGGTCAATGCGTGCAAATCTACGACGCAGAGGAACCGTGAGCTCACTTCTGGAGCTTCTTGTAGCTTCAGGAAGGGTTTCACCAGGCCAAGGAAATTCCCAAGGTGAAGCACTCCTGTTGGCTGGATGCCAGACATCACCCTCATCTCTCCCCACAAAATAAAAGCGAAAATCCACATGGCTCCAGACGTTCTTGAGCTTTTTTGTGGTATCGGCGGACTTCGATGTGGTTTCATGCGAGCATCGATGACATCGAATAGCAGCCCCTTAAATTTCCACTCCTTCGACGTGAACCCATCCGCTGCGGAGGTCTACGAAGCGAATTTTTTAGAACGAGTGGAACGAGTTCTCCTTCAGTGACATGTCTCATCCTTGAGCGTAACTTAGAGACTATCACGGCTACAGAGCTTGATAACGTTTCGTTTTCGTTGCCAAGCGGCGCATTCACAGCGCAGATGCCCTGTGTGGCTGTTGTCTCCTCCATGTCAACCATTCACTCGCGCCGGTAATCGCGTTCCCTTTCATGAACTGACTTTGCCAGGAAAGCAAAAAGATGACCATGACAATCGCGCTCAACCTCTTCTGAACATCATTCGTCAGTTTCGCCACCTCCAGCGCAAGCCGAAGCTGATCCTCCTCGAAAACGTCCCCGGCTTCGAAGTCCATTTGCAGCTGTCCCCCTTATGCCTGAGGTCTCGTCTTGCCACGATGCGTTGCTGAAAGTGCTCGACGACAGCAGCTACTCCACAGAGGGCACACAACCCGACAGCCGTAACTAACTCCTTTCAGAGTATCTGTTATCTCCCACGTACCTTGGAATCCCTAATGAGCGACTGCGCTATTTTCTCATCGCCTGGGCTTCCCCTTCGCCATCAAAGTCCCAAGCCCTCTCCACGATCCTCCCCCACCACCCCCCCATCCCCCCTCGTCCTCTCTCCGCATTTTTGGACCCTCACAGCGACTCCTCCCCCTATTATCTCACCCCTCTGCAACTTGCTCAGCTCCAAGGTAAAATAATTGGTGGTCTGTCCCGCGACCCTTCCTCACGCCGTTTAAGACATCGTCACCCCGACGAATCCGTTCAGCTCCTGCTTCACAAAGTCGTACGCAAAGTTCTTCCGCGGCACAGGCTCCCTCCTGGCCACTGCGGCCCCCCTGGTCTTAGCCCCCCCGCCTTGTTCTTACAACGCAGCCTGGCTGGGCGGTGCGGCGTGAGGATGGTAAGATAATTTGCACAAACGAGCTTTCGTTAGAGCAGCTGTCAGAGTTGAGGCTCCGGTTCATTTCCCCGCAGGAGATTGCGCGATTGCATGGCTTCCCCCCAGAATTTGAAATTCCGTCCACTGCGCGAGGGTTCAAATTGCTCGGCAACTCCGTGTCCGTCGACGTCATTGCCGCGTTGTCGCAGCGGCTGCTCTTACAAGCCGCACATTAATTTTGAAGTGCCATGTACACATACGCGCCAGTGCACCCCCTTGAATGAGTCTGTCCAGCTTTACTTTAACGAGTTAAAATGACCCCACCGCTTAAGCGCTGCTTATCTCCCCAAGCTCGCGGTACATCGCCTCGATCTCCTTGGCGAAGTGCTTACGCAGAGCCGGCCGCTTGTTCTTGAACGTCGGCGTGAGCAGCTCATTGTCGACGGCAAACGGCGCCGCGCAAAGATGGATCTGTCGCACGAGCTCAAAGCCTTTGAGCCCACTCGCAGTCCCCAGCTTCTTCAAGTCGTCGAGGATTGCCTTGCGCACGTCGGCGCTTCGGACGATCGTCTCCTCCGTCCCGCCGAAGAGCTTCTGCACGTCCGCAAACTCCGGCACGACGACGGCGACGAGGCATGAGCAGAGCGAGTCGCCGTGGACAAAAATCTGCGCAACCAAGTTTGAGCGCAGGAGAATCTGTTCAATCTTCTCTGGCGCGACGTATTCACCCTGGTTTGTTAGTTAACAAAGGGGGCACCGCAACTTGCGAGAGTTTGAAAATATGCTTCTTCCGGTCGATAATCTTCAAAGTCCCGTTCGGAAGGAACTCCCCGACGTCGCCACTGTGCAGCCACTGCGACTGGGGGGCGGTTAAATTCAGCCGTTTCTCCGCTCACCTGGTCGGTATTGAACGTCCCTGTCTTCCCGTTGACGGCGCTGATGTCGACACAAAACGCTTCCGCCGTGAGCTCGGGCTTCTTGTAGTAGCCGTGGAAGACGTTGGTGCCGCGGAAGCATACCTCCCCCCTGGGGTTCGGCTTGTCAGCGGCGGTGTAGTTCATGTCCGGCACGTCAACGAGTTTGATCTCGCAGCACGGCAGCACAGCGCCAACGGAGCCGAGCGACACGTCGCCGAAATGGGTGAAATTCGTGGCTGCAGCAGCCTATCGAGGCGTCAGCAAGCGGTGGGGTTGTGCCGTGCCTCCGTCTGGCCGTAGCCCTCAAAGACATGACAACCGAGAGCACAGCGGAGGAACTCCATGATGGCGCTGCTGATGGGGGCACTGCCGGTGATGATGAACCGCACGCGCCCGCCGAGCCGTTGGCGGACTTTCTTGAAAACGATGATGTCCCAAAGGGTGTTGTTGCAGACGATGCCTTTGGCGAGGAGGGCCTTCTTGGACGAGAGCGCCATGGAGAAGAGGAGGCGCTTGACAGCGCCGCCTTCGTTGACAGCTGAGACGACACGGTCTGCGCAGGTGAGGACATCAAGTGCAGAGCAACCGTAAAGGCGCCCAAGGAGGCGAGGAACGGACGGGAAAAAGGTTGGGCGCAGCTCGCCAATGTCGTCCATGAGGAGGGTGACGTCGCCGCGGAAGAAACCGGCGCGGGCACCTTTTAACGTCACAAGAGCCATCACCTGCACGGGGTGAGGGACTGTGAAATCCAAAAAGTTATGGGGCGTACCGCTCGCTCAAATGCATGGGGGAGGGGGAGGTAGGAGATGTGGACGTCATCGCGGTTGATGGTGACATCGTCCGGGATCATCATCATCACCGCCGCAATGTCTGAGACGATGTTGGCGTGCGTTTGGATGGCTCCCTTCGCTTCGCCGGTGGTCCCGCTGGTGTAACAGAGCGTGCACCAATCGGACGGCTTCGGCTCAACGTGCGGTCGGTGATTTTTCTTGCCAAGGGCCTCCACCTCCGCAAACTGAAGCACGCGGACATTTTCCGCACTTGCAAGGGGGGCCTTGGCGTCGCCGAAGACGACGACGACGCGGACGGACTTGCACTTGCCGGAGGCGATGAGTTGAAGAACGGCGTTGGCTTTGTTGGCCTGCACGATGACGACGGACATCTCGCTCTGCTCGATGATGTGGCGAATGGAGTCAGGGCCAAGAGTGTCGTAGAGCGGCACAACCACAAGCGAGTAGGCGTAGCAAGCTTGCTCGGTGATGACCCATTCAGGGCAATTGACAGAAAATATGCCGATGAAGCTTCGGCGCCCACCCTCCATGCCCGGGGTAACGTCAAGGTTAAGCAAGCCGGACCCAAAGTTGGTCCTGCGGGAGGCAATTTCTTTATACGTTTGCCAGATGTATGGGCCATTGTTGACTCGATGCCCAAGGAACGGCTGGTCGCCAGAAATGGCCGCCCCCTTCTCGAAAATCTGATAGAGTGTTTCAACGTGCTGTTCAGAGCAGAGAACGAAACCATCCTTGTCAGCACGTTCCTGAGGGACCCGCAGCGCAGATCTGTATATGGAGCTTTCGCCTTTGGATGGGTTGGGAAGAATGGTGGCTTGCTTGTTCAAAGGAACCAAGGTAATGGGCCTCTTGTGACCGCCTTGAATCATTTTCAAAATGACGGTCAGGGCAACGACAGACGCAACCAAATACAGCATATGCAAGCAAGGTGGAAATTGAGTTACTCTTTAACGGAAAGGTCACATGATTGTGGCGTGCGGACACTCGTGTTAACAAACAACCGAAGTCAGAAATACTCAAGTGTTGTTAGGAGGGGTCAGCAAAGGCGTTGAGACGAAGTCTTGCCTATGTTGCTTCACATAGAAGATCGTGAACGCAACAATCAACATCCACAAGGCAACATACGCATTCTTGGAGACACCGATTGCTTCATACATTAGGGTCCGTCTCAAGACGGCTTACGTGCTGCGGCGTTCACGAGAACCATTATCATCGCGGTCACGAACAAAAGGAACCCAACCTAAGATAATAATGATGTTGGTTGATGTGCTTGTACCACTGCAATGAGACTCCTGTGCTGTATCTCGCTCTTACGCTTTGCGAACGGAGAAATGTCTCCAGGAGTCAATGTCTGGGTGATGAGAGCGCCAAATGATTTCTAGACTGCATTCCCAAGAACTAGATCCTTCTCGACGTCAGAGGATTCAAGACACGCTCCTACGATTGCGTCTTGCTTCTGCCCGTCCACAAAATTGTTCAAATACAACCTCATGAAGAAGATCTTGCCGTCGTTCAGGCGCTGGAAGGAATCAAACGGGCAGTGTGGTGTGCATACTCCTTCCAAAGTCCTCTTTCCGGTCTTCGTAATGTCCCGCTTCATGGCGCCTGTGCCCGTGTATTGGCGGCTTAAGGTGTCGCCATTATCCGCCCAAACTCTTCTGTGAGAAAGGCGGATCATCAGCTTACGCAAGCGGAGATCGTATCGGAAAGTCTTCTCGTTCATGATGCCTTCCAGGTGCGGGAGCGTCGCAAATATTTTCTCCAAGGTGAAAGTAGCAAAGAAGCTCTTGGCGAGGGTAAAGATTTAAACAACGGCACACCTACTTGAACAACGTTGGTTCGGTCTAGGCAATCAATGCAATTGGTCCTGAAAACGCCCGACTGCTTCTGTTGCACAATCCCTGACATCGCATGGAAGTACCCAAAGTCGTTGAGATATTGCTTGTTTTCTGCAACGAGCTGCGCATCGAAGCCCTTCTTCTTGGAGTGCTTGTGGAAGTAGTAAGGGAAGTATGACAACTGTGCAAGTCACGATGGCGACTCGCACCTCACGTTTCCCTCCAATTCGTTCATGAGAGAGTCGACAGTCGATTGGAACACATCTGCAAGCTTTCCCTCAGACCCCTTCTGGTCCACAAGATTGACCGCACGCTGCGAATTGTCAGCGGCGCAGACTCACGTCGCTTGCTTGTTTCCCGTACTGCGCCACTTGATCCTTGAAATGCCTGCGAGAAGCTGCGATGGTTTCATGGCGGCGATGTGGCTGGGGATCAATCTTTGGTTTGATCGTCAATGTAGGAATTTGCGTCCAAAACGCTGGGATGCTCCCTCGGCTTTGGACAAAAGAAAACTCATGTCCGCCTGAAACAACTCGCTGCTCAGTCTCAACAAAGTTCGCCACAGCGCCTTCTCGATCTATCCCGCGGCGATGTAAGCGAAGCCCTACCAAGTTAACATTGGCGCAAACATGGAAACCGTATCGCTTGACATTGCGGCGAGAAATCAGCGCAATAGTGGTTGAAGTCCCAGCACTGATAATGCCGACGAAGCCGTGGATGGCCGTGATGATGTGCTTCTGAAATGCCTCTCCCAAGAAGGAGGCATTGTCATGCAGAAACTTGTTGAAGAAAAATCGTGGGTCGCTAGAAGACGGCTTCGTTGACAGTCGTTGCGAGCTGAGATTGTGAGATATTGAAAATAGACCCAAAACCAATGAGTCAAGTCTTGGCTTGTACAGAAGAACAATCGAGCCGAAGAGAAAAATTGAGAGATGAGTCCAACGCTGTATGAGGCATCCCATTTCTAAAAGATAAGGGATGCGCATATTCGTTGGGAACTCTTTGAGAGTCGTCGCTCTTATCAGGAATAACTTCGAGGATGTCGACAGAGGTGATTTCATGGATGACGTGAGTTCCTATTTTGCCGACTTCTTTGGAAGACTTCACGACAACAATTTGATACCCTACTCTCTCAGAGCAAGTAAACGACAGCGACCATCAAAAACAGGAAAGACTCCAAGAAGGCCCGAAATCTTCTCGCCGCCCACTGGTGTCGTTACAACTTCCACATCAACCCAAACAAGCTTCTCCAGCAGCTTTGGCAGGGCCCTTACGCAGCCGACTAAGGCTGTAGGAGACTCCGTTGAGCGTAATGTCTACAGAAAGTGGAGATGTCCGAATCGAGTTCGCCATTCTCAATTTTCGCAGTATTTGCTAGTTAAATGTTGAACCTCTACTGCCTTTTCAATACAATCTATTTATGCCAGCACATCGCATCACGAGATGCCTGTCATTGTCTCCTTCAAGATTTCATGCAGTCGACAGATTCTCCTTGTTCTCAAACGAATCGTCTTCTCCAACTTTCCCACTCTGTCTGCGGGAGTTCTACAGTTTAGAGCGACAGCGCAGAATGATACCTGGAACTTTCGCTGAAGTGCAGAAGAAATCACGTCGCTCATGTTTAAATTCATTCCTTTTCTTACTTCCCTCATCGGGGTCCCTCCTGGAGAGCGAGAAAGTTCAGTTTTTTTGAGTTTCTTGACAGCGTTCTCTTCAATGAGCTCGCTGATGCTCCTGTGCATCTTGGGATTGCTTGCAATCCCAGCCTGGGCATTGGACGAAAGGCTGGCACGTCTGTCCAAGTCGCCCGATCGTTTTGCAGCCTGTGAGAAGTCAGCTTTTAGGTGTTGCTTCTTACTGGCTGCATGGCCAACTTGGAAGGAGATTGAATAGTTGTGTCTTTGAAAGCAGGAGGGGGGGGTGGGGGAGGGGGAGCCCCCAGGCTCTTCGGAAGAGCAGGCGGAGGTGGAGGTGGAGGCGGTACTTTAGCGGCAGTAAACGCAGCAGGTGGTGCCTGAGGCGGAGCATGAGTATGAGGTGCAAAGAATAAATTCGAAGGGGTTGCAGGGATAGCGCGAGGTGTTTCCGATACAGAGAGTGAAAGGTCAGCGCCATTTAGCTTGGAGATCTCCGCACGGAGGCTTGCGAGTTCCTGCTCTAACAAAGACAACTTGGACGCGTCGAAGCTTTCTTCAGTACCTTCCTCTTCATATTGCTTCTTCTTCTCGGGAAGTTTTTTCACATTTGCTTTAACCAACTTCTTCTTCTTGTTCTTCTCGATGCGTTTTTTCGAACTGCCTCTCTTCTGAGCTTGTCAAGGACAACCAATTTCGCGAATTTACCTTGATAAACATCCCGCCAATTCTAGTTCCTTCTCCCAAGGTGTCCGTCACGATTTTGGTGATAGCCCTCTTCGTGTAGTCCGACGCAGATGAGAACGCATCCAGGAATGAGAAGACCAAACGTGCCGCAGATTCTGAAAGTCTCCAGCTCATCTGACAACCAATGTCACCGTTGAGTAATTTGAATAAAAACTAAAAGAACAGTCCGTTATGACTCAAAATTCTGCAAGGAAGAAATTCATGACGCCAGCCTCCAAAAAGTAGCGGCAATTGTTCGCGAGATCAGTTTTTTTCATACCACGCTTGCATAGACAAACATGAACGTGTTCAAGTTCAAGGCACTGTTGACTTTGATTGACAACATCTCAACAGCAATGGGAAATGCTGCATTGTTCCGGAAGAAGACCCTGTCGCCAGACCAAACCGCGGAGACAAGGTCCGGAGACAAAAAGAGGAGCTCTATGGACAAGGAAAGCCAATACCGAGTCATGTCGGAGCTGGGTCGTGGCATTCAGAGCATTGTGTACAAAGCAGAGTCTGTTGCCACCCAGAAGATTGTTGCCATGAAACGCGTCATTTGCATGAACAGCGCTGAAGTGAACAAGGCTTTGGAGGAAGTCCGGCAACTGACCGATTGTCGGCACCCAAACGTTGTCAACATCTTGGACTTTTTCATGAACGACCAAATGACCCTCAGCCTGATATTAGAATGCTGCTCTTGCAATCTTGAAGAGCACGTCAAGAAATATTACCCCGATCAGAAAGTGCCTGAAAGCGACCTCAAAGCGTGGTCCGAGCAGATTCTAGGGGCTCTGTCCTTTTTCCACGCGAAAGACATTGTGCATCGCGACATCAAGACCAGAAATAGTTTGTGTAGTTGATACACGGTGACTTTGCAGTCCTGATTAGCGCCGAGGAGGGGCCCGTGTGTCTCAAGCTGGCTGACTTTGGCATCGCGCGCAAGATTTCGAGTGATGTGATCACTTCAAGCTTTGGGGGTACCCCCTATTACATGGCTCCAGAGGTTATTCGCGAGACACCCTACTCAATCAACGTAATTGCGCCCGCAACCCCGCTCACGTCGCGAGGTTGACGTTTGGAGCTTCGGCTGCGTGATTTTGGAGCTCGCACTGTCGCAGCAGCTCTTTCGAAAGCAGGGCCTCTTGGCGATGCGCGATGACAGGGGAATAGCCGCGTCTATTCGACACGTCAGGGAGCGTGGCTATTCCGATTTGATGGTCGAGTTTCTGACGTGGGCCATGCAAACGGACCCATCCAAGAGGGCTTCATCTCACGAGCTTCTCGAACACAAGTTTTTGGGTGTTCTTTCCCTTCGCTTGTAGCCGCTCACAATGCAGGCGGATCGAGGAGGTTTGATGGGTCAGACATTGATGCAGTTTCGCTGCGAAAAGAAGGTGAGGTCAGCCAAGCGCTTGCGGATGGTCAAGTCGCGAAAGAGGTGATCGAGAAGGTATCTTTTCATCGCGTGTTGTTGACATGAAAGTATCTCTATGCGCTGTCCTCAATGGACAACATCATCGTCATGGCGACAGACTTGAAAGGCATCATTTGCAGCTTCAACAGGGGCGCGGAGAAGTGGCTGGGATACTCCCACTCAGAAATCGTAGGGCAGAAGCCCCTCATCACCCGCGACGCGGGTGAAGTGCTTGAGGACATCCAAAACCTTTGCGCCAAGCTGGGCAAGCCCGTCGCAAGGACCGACTACCTCTACTATTTGGGTCTCATCGTCGAGGTGGGGGACTGGCGTGTGGTTGAGCTGATGCCGTAGGCGGACGGATTTACTCGAATTGGACACTTGTCGCGCAAAGACGGGTCTCGCTTTGTCGCTCGCATTTCAATCAACGTCTTCAAAGACCTCAACAAAGTGCCCGTCGCTCTGTACGGCATCTCCTACCCCATCGAGCATCACGCCGCCCCGGCGACGCCGCCTGAAAGGAAGGGGGGGGAGGAAAAATCTCGACTGCCAGAGCTGAGCAGTCCCAGAGGGGAGTCTTCTTCAGCTGCAGACGTCGAAGGAGCTGAACGTGGCGATCCTGTCCTAGGCGTCGGGGGCCCGCAAGTTGGCAAATGACGTCGGAAGCAATTAGAGTCATATTTCACCTTCGCTTGGGTGTTGTCGAACTCTCTCACACCCGCCCCGACGTCCCGCCCCCATGGTTACTTCACACGGCTGCCGACATTGTCTCCCCTCAGCGGCTGTCTCCGCAAAGAAACCCCCCCCCTCGTCAACCCCCACGCACTCGAGCCCCTTCCCCCATGCGCTTTGTTCGCGTGCTGAATCTGCCCGCAGTGGCCCTCTTGTAAACGGCTTGCAAACCCTTCACTTCGCTGCGTTGGCCTACTTATCAAAACAGACGTCAATGTCAAGTGACTTACACGTTCAAATTTAATAGCCATTTTGTGGTCCAGACATTTTTGGCGCAAAGAAGTTTTCTCTGTGTGCAGCGATGTTCAATTTCCTTCTCGTCTTCGTTTTTGCGCTTGCCTTCACACCCTTGGCCGCGTCAGCGGACGAATCTCAACGTGCGAAACCCGTCGGCGATAAGCCTCTCGGCCATGCCCCGTTCGCGCAATCAAAATCTCTTCAAGACACTCCGCCCGTTTTGGCTGCACCCCCCCGGGCTCGAATGGGTGCGTTGTCCACTCAACCCCCTCCATCCGCCTCGTTGGGTGTGTCTCCGCTCTCGCTTTTGAAGAATTCCTTCGTCGATGCGACAGGACGTGCGACGCGCGTCCGAGGCCTCGTCGCCGTCGTCCGGTCCCATCAAGAGCTGTTAAGAGAGTTTGCTTCAGACTCACATCGTCTGTTGGAGGCACGCTCTCGCGGCGTGAACGCGGTTTTGTTTCAGGTGTCGTGGGCGGAGCTGCAAGCGGAGCCAAACGCTTTGGACGTGCGGCTCAGCAGCGCCCTGTGCCAAGCGTTTGAATTCTTGGCCCTTCGCAACATCTCAAGCGTCCTTCAAGTACATCAAATCGCCATGCATGACTCCGACTGCTCTCCCTTCGTCCCCAAGTGGCTCCTAAGCCGTCCAGACGTTTCCTCTCGCGTTGGCCGTCTGCCCCCCCCCCCGTCCCCGTGCTCCCTTCCAGCCCTCAGCTCCCTTTATTTCAATCCCTCAATCTCGGCCTTATTTTCGGCCCTCTACTCGCCAAACTCGCCCCTTCACGCAGCCTACATGTCCTTCCTCAAATTGCTATCCCTTCGCTTCGCCACTGCTCCCCTTGTCGCCTTGGATGTTCTTGCGCAGCCGTGGGCGGCATCAAAGAGCCCCCTCCTTTCATTTCCCCCCCCTGGTCAGTCCATGCTGATGACATTTTACGCAGCTGCTGCACAGGCCGTCTCAACAGCGTCGCCTTCCTTTTCGATGTTGATAGAGCCATCAATTTGGCCTCGTGACGTTTGGGCCCGAAGTGCCCCGCTTCACTTAGGCGCATCGGGGCCGATGTCCTACAGCGGCGTCAGCGTCTCGACCGCTTGTTGGAGCGAGTCGCCGAATTCGCAGCTCGTGCCGTGCGCCGACGAGCTGTTGGACATTTTCGTCCATGATGTCGCTTCAGACGCAGCGTCAGTTAGTGCGGCGCTCCTTCTCGTGGCCTACCCGCTCACCCCCCCCACATCATACGCAGCGCTTGTTGCCGCATCGCAGCGAGAAGACGTTGCCTTGTTTGTCCCAACTGCGGCGGCGTATGACGTGTTCGTCCCGTGCCAAAAGAAAAAGGTTGCAGCGCCGTTTGTTAGGCGCATTTCTGGTGTTGTGGTGGAGGAGGTTTGGTATGAACAGTGGGGCACGTTCTTCGTGGCTTTTGAATCTGAGGGAGGTGGGGCGGCAGACATTTTTGTAGGGCCGAACGTCGAGGCGGTCGACGTCACGGGTGCATTGGCGACGATGGAGGGGGTTGATGTGCATGTGCGCGTGGCGGATGGGGAGGCGACGACGGTGACGGTGAGAGTGTCGTACGGCTGCGGGGTGGGGCATTGAGGGCTCTGTCGTCATGGCAGACGCATATTTGTATATTTGCTCATGAACTGTACATAGTCCATTGCCGTCTGAGTACGCGGTTCTGGCGACAGCCTCTCCAACTTTCTGACGTCCGTCCGTCCGTCGCGTAAAAACTCTTTCCCCTCTTTGTTCCCCCCTTTGACTCCCCTCGCACGCTTTTCTCCTCAGCGGCGTCTGCAGCCCTTTTCGCTCTATATTTAAGGCGTCCTTGCCCCCTATACAGCATGTCCTCACACCGCCTTTTCAGTAACCCAGCAGCCACAACTGAACGCTCCTCCACCGACCTCACCCCAGCGCTCGCACATCAACCTGGATTGTCCCCCAAACCGCTACCTGTGAGCCTCACGACTCTTTCTTCATGCCCCCTTCCCTTATTTCCCTTATTTACACCGTCCCCTGTCTGATGGGTGACACGCCCTCGCCGGTGGCCGATCAATCAAGGCACTTCAAACAGGAAAAAGTCATAGGGCAGTTTCTTTACTTCCGTTGAGGATGCCCACGTGACCGAGTTGCATTTTTGGAGCAAGTGACACCAAAATGAAGCAGAGTTGGCGCCGCATGGCTCAAGCAAAGCTCACAGAAAAAAAAAAATCAAGGAGAGAGATAAAAAATGGGTCCAAGACACGCCAAGCGCCTTTGAGGCGACGCTGGCGACAATAGGGGGGGGATTGAGACTCAGGGCGGCAGCGGTCGAATTCAAAATCGCAGCGAACGGCACGGCCAAACAAAACGTTGGGATGGACGCAGGGGGCACGCACGTCAGGTTCCCGCCGAACCCCTCGACAGCGCGAACAGCTCCATCTTGACAAACGACTTCTGTGAAGAGGTTCGCCCCCATGCCGACAGTGACAACTTGAAAATTGGCGGCGCACGCGCGGGGGTAGCAGCCGAAGGGAATATTGCGCAGCGCGCCAGGACCCCCTGCAAGGGAGGAGCGAAGGCATCTCGAGGCGAAGGAAAACCCCTCACCTTTTGACGTTGGTGAATTCGAAGAGCCATTCGCGATTGCGCAGGGGTAGTTGCTAAAAGGCTGAACGATGGAGCAGTTATCTGCCAAAGCAAGTCGGGCGCACACGCCAAGGGAGGAGAAGTCGTAGAAGCAATCCATCGTTCCGACGGACGGACAGAAAAATCCTCGTCCCCCAGCAACAATCTCGGCGTGTTACTTTTTGTAATTGGCAACCCAAACTGTGCCGCTCGTCTCACAAGGCTGCTCTGCAAACGCGCAGCCTGAGCCGAGCCCCCAGGGTAAGACAGCTGCGGCAGCAAAGTTTGGCCTGTACCAGCCGCTGTCGGCCATGAGGGCGAGGGTCAAGTTTGACAAGGGGCCTGCACTATGAGGACCGACCCTTCAAGCGTAAACTTGTCAGAGACACAGCTTGACCAGCCATCAGCTCGTTCTGGAGGACATCAGCATTTCTGCAGGCAAGAACTCCACACAAAAACCTGCCTCATCTCCCAATGCGATGACGCCGTTCCCGCACCACCAAAATCCTCTAACTCCACCCCCCGCACCGACGAGCAGTTGAACTGCCGCTGTGCCATCTCCCGAACAGTTGGCGTCACGACCGTTCGCGTCGTCTTCTTTAGCGCATCGCTGTACTGGACCTCAGAGACTTAGGATCTCCCCTTTCCCGGACTTGCCAACCAACAAGGTGCTCGATGAAATCACGTAAGCGCCATCGGAAACAAAGGGGGCACCATTGGCGTCGCGAGGGCTGCGCGGGTTGCCGTTTGCATCACGGAACCATGCAAGATCAGAGAAGGAGAAGCCGAGAGCATGGAGGAGCTCATGGACGGCTGTTGTGAGTTGCGGGAGGACTTGATTAGCCGTAGGGTTGACAAACGAGGGACAAAAATTGACAAAACCGAAGATAGGGCTGCTGGATTAGTATTCGACCGGGGATGAGAGGACCGATCAAACTGATCGCGGACGCAGTTGCTTGCGAAGGAGAGGGTTGATCCATCGCACTCTGAGGTGGCAGTTCTAATTCTCAAAATCAAGAAAGTGGATCTCATACGAGGAGACGTAGAGAACCATATCAACGGAAGACACTCCACGGCCGCCAGGCGACGTGGAGCAACCCGACTGCGGTGACACGGAGCAGTAGCGAATCTGACGAACGTGTTCAACTGGTACAGGGCCTGACAGCGATGAGGGCAGCGTAGCCGATGAGATAACCGCTTGGACCGCATGCAAGCTGGGAGAGTGGTGCAACCGATCGGCACGTGCCGTCGCTCCAAATGGAGTTGCATGGGTTTATGGAAAGCGATGAGGCGACAGGAATGACCTTAGTCGTAAACAGCAAGAGAGCTTGGTGGCACTGTGAGGGCTTCGCTCAAAACTTGGATTGCCTTCGGAACAAGAACATTCTTGAGGAAGGACACTTTCTCAAACCCATTAGCGAGGCCGTTCAGAGACCCATCGATGTAATATGGGAGTATTCGAATACTGCGATAGTTGTCTACTTGGAGTGTCGCGGATTCCTTCAGAGTCGCGTCGACGCTGGTTCTTAAAACTTTGAAATTACCAAACAAGCGATCTAGCTGCGTACCTTTCGATTGGAAAGGATGATGACGATATGAGATGAAAGAGTACATGTCCTTGGGTACATCCAAATGGTCATGCACACACACATGTGAAAATCCAATAGAAAACAAGGTCAGCAAAATCCCCAACATTTGACCATGTCTGACTTGACGATGACTAGAGGGGTCTGAAGTTTCTTTACTGGAACAAAAGAAACTACTACTGCAACAAAATTACCCAACACGTGACGATTTCAGTGAAATTGAGGGAAAGCTGCAAACAGCTTATTTTGAAAGCGAATTATCACAATCTATTTTTATTTGTGATGACAAGCTCTGGGGTTGGAATCATCTTCAATCAGCATACGGAACAAAACGGATTTATTGCAGTTACGATAAAATCACTCATCCCTGGCAGTCCCGCAGAAAGAAGTGGGCTCTTGAAGCCCGGAGATCTTGTCGTCCGAGTTGACGATACGGACGTAATCGGCCAGCCTCTGCAACAGCTGAGGCAGATCATTCCGGGACCCCGAGGCTCCTCCTGCAAGCTGGGGTTTCTTCGAGGCTCAATCATTAATGGAGTTGAGGGTGCCGGAGGACAGTACTTCTCGGTTGAACTGATTCGAGGAGGTTTGTCGTTGTTTGAGGGAACTCATGTCGAAGTGGGTGGAGAATCTCATCCACCAGACAGGAAGGAACTATCTGCATTGTCCCCTTTGACGTCTGTTGCATCAACTCCTGTCAGCGCTCCAAACAGGCCAACTCATCATGCGGGAGAGTTTAATACGCCACCCGTCGTTTCATCTCAAGTTTAATTACGTCTTCTACAGCCTAATGACACAGCCACTGAGGGAAGATTTCTCGCGGAGGCTCGCAATTGAGAATGATGCGTTGAAGAAGGAAGTCGTTTCGTTGAGATTTGCTTTGAAAGAGAAGTCGGAGAGGGTGAAGAATCTTGAGATGGAGCTCTCTGAGATGGTGGCGCAGCGGCGGGAAGATGGTCGTCGCCGGGTTGTTCTTGAGGGGAAGCTACGACATTATGAAATGCTTTTGGCGAAGGCTGCATCCAACGATCCTGCCGTCAAGAAAATGCAGAAGCAGTCGATAGTGACGAAACTCCAACAGCCTGCAATACCCGAGGAACTTGAAGAGGATGCAGACGGGGCGCAAAAGGAACAAGCTCTGGACCGAGGGCATCACAGCTCCACCCCGAGCCGCCCGCATGCGGCACAGTCAGCCAGACCAAGCAGCGCCCATCACTTTGGTGCATTGGACCCATCAATGTACTCGTCTGCCCCAAATCTGAGGGTTTTGCACAAGCCGGTATCGCAACCTAACGTTTCTATGGTAAACGGGAGGTGGGTCATGTCCCCCCAAGGTCTGAGTTTGCTCAAGTGTCCTTACCGTTTTAGCGACTGCGTGGTATCTTCCATGACAGGGCCATGCTCCCATGTACACTACATACTTACAGTAAAGCTCAGTCCTCTTTCGTTGCAGAAATCTTGGGCGCTTGCGAGGCGAGCGCCTTGGCAGATGCTATAAGTTGCTTTCTTTTTGCAACAATCATCATTCGTGAAGCTCTCATCAATGAGTTGATTAGAATAAAGATACTGAAACAAATCAATGGCGTTGAAACCACAGCTGATACATGTAAGTAAATGGAAGTGTTTGATATTACCTGAATAAAATATTCCTTTCTCATCAAAATAATTCTCTGATGAGAAAGATCTCCAATTTTTTGCCAGGAGTTCATTGACTGCCTCTCCGCTCCTGATGATGACCACTAACCAGGTGAGCTGAATCAACACGGGTAGAGCATACAAAAAATTATCAGCATGGACAACTGCATGAGCTCTCTATGCCGACTGAGGATCGCAAGGAACCCAAAGAAGACGTGGAAAATCAACAACGCAATAATGAAGGGCTCCTTGTAATCAATCTCGCTAAGGAAGGCAATAAACCCAAAATCTCTCGCCTTTGCATTCCTGAAAAGTAAGAAACACAATCCGTGAAGTGACAGGATTCTGGTTGACTTGCCCATGTGCTCTCAACCTCAACTTTTTTTATTAGTTAGCTTTTAACGGATGTTTCCTGCAATTGCGAGGAATCCCAATGACACTTTCCTCACTTCTGTAAATTTCTCAGACAAGGTGCCCATCTAATGTGACTTTAATACTTACCATTCAGATCGAGGTCGAGCGAGAGGATGCAAGGCATGAATTTGTTGTGGAAATATCAAAGAATGATTCTCGCACGCTTTCTTCATTTATCAGCGACTCTTCCAAGGTTTCTCCGAACGATAAAAGACTCTTAAATGTCAGACCCAGCAGGCAGGCATCATTCAACGCCTGCAACAGGCGCGCGAGAATTTTCATTCTAAACTTGAAAGCGTCTGCGCTTCTCTCATTCTTCTCATTCTCCAGTATTATTCAACGAGGAAAGCAGAATCTGCAGTGTTTGCTTCTGATGATTTCTTTACGGATGAGCCACTTTTACCCAACTCCTTCAAGTTCATGAAGACAAGGCAGAAATTTGAGGCAGCTAAAATAGTCGTGAAGCTTGGATGCGTCTAATTTCATAGAACGTCTGCGTGCGTCAAAAGCAGAAAGAGCTGAGGGGCCAAATGACGTCATTGTCGTTGCGAAATGATGCCGACCTGTTGAAGCGGCTGAGCAAAGCACTTTTCCAATGTTCGTTTTGACATTTCAGACGATGGCAGCAGAGAGATCCAATTTACTCAGGACTCGCGGTGTTTTGTCGAAGTCTGTGACACCGACAAGTGCGTCGATGTTGATTGGGTTCTAACGGAACAGCCAATAGGCGCGCAGCGTCATCCCTCTCATCCAGATCGGACACTTCGATCCTCGCGCGCCTGCAGCAGCGGCTTCCCGCAAGGCCTCGCCCTCAGGCAAAAAGCATTTTATCCCAAAATTGATTACGTCCAGACGACACCTGCATCAATACCGAAGAATCCCGATGGAAGGAAAGGGTTCTCTGTTGCTCCACCGAAAGGTTTTCGCTGCGGAGGGGGATTCTCTCGGAGGCAAGATGGCTCCTACGATCCGGAGAGGCCAACCGCATCTCATCCTCATTTCTCTCGAGGGCTTGTGTTGGCTCCAATGGCTGTCATCAGCCGAGCATCTCAAGGGTTCCGCATGCGCAGCCAGCAGGCTCCTCTCGGTTCAACCAGTAACTTTTCTAGTTTTTCAGAAGTAACCAACCCTTTGTCTTGTCTCATTGTGTAGAAGCCGCAGGTCATGAAGAAAGGTACATTTAATCGCTCCGATAGATGGAAATCGACGGTGACGAATTGATTGAAAAGGCTAATCGCACAGGGTCCACTTTCTATTAGTACATCGCCAATCCCTAGCTTTAAGATGGGAGATCCTCTCAGAGTTTATGTCAATGGAAAGATTTCCAGCTGAGGAAACATGTTATTTACGCGAGTTACGTATGTCAATACATAGATAACAGGCGAATGTGCAGAAACCATAGCATCGCATGCTCCCTTTGACCCGTGCTGATGCACTCGTTTCAGAACGTTTCCAACACGAGAGCCACGCCATGTTAACGCTGCGCCGAAGGTCCCCTTACATTTTCTTAACGCCTTGACCACAGCATGTCTCACATGGCTCTTGGACAACACGACACACTCCATTTGGGCCATCTCCTATTGGAATTTTCACAGTTACCTGCCCAATTCCGTTGCATTTGAGACAAATCTCAAACTTGTCCATGGCCAACGATGATAAAGAATAAGTTTTACTATTTTAGCGTCAATGGGTGACCATGCGAACTCCTCCGTATGACGCTATGTCTTGGGACACCCTCTCATCCGAACATGCCATGAAAAGAAAATTTCGAGGAGTTCCAATCACTTCAGAAACAGAGGCGACAAGTTCAGGAGAGAAGTCTCCTTCCACTACGATGAAGTCAAACTTCAGTTTCCGATAGCAACGAGCCATCATCCTCGTACATGCAGCGATCTTGCTGATCATAGGATCTGTTCGATCACGCTTAACAACGATGATCTTGACGTTGATGGCGACTTCGTTTTGCAGAATGTATGTGATCGCTTTGTTCAAGCTGGCTAGATCGTCATACGCGGCAAAGTATCCAACGCTGTCTGATTGAATGGATCTGTACATGTTCTGGAGATACGAAACTACCCGCTGTCTCAAATCTCCTGCGAATGTTACCAAGAAACGCACAGATTGCACCAGGTTTCGACCGACTTAAGAAAAACGTCAGGATTTTGACAACACGAGCTCTCTCAAACATGAAAAGTGTGAGCATAACCAAGACTGCATAATAGTATGCGAAGTAGGCCTGTAAGAATGAGACAATATTGACAAGATGCAACCAATTGCTGAGGCTCCCTAACGATCGTACCAACAAGTCCCGCGACAGTGAGGAACAGCGCAGCAAAACAGGTACTCCAGGAGGCGACCACCTCTCTTTTCAAGTGATTTCTCTTGTATTTGAGCATCATATTGCCAATCGCAAACAACGACATGACGCACAGGAATGCAATTGTGTAAACGTCGGACAGCTTAGCGACTTCGCCTTTGAGGATAACAAGAATTGACGTGCAGATGCCAAAAAAGAGGAGGATGATCCAATGATTTGTCTTCCGAAACTTGTTCTCTGCAAGAAGGACCGAGGGAAGGCAGCCGTCCATCGCCAGACGACGAATGAGGCCCACGACCCCCACAAACGAAGTCAAGACAGACCCTGCCAAGACTAGGAACGCATCAAAAGATATCAACGCCTGCAGGGCAAGACCGCCGGTGGGGGACCAACGACTACCTGCCACGAACGCCACTTGTGACAGCACGTCCTATACAATCAGAAGCGACATTTTTTTTTAACGCCATCCAAATTGGCTTGCCGAATAGCTTCAAATGATAACACTCCGACTGTGACGATAGCTAATATCGGGTTCAGCACAAACACAGCAGCCCATGTGTTGCGAAGCGTCTTCACGTAGACTCCACGCTGCTGCTCTTCTACATAATTCGCCGAAGTCTCAAATCCGGTGATGCCCAACATCGACGTACAGAATCCAAAAAATATTGCCGTGGGTAGAGGGTAGCTGGGAGTAAAGCTGCGAAATCAGCTCTGTGAATGCAAGCACACTTGTGGAAGTTGAAAGACAACCGCTCGAACCCAGTCGAAGCCATGAACGCAAATCCTGCAGCAGCAAGCGTGACAAGCGAAAGGAGATGAAAGATGTAAATCAAGAGGGCAACGGAGGCGGATTCCTTCAGACCGGCCAACGTGAGGACAGCAAAGAACGCGATCAGAACGATGGAGAAAACTACCTTGTTGTTAAGGATAATCTGAGAGGATAAGATAAGAAAAGAGGGCATAAACCTCGCCATCAGTCCCTTTTGCAAATACATCGATGAGGCTCTGCAAATACAGAACAGACTCAATTCCAGATACAACCGCAGTGGCCATGTAAGAAAGAATAGATAAACATGCAGCCAACGCTGCTGCAAACTTTGAGGTTGTGTTCAGGAGAAGATTATAGGTACCGCCGTTCATAGGGATAGAAGTTACAGCCTCCGGTCTTAGATTGCTCAAGGTGATGTTACCTCTCCATAGATGAATCGAAACATATAGAGAAGTAAACCAACCATAAGAAGACAAAGGAAAGCATAAGGTCCTGCTACACCAACAGTCAAGCCAACTGTGTACAATATGGACGAAGTGAGGTCATTGCCAGCGATAGCGGACGAAAACCATTGATTCAACTTGGGGCCATGATGAATTACAGAGACGGATGTTAATGGAGTGAACTCCAACGACTCGAAAGGGAGCTCAAAGTCGTGTGCGACGTTTTCACTGGAAAATGAGGATTCAAAAGGAAACAACATAACACTTTGAACTGAGCTGACCTTCGGGTAATTGCGCCACGTTTTCGATGCAAGACTTGGGCGACAAATCCAACCGAATCCTCAGATTTGCTCTCTTTCATTTCCATCACTGTCATGGTCGCGTGTACAAAATAATTTTAACCTCCTCACCGAAGCGGTAGTGCTTCCAGGTGCTCTCATGCATTTGAGATGCGGTGACCAGCTTGACAGGTAGAGCGCTGACTAAATACATGGGCTCGGCTATCTGCAGGTTTCATCAATCCTGCTGCTCTCGACCCTTCCTGCGCACGTGCAATATGCGCCCACCGCGCAAGTGCGGCTATCGGTGCAGCTAAGGTTGCGGCTGTCACACTGATTGTTCCACCTTTTCCGCAGATGATGCTCAGTTGCATCTCCTTGGCTCTGCACAGCACTTTTCTCCTGATTTACACAATTGCTACCCAGCGCATGCCCACTCGATTAAGAGGCGTCCATGTCAAGCCTACTTCCACTTCAAAATGTATGAGTATGCGAAGACGGAGCGAATTGGTAAGGAATGCAATGAAATGCTCGAAACTCTAATCAAAGAGGAATTTTCTCAGAGGGAAGGACATGAGGGGTCGGGGCTGAACCAATAATCACGATGAAGTCAACACCGGTACTGAGGAGGAAAGAGTGTGGAGGAGGAAAGAGAGTGGAGAAGTTCAAGAGTTGCTGCAATTTCTTCGATACGCCATGCGAACGTAGAATTCCCATGGCAAGGGCGCAACAATGCAATTGAAGGAGTGCTACTGAAGGCTGAGTGGACCCAGCAAAGATCAGGAAGGCAGAAGTGTTGGAACCTAACGTTTCGACGCTTCGCCGTTTCGCTTCAAACGTTCGTGGTGGAAGCTGGTGGTTCCTCCGCTTCGAATTCGCTTCGTTTCGATACTTCCATTCTGCTATAAATAGGTCTTGCTTCGCTTGAAGTTTGTTGCCTTCCTGAGATGTGCATTGCAAGAAGTCTTGACGATAACGACGGATTCACGCCGTCTCTGAAGTCCCGCAAGAGACCAGCTGCCCTTGGGATATTCTTGGACCCAACCCAACCGACTGCTTCGCTGTGCGGGACGATATCGCTGTGGAACTCAAGGGAGGCAGATCCTAGGCCAGAGGACTGGAACATTGACCTCAGCTAAACTAGAGTTGGATTTCTCCAATCCAAGAATCCAACATCTTCCTTTTCGCACCTTTTTCTAAAGAATTGCGTGCCTCGCAAGACTACTTCGACGAGGCGTCAAGCAGCTGAAGCAGGCTGCTCTTCTGTTTGTTGATTTGTTTAAATTTTGTTGCTCGAGTGCTGGGCGATGTGTTCTTCAGTGAACTGCTGTGTCATTCCAAGGTCACATGAAAGAAACTCAAAAAGGGAGAGTCTGATGCATGCTGCTGCATTTGTTCCATCAGAATTCAGTGATAATTGTGCATAGATGGCGAGGAATGTTTAATCAGAGTCTACAGCCAAGAACAAAGCAAGAAGATTTGTCAACTCGATGTGGATATCGCGAATGCGTGCCGGGCAGAGCTATGGGGCTGCATTGAATAATTTCCTTTTCAGAGCATTTACCATGACGCAGGAGTCAAGTGAATAGGTGAAAAAATGGGGGCGGTGACACACAAGCTACATTCTTCAAAAATATGGTAAATCCGACGCCACGATTGAATGTCAATGATTCGTGGATGCACACAGACAGCAATCCATGACAGCAAAGTATGAAATGGTACAAAGATGTTGGCAAGGAGGCGAGAAATAGAACACGGGCCTGCCCGACAGGAGGAGGCAGCAGGAAAATGTTGCCCGTCAAAAACGAGACAAGAAGATGCGTCAGCGTCAGCCCGAAGGAATGACGCGGAAACAACCCCAACGTCTGGCTTGGAAGGAGGCAGCGCGGCTGCGGCTGAAAACGGCGGCTCAAGGATTGCGGCAACACAGGAGATGCAAAAAGAGAACGCAAATGCTGGCGGAGAGGGCAGAAGTGGCTCGCGTTGAGGCTGAGGTGGAACACGTGCCAAAAAGCGTTGTGGATGCGATTTGGCGGAAATGTGGAGGCTGGGGCTATATGGGTCGTCACAGGGGCTGTGCGGGTAGGAC
Organism: Verrucomicrobiaceae bacterium; assembly: GCA_027487435.1. Classification (GTDB taxonomy): domain Bacteria; phylum Verrucomicrobiota; class Verrucomicrobiia; order Verrucomicrobiales; family Akkermansiaceae; genus UBA956. The sequence continues at coordinate 10,171 of JAIYDP010000288.1, read as the reverse complement.
GAAAGGGACGAGGGGAACGAAGGAAAGCGAGAAGAGCGGCAGAGACAATTAGGCCGAGAGCATATCAAGGTTTCGAAACTTGAGATACTCTTTAGAAGATGAGTGACGACGAATCAATCGTCTTTACTTTACAGCTGAATTGTGTCGTTGTCGGAGTTTGCATTGCTGCCTTTCTGACAATTGAATATTTTCGCGCTAAAACCTCAAATGGGCTTACACAGACTCTTGTTTGTTGTCTCATTTTCTCCAACGTTTTAGGATTCTGCGCTGCCTTCAGTCTCTCTTCGCAAAATAATCAGATCGTTTGCCTATCAGCCAGACACAATTTTGGCAAGTCGGGAGGATGGAGTCCTTTTCGTATATTTGCGGTGGCAGCGGAGGCTCCGCGCAGCCGTATTGTAGCATCTCGAGTTGTGTTTGAAGCGGCAGACGTTTATGATGATGGTTTTGGCTCTTGTAGTTGCCGTTCCGATCAATGTCCGCGGTGGAGGTGGCCAATCTGGTTTCTTGTTTTGTCTTGGTTTGATTTTGTTGCAGCATTAAGTGCAACTACGATCCTTAATCTGGCCAACGCTCAAGATCTCAACGTACACCTACTGTGGGCGCATGCCTTTGTGGGCATTTTGGTTGGGTTTTTGCTTCTTGATGTTGCATTCGCAACCCTTAAAGATGTGTTTCATGTTAGAAACCATTTTGCTCCGTCGCTCACGAATGCCATCGTGTCGTCGATTCCGACAAAGTCGATGAGCACCGAAGATGTCATCAGCTATCTGTCACTTGTTTGCTTTCGTTTTCATGAAGTGACTTAAAAGAATCCTCAAGATGTCGTAAGGGTCACGATGCTGGAGGACTGCACTGCACTGGAGGCAGAACGGCGAAGGCGCGAGCTTAAAGATGCTGTATTCTGCTGTTGCCCTCCTCCCTCTGAAAAAGATGTCCCGTTGGACGATCCGACGTCACGCTCGTTTTCTGGCGTTGCTGTAATTCAATTTATCTCAGCTGGTAAGAGGATCGTGACCATTTGACAAATAGATTCTTGTTCGAAATTCGTACGATCCCGTGATTCGATATGCGGAAATTTATCAAAGCATGCCGAATTGGCTGCGTCTTCCAACGATGTCTTTTGGCCAAGTGTTTGTCCGTCCTCAAAAACCCGTCAAGGGTGCCGACGTTTCATCTTTTCGATTCTCTCTTTCGTAGTTTTGGTCTTCTTTACGTCGCCTGCAACCGTAGTCGCTGCTGTCCGCAATATTCTTGACCGGAGCTTCGATGTCAATATTAATGCTTCAAACGCATTTGATGGACTCCCACCATGGCTACAAGGTGCCATCTCGGGTACTATTCCTGCTCTTATGGTCTTGCTTGCCAACTCGTTTCTCCAGTTTGTTTTGCAATGTCAGTTTTCTTTGATTCAGAGTGTAATGCGATAGCTCTGGTTGAGCTGGAGAGACCGCTTTCTGTCGCAACTGTCATGAGGCGATGCGCCACAAGGGTTAGCGTGTTCGTAGCCTTTTCTTGACTCGTCAGTCCTTCGTCTACTTCTTGCTCAACACCTTGATTTTGCCTGCTCTTGTGCTGTCATCAATTGATGCCTTGCTTCACACCCTTCGCTCTCCGTCTGAATCTATTTTTACCATCGCTGGCTCAGTAGTTCTCCGCTCTTCCGTTCCGTTCTTTCAGAGTCAGTGCTGATACATCAGTTCCGCCTCTTCCTCAACGTTCTAATCCAAGCTGCTCTACTTAGAATTGCGATTCAAATTCTTCATTTACCGGACTCCTTACTTTTCCTATGCCGCAGGAGCCCCGCACGATATGACGCAATGAACCCTTCTTTTGCATTTTCGTCGACATATGTTATGATTGTACGCGTTTCTCCCAACGACATAACGTCCTTCAGGTGGTTGCACAGTGCTTTTGTGTATCGAATCCAGTTATTTGCGTTCCAGCATTCATCTATGCTCTCTGCAAGCATGCCGCAGACAACGCGGAGGCAAATGTCCTCTCAAAGAGACCTAGTGCATCATGTACATTCCTGGGTCCATGGATCGTCAAGTTTTCTCTTACTGGGTCATGTTTATCATTCCTCACTCTGGGCGGAGCATGCTTGATATGTGAGATTCTTCAAACAAATCTGACGCAGTAGTGAAAGCTAAGGGTCCCTCAGGCATTTTGTTTGCTTCAGTTGTGGTGTTCTTGCTCTTGTCCAGGTGGCTGTTGAAAGGAAAGTTCTTGGAAATCCGTTACCTGTCCGACTACTTCGTTGCTGACGTCCATCAATTCCTGGCTGGGTTTCCAAGAAAAGCGGAGGACTCGGAGGAGTATTCGCATCCAATGCGGACCACTACCGCGCGTGCCATTGTATCGGAGCAAAACGCCGAGCAAAACGCATCCACTTAAAATTAAAGACTTTTTAAGGCGGACGCATTGTTCACGTGCCAATGCCGATGAACATTGCAAGCTTGGCGGTGGTCTTATTGACTCTAATCAAGCTCTCTGAAGGTTCTCATGTTGGAGAAATTTCTTCGCTGATCATATAGGGACCTTTTTTACTGTTGTCGATCAAACGACTTTATGTAATTCAGATAACACCAGATGCGGTCTCGATTCGGCCGTATCTCTCGCTCAAGATGGCGACACTATTGAAATTTCTGTGTCTGGGTTATTTCGCTGTGCTCAAACCATTCGAAAATCGATTGCGATTACGTCCGCGCCGAACGTATCAGCAATATTTGATTGTTCAACCTCGGATACTCCTGTAGTTATTCAGCAAGCGTTCGTGCAGCTCCGCTATTTGCATTTTCGGTCGTGCTCCAGAAGTGGCTCCGTTGTAACAGCGCAAAATGCAGTTCTCTCAGTGAGGGGTTGCTCCTTTGTCGGAGGTTTGAATTGTCGATCCAGCGCGCTTTTTACTCTCGATTCAAGCCTCGAAATCATTGAGACATCTTTTCGATCGTTTGTCGGAAAGTTTGGTGTGGCCATTATGTCGGAGTTCAAGATGCCTCAAATTGCTGCCAATGTCACCATTTCTGGCTGCACATTCTCAAACAACACCGGCGTACTGTCAGGGGCTATCAACATTACATCAGTAGCTCCTCTTAGCTCTTTTCGCCTAGTGATCTCTTCAACAACTTTTTCCTACAATCGAGCCACAGATTCGGTTGCAGCACTCGTGAGCTTGCAAGCCCCTGCAGTGACAGCTCACGTTTCAATTACGCAAGTTGACCTCCTTCAAAACAGAGCGCTTATCGATGACGATGAGCCTTCGTTTGAAGCCATTGTGAGAGTGGCTCTGTCGGCGCCCTTTAGGAAACCGCTTATTGATGTAATGTCCATTTTCTCCAGAGGAGAGAATTGTGCTCCTGTTGCTGTGGCATTGTCAAACGGATGCTCATTTGCTGCTGTGTCGTTTGATAGCCTACAATTTGCGTTGGTGAACGCTTCGGACATCGTTGGCGTCAGTGGACTTGTGTTTGAGGCCAACTCAGCGCACAATAACACCATTCGCATTACTCGAAGCGTTGTTGCAGGGAGTCAAAGTAGAGATGGCTCTGCTGTAAATCTTCGTTGCGTCAATAGTTCGCAGGGGAACTCATTTTTTGTCAAAGATCTCACTCTCTTTCGCAACATCGTTAGCGCACCGCTTCTTTTTTCTGGTAATTAGTCAGGAGCATGCCAATCACACCCTTTAGGCGCCCTCTGCATGTCCGTTGTCGAATCGTTTAATCTGACCGTCGTCCTCGAAGATATTTCGATTCTCAACAACACCGTCGACCTTTCAGGAAATGAAGTTGACTTGGCATTGGGTGGGGGGCTTGGCATCACCATCATTAATGTTACGAACCTATCGATTCGAATCAGAAATGCCGTATTCGCTCATAACGTCGTGACGCATTACGGCGGGTATTCCTTTATCCCCCCCCACTGTGTTTAACTTTGAAGTGCAATTGGAATTCGTGCCGAAAGCGCCTCCGGCCTAGTCGACATCAGTATTTCAAACTCAACATTCAAAGGGAATATCGCCCGCCTCGGGGGGGGTGGCGGAATTTTTGCAGCGTTTGACAGTTCTTCAGCTTTTGTTAATTTCTCTTTAACGGATTCAATGTTTCGCGACAACGACGCAACTATGTCTGGTTCAATGGGCGGAGCATTGTACTGCCGCATGCCCAACGACGCTGTTGAAGCCGTTGTGTTCGACCGCGGCAATAGAGTTCTCCAATTTCGTTCACGCATTTCGATCGACAATGTCATATTTCATGAGAACGAAGCAGTCTGTGCGTCCTGCCCGGGCGGAGCACTGTACCTTACGAATGGCCTTGTCCTCGGTGTGCCTGCTCTGACGAATATTTGACTCTTTAGTCTCAAACTCGACATTTTTTAACAACTCTGCTGGTGCTGAAGGGGCAGCGATTAATTTACAGGGAACTTCCAGTCTTGCCGCAGTGAGATGCTCATTTCGCTACAATCGGGCTGCCATAGGGGCGGATTTGATGTGCACCCGATGTGCAAACGTGTCATTTGCTGACTCTTCGTTTGTTGTGGAAGCGGGCTCTGGCATTGCTGCTGTTGATGCTGGGCTTATCTTCTTTTCCCCCTCATGCTCGATCGAGTGTATCAGCGGAACAGTTGCAAATGTGGAGCAGTTCGCCACAAGGGCGTTCCTTAGCACTCTTGTTACGTCAGGAGCCATTTCATGCCGCCGTTGCGACGGTGGCGAATACACTCTGAAGAGATCGCACGTTGAACCAGTGACGTTGCAACCTGTTAATGATCAATGCTCAAGATGTCCTGTTGGAGCGAGGTGATTGAAGAAGCGCGCTGATGTATAACGCACTAGCTGTTTCGGAAGATTCCCTGAAGTGGTGTCGATCAGGCGGGGATTTTGGGCATACAATGACTCTGGAGCTCTCTCCACTGTTCTGTGCCCAGCTGGGTCATGTCCATCATTGAAATCTTATTCCGCAGTTATTGTTGTCCGAATGCTACCTGCTCTTTGCGTAGCTGTGACAACAATCGTGCTGGAAGATTGTGCGGAAGCTGCGCAAATGGATTTTCTCTAGCTGTCAGCGGCCCGCTCTGTTTGCCCTCTTCAGAATGTGGTCGCGCCTTTGTCATCCCAGTCATTGTTTTACTTGCGCTGCTGGCCTCTGCTTTTCTCGTCTTTTTTCGCACATCGTCTTCACGCGGATTGTTCAAATCGTTTTTTTACTTTTACCAAGTTGTGGTGTCTTGTTCTCACCGTCTGATGTTTAAGGTTGCTCCAATAGTAATATCAACTCCTCCTTCAAGGATTTCTCCGTTTTCGTCTTTGTTCGGAAATTCTGTTTCATTCAACGTCCTCTCAGTTTTTGATGGCATTTGTGTTTGGGAAGACCTTACTTTTGTTGGCAGGATGTTTCTTCAGCTCCTCTTTCCGTTAGCTGTTTTGTTCTTCAACGTTTTCCTGGGGATTCTTCATCTTGCTATTCAGCGCGTGTTTCCATCCTTTACTCGGAAATGGGCAACGCTATCGCTGCAGACCTTGGGGACGTCAAGATACGCCTTTGCTTCTTTGAATACGATGCTTCTTTCGTATGCTCTCATTATTACCGTCGGTATTCGGCTTCTCTACTGCATCTCCGTCTCTGATGAAGACGTTTGTCTTGATTCTCTCTTTTTGACGCCAAAGGTCTTGTTTGATCAAGGAGAAGTTGTTTGTTACACAAGCTGGCAGCGCGGTGTGTTCGTGTTCTTCTTTTTTATCCTTGTCCCCTTTCCATATGTTGTTAATCTGTTTCGATCAAAGCTTAGGCGTGAGGAAAAGGACTCGCCAGAGCTACGAACTTTTCGTTTCAGCGTGGCAGAAGCTTCCGTCAATGTTGTGGAGAGGTTCGGCACACACCCTCTTACGGTTTTGCTTGAGGGTCCGTTTCGAGTTGGGCGAGAGTATTGGGAATCTATTCTTCTTGTGCGACGGCTTATCATTGTCGTCGTCTGGGCAGCAACCCCCCAGATGCCGTTTGTGCGTTCGTTTCTTCTTGCTGTCTTGTGTGCGTTGTTCTTGGCCATGCACATTTACGCGCAACCATTCAAACTCAGGAGTGCCCAGCTGATTGAGACGTTTTTCCTCTCCACTCTTGCTCTCATTGCTGTCATCGATATTCGCTCTGCAGTGCACGCAGCCACCGGGTTCACGCCGTCGTTTGGATTAGAAAAAGAGACCTCAGACTCAATCAACTCCCTCCTCTCCCTCCTTTTTGTTGCACCTGGTGCAACGTGTCTCGTCGTCGTTTTGTACAGCGTTTCTACGTGGGCCGTTATGAGTTGACTGTTCTGATTGTTTAGGGATGCTCTGAGAAGGTTTAAGGAGCGCACATTGTCCCTTCTTCATTCCCGAAGTGTCGAAATGGTCTCAAAATGGCCAATGCGGCACGACGTACCTACGGACGCTGAGGCAACCTATCATCAGGCTACGCAATAGCATCTTGCTTCCGAGAGGCGAGTCATTGGAATTACCTCATATTTTATTTGCTTGTCATGAATTCGAGTCGCCGTCTGTCTTCCACATTCTCGCAGCTCTCAGGTTGTTGCATAATTGCAATTTGCAGTCCCCCTCCTTTTTGGATTACTATAGGTACTGACAAATGCTGCGCCTTCTCAGTGGCTCGTATTTTCGCTCTATGTTTTTGGAAGTTAGGGTCGACTACAAAATCATCTCCTGATTGATTTACCCGCTCTTCCCATTCTATAGTCCGATTCACGAAATGAAGTGCAAGGAAATGCAGGCTTTGAGAGTGTGGTTCGGGATGCAGTGAGGGGATGCGAGTATTGTTATTCTGTCCTGGGGTCTGCTTTTCGTTGCAGAGCTTCAGTCTTCGCTGCTCGTGAACTTCTCTGAAGATTCACTTCAAGGGTTGATGGAACTCTAAGTCCTTGAGCATTGATGTGTGCCACGGCTGAACAATGTGTAGTCCTCGTCGGGCGATGTGGACGTGCATTTGAAGCATAGTTGATGTGGTCAAGAGGGTTATGGCAGTGAAAAAAATCCAGTTTTAAGTATGTAGTTTAGGTGACGGAGACTTTACAGTACTTCCATGCCGACAACCACTCGGGTAATTGTTTGGCGCCTGGGGGGGTGGGGGTTTGATTTACTTATTCATTGTGGCCAAAAATGGAAATACACCAGGGTTTAGGGTTTAGGGTTATATGGGTTTTGGTAAGGGTGATGTTTACTCACATGCCAATGTCTACACGGCGCTCATGTTACAAATTTTTCGAAAAATAGTTCCGTCTTCAAAACATTCTCTAAAAATATTTCCATCTTCAAAACATTTCCTAAAAATATTTTCACGTGTCAATTCGCTCAAGGGACTCAATGCGGGTCAGGCGGGACGGGTGGAGGCGGGACGGGGGGCGCTTCATGCCGAATCGCGTCGCCGTCGTCGTGGGCGTTGTGCTGTTGGAGCCGCCGCTGTTTGTAGATTTCGCCTATGATGTTCCACTGGATTTGGTGTGCCGCGGGGTCGTTCAACATTCGGGATATCCTGGGGTTGTCGAAGACTTCGTTTCGGGCGATGTCGGGGCGGTGGACACACGTGTTGAGGGCGTGGTGGAGGTCGTCGTTTGGGTCGCGACAAGGAGACAGAGCCAGTTGGGGAAGTGTAAGAAAATATGGCCGATTTATTTTGGTGACCTAAACTGTGATACCTGAACCCTAAACTGTTCACTTTTAGGGGTCTAACTAAATAAATGAGAAATTGGTCGATTTTTCGAGTGTTCTTATGCCTTCGCTGTGGTTCGTTGTGCTCCGCCTGACACCCCCTCGAGATTTGATCCTCATCGTTATGGTTCCTTATGGAAATGCTGTAACCCCATGCCTTTTTATCCCTTCATTCTTCCCATTGATGATGACGCTTCAAGTCAAGTCAAAAAAATGGCTGTTCGGACTTCGACCAAATGCGTTGTGTATGTGCTCCTTGCTGTGCTTTTTGCAGTAGCTATTGTGATTCAGGATCTTTCTCTACCGTCGACAACGGAACCTCTGACTGAAAGTGTCCATCTGTCTCGAGCTCTTCAAGGCATCGCTGATCGTGAATTTCCACGACTTGCAATGGGCGGCTACCGTGATGCCTCTGCTGCTGACAAACGTAGGATCTGTACTGGGGTGTTAGCAAGAGCTCTTGAAGAAGCTTCGCAGCACAATAGTGTCGTGACTGCGGAATTGCATCGCACATGCAATGCACTACTGTCCGCTCCGGCAACAGCTCTCACTTCTCCAAATTGCTCTTCGCCTCCATTTACAGCCAGTGGAGCTCCCAAGCCTCTCGCGCAAGTCGATCCTGTAGCTACAACTGCTATGGAGGGCACATCTATGTTCTCATCTCCTGACAATCACACCGACAAGGCAATTGGGGCCAATTTTTCTCGATGTATTCAAGAACGCTTGGCCAATAGTCTTGATCGCTCACTACCTCCATCGGATAGCACGGAAGATCAACGCATTATCTTCAAATTTGTATCCGAGCGAAGAGCGCAAATATCTGCAGCTGTTGTCTCATGTGGGGGCTTTGGTCTTTTTCCAGGAGCAGCTGCTGCGAAGGTCGCTTCGTATGTTCAATGGGTTCGGGTGCAGCTGGGCCGATCTGAAGGAACCGTACCCATCCTCTTGTTTCGTCCAACCATTGATGCCGGACTCGGAAATCGTCTCCAAGCTCTTGTTTCGTCTTTTCTTCTTGCGATTGTAACAGACAGAGTCTTGATTGTGGATTGGTCGACTTCATCTGATTCTTCCCGATTACCTTCTGGCGAGATGTCTTCGATGGTACCCCTATCCGACCTCTTTTCGACACCGTATCCGATGGAATTCTCCACAGATGTCAAGGAAGGCACTGCCTTGTTTAACAGTTTCAAGAGCACGAGACGAAATGTTGTTCTCGACGGTCACGTCAATAGAGGAATATCTGTCGCAGGAGGATTTTATGAAGATGTTCTTTGCGAAAATTTGAAAGCGTCTCTTGGTGAGGAAGTGATTGCCATATCGAGCTATGATTGGTTTGGCCCGATTGTGGCAAATAATCCTCACTTTTACGAACCTATTGTCAGTTACTTTGGCTTCAATGCGTTTCCTCTGCTCTTCGAAAACCTTCTCAAGCCCCATGCAAGCGCACAATTAATCATTGATCGATACTTGGAAATATTTAGCAAGCATTTTGTAATTGGGGTGCAGATTCGTAGGCTTCGATTGCGGGCGAAAGACGAGCACTTTGTGTGGCGGTCGGTGATGGCGCTGAAAGCAAGCGCGGAAGCGACACAATCGAAACCGGTCGCATTCTACGTTGCAACAGATCTGACGGCATCATGGGAGCGCTTTTTGGCTATTTTTGAATCGTCTGGACCTGTGATGTCAGCAGCAATCGAGTCCGGGTATCTGAACAGGAACTCAAAGGAGGGCCTGCAGCTCGGAGTTGTCGACTTGTACCTTCTTGGAGAATGCGATAAAGTCGTTCTTAGTGCAGAAAGCACGTATGGAGGTGTGGCAATGGGCCGCACAGGAAAGGGATCGTATCGAGTGACAAAGAATCCAAGCAATCTAGATGACAATAATTGGGACAGCGTCCGGTTGGTTTCAGAACCCCTCGGCACAAGTCCTTGCTCATTCGGATGGCAATTTGTGAAACATGCTCGTTGTTTCACCAACGCAATGCTCTCACCTGAGCAGCTCAACCAAGAGAGTGATCGTTGTCGAATGGTGTAACTATGCAAAAAGATTTAAGGGGTACATGTGTCCAAAAAATTGTAAAAAATGATTGAACGAAAACTTTAAGTGAGGGGGATGTTACTCACATGCCAATGTCTACACGGCGCTCACGTTAAAAAATTTTCGAAAATGTTTTCACGTGTCAATTCGCTCAAGGAACTCAGTGCGGGTCAGGCGGGACGGGTGGACATGTTACATTTGTTTGGGAACGCGTTGTGGTTGAAGAGGAGGGTTTAGGGTTTAGGTGAGGGGGATGTTTACTCACATGCCAATGTCTACACGGCGCTCACGTTACAAATTTTTCGAAAAATATTTCCGACTTCAAAACATTTTCTAAAAATATTTTCACGTGTCATTTCGCTCAAGGGACTCAATGCGGGTCAGGCGGGACGGGTGGAGGCGGGACGGGGGGCGCTTCATGCGGAGTCGCGTCGTCGT
>JAIYDP010000221.1 GCA_027487435.1 Verrucomicrobiaceae bacterium | reverse complement strand
TCGCAATTGCTTACGCTCTTCTTCGGTAAGGGTGATTCGATATCGGGTAGCCATGTGCATTTCTAGAGCGAAATACTCATGATTACAATGCGAATTAATTATTGTTACAAGATACTAGGGTAAACGAGGAAATCGAGGGCAGCCCTAGGGAGAAAGCCCCGTATTCTTTCCTTGCTGCCCAATGTCGCGTGAGACGAAGTCTCTATACGCGACGCGACGGGGCATGGCGCTCCACCCTCCCCGATCGACAAGCCTGCAAAAAAGCGCATTTCCAAGGACCCCATTCAGGTGGATTGCTTGAAGAAAAATCATTCCTCTAACCCACAAACACGACGGGCTTCCCGGTAGTGTGCCATGGGCATCGGGTGGTGCAGTTGCCAACGAATCGCGATCGGGCGATTGCCGGTAGCATCAAGGAACTTTCCTTCTCCGATGAATAAAAATGGCGATGTCACACCCTTGGCGGCCTCTTTACGAATCCGAGTAAAAAACAAGATGCGGTAACCCAATACCTCATGAGTGGCGTAAATGCGCCCGGTCTTGCTCGCCTGTGTTGTATTTGCCTGACTCTCCCAATGCAACATATCAGGTGCCGTGGGGAAGTCGCGATACATCGTGCTCTCGGAAAATTGTTTCTCATTTTTCTCGAAAGTCACCAAATGAACGATGACTTTTTGCGCTTCAAAATGAATCACACCCACACCAGTAGATCCTCTCCCATTGAAAGCATCAGCGCCGAATATGGCATTGATTTCTTTGCTGGAATAAACGCCATGCAGCTCCAATGTTTCCGGTAAACTCTCCATCGTCGTCGAACGCAAAGGTGAACGGCTTCGTGCAAAATCTACCACCTCCGCCAAGTCGCGCATCACGGAAACATTGTGAGAAAGTCGCTGATAGGCTTCTGTGAGATTGCTTGCTTCAATCTCTCTCGCATTTCGATTCCACAAAATCTGATACGCGGGCTTTGCCAGTGTCTCTGCTGCTAACAACGTCAACTCTTCGCCTGAGGCCTTGGCCAATCTTGCCAACCAGTTGAGATAGTGCGGAGCGCGCTGCAATGCGACGCGAGCCAGAGCGAGATGGAGCTTGAAACCTGATAGATCAGGATCGTTCACCGATGGCTCATTTCTCACCCATGCTTTCCACTGCGACCAACTCCGTTTGCTCAGTAGCTCGACCGGATCTTCTTCGGTGACTTCGATAAATTCACGGAACGAAGGCATCTGATCCGCTGGCCATTGGGAAAAAGCATCGCGTATGCGGAACTCGGGATTCTGATAGGTGCGCTTGATGCTCGTGAGAATGGTCTCTCTTGCCTGGCGCTCCATCACGATGGCGCAGCCACTGGGGAGATGCGGAAAACCACTTTCGACTTCTTCGATCAAACGATTCCGTTTCCCTGGCAGAAGAGAGGAAAACCGCAAATCATAGCGAAATTCGCGACGACACTGACCCACGAAATCGAGCACGGTCAGAACTTTGTCATGGCTCGTGCGCCGCAATCCACGACCCAGTTGTTGCAGATAAACAATGTGACTTTCCGTCGGACGCAGAAACAGCACGCAATTGATTTCAGGAATGTCAACGCCCTCATTGAAAACATCCACCACAAACAACACATTGACTCGTCCCGCTGCAAGATCGGCGCGCAATTGATGGCGCATCTCGGAACTCGTGCGGGATGTCAGTGACTCCGCCGCGATCCCCGCTTGCTGGAAAAAACGCGCCATGAATTCCGCATGTTCGATGCCCACGCAAAATCCCAACGCCTTCACCGACTTCCGATCAAACTCTCCACTGCCATACGGGTCGGGTAGGTATTCGCGCAGTTTGTCTAACACCAACTGCGCGCGAAGATGATTGGCACTGAGAAGATTCTGGATTTCTCTGTCATCATATCGCCCTCTGCTCCACGACACTTGGGAATAATTCACGGTAGCATCACTGATGGCAAAGTAATGAAACGGACAAAGCAGCTTGTCTTGCAGCGCATCAGGCAAACGAATTTCCGCAGCCACAGGTCGATCGAAATGCATCGCGACGCTGGAGCCATCGGTTCGCTCGGGAGTCGCCGTCAAACCTAACAGGATTTTGGGTTGCAGCAAATCAATGATCGCATCATAGCTTTGTGCCTCAGCGTGATGGGCTTCATCGATGACCACATAATCCCACGCATCCAATCCATGCACTTCATGAAGTCGTTGCGACGTAAATGACTGGATGGAACAGAACACATGGTCCATCGAATGCGGTTGCAGCCCATCGACCAACAAACCGCCAAAATTTCCATCCTTGAGAACTTGGCGAAAGCTTCCCAGTGCTTGCTCAAGAATCTCCTTGCGATGAGCAATGAAAAGCAACTTCGGATGACGACCGCATTTTTTCGATTCATTGCGATAATCAAAAGCCGCGATCATCGTTTTGCCTGTTCCTGTGGCAGCAATGATGAGATTGCGGAAATGCGAACGCGATTCACGTGCGAAAGCCAGAGCCTCAAGAATTTCTTGCTGAAACGGATGAGGCGAGAGATCAAATACGGTCAATGGAGTATAAGCCTGCCCGTCAAAATCATTCCGCTCTTTGCGTATCGCATCACGGAATCTCTGCGGCTGTTGCGGATCATAAAGTTCAAAGGCCGGGTTCTCCCAATAACCAGAAAACTCCGCGGCACAGCGACGGAACAAATGCGGCAACTCGCGAGCAGCGCATTTCACCGTCCACTCGAGTCCGCTGGTCATCGCTGCATGGGAAAGATTCGCGGAACCGATGTAGGCGGTCGATAAACCGGATTCGCGATGGAAAAAATACGCCTTCGCATGCAAGCGGGCCGCATGGGTATCGTAATTGATCCGCACTTCCGTATTGGGCAATGAGGCAATTTCTTCCACCACCGCCGGATCGGAGGCACCGAGGTAGCTTGTCGTGATCAGGCGCAATTTTCCACCGCGTGCGGTGAATTGCTGTAAAGTGTCGCGCATCAAACGCATGCCACCACTCTTCACGAATGCCACCAACATGTCGCAGCGGTCGGCCGTGGCGAGTTCCAGTTCAATCTCACGCCCGAGCTGCGGCAAGCCCGGCGCACCCGTCAGCAAAGAAGAGGAAGAAAGATGCGTCAGGGGGCGTGGAGAGGCCTCTTGCTTATCACCGCAAATTTCCTCGAGCAGATCGACTTGATCATCTAACGGTATTTTTTCATGCAGCAAATACGCCAATTCTTCACTTTGCCGTGAAACAAGTTCTAGCACCGCATTCGTCAGCGCTACCTGACGCGGCGCATCATTGTTGCCAAAACTGCGGATCGCTTCAAATAACTTCGCCGCGAGAAAGCGGGTGAGATAATCCGGCAATTGTGCGGCTTCGATTTTACCCAGCAGAGAAACCACACCCTCCCCCTGCAAACGCGAAATCTCATCGCGCAGCGTTTGCGTGATGAGATCATCGTAGAGGCCAGCTTTGAGCATTTTTTCTGTTTTGTTAGATTTTCACCGTTCCCTTGCAGTTGGGGTAGCTGGTGCAGCCCCAGAAGGACTGCCCGGCGTTCTTGCCGGTCTTAGCAGTGCGGAGGCTCATGAGACTGCCGCAAACCGGACAAGGCGGCGGCTTGATTTTTTGCTGATCCGTCTGATCAGACTGATCTTGTTTTCTTTTCTGCAAACGGGCGGTGGCGAGTTGCTCGCTGTAGCCACCTTCCTCAATAAAAGCGGCTTCTAACGCCGCGATTTGGCGGTCCAGTAGAAAGTTGGCCTGGTGGATGATGCAGATGAGCGCATTGGCGCGGACTGCGGGGTCTTTGTGGTCAAGCCACGGGGAGTAGAGTTGCCACCGTTGGGCGTCGGTGAGATCCGTCAGATTGCTCGGATTCGCCTGAACTGCCTGATCTTTTTTGAAGGCAAAAGGAACACCCCGCACGGCTTGTGCCTCAGGACTTTCCATGTCCCATTGGGGCAGGCGGCGGTGGCGCAGGTAGTCTTCGTAGTCCAGTAGCAGTTCATCCAAGCTCGCGCGTGCGACGTTCACCAGACGTAGTTCGGTTTGCGAGGAGGTAGCTGAGGCGCGACTGCCCTCCGCGATGTTCTGCCTGCCGCTGCGCGCTGCCTGCACCATTTGGTCATTGGTGCGGGAGCGTGGATCGATGAAGGCCTCGCAAAACCAGTAAGTGGCGTCGTAGATGATCGTGGCGGTTTGGAAACTCGCCGTATCTCTGTAGCCGCCACTTGGTCTAATTTTTTTCATAGCTTGTGGGAGGATGATCAGACTGATTTGACTGATCCGATAGATCAGTCTGATCGTTTTTTTACTGACAAGCCTCACACGTGCCGCCATTTAGCATGGCATCCAGGCTGCACGCGTTCTTTTCGGCTTCGGTGTAGGTGCGTTTTGGTTCGCCGGCCATGGTGCCGCGGATTTCTTTGGCGACGCTGGTGGTCGCTTTTTCGATGTTACTGGCTTGCATGGTGCGGAGGTAATACGTGGTTTTCAGACCTTTGCTCCAGGCGCGGCGGTACATGTGGCTGAGGGCCTTGAAGTCAGGGTCGGCGAGGAAGAGGTTGACGCTTTGAGCCTGGTCGATCCATTTCTGGCGACGGGCGGCGGCATCGACGATGGCTTCGTAGCCGACGCCGAAGGCGGTTTGGTAGCGGGCTTTGATGACGTCGGGGATCGTGGAGATCGCTTCGAGTTCGCCGTCGAAGTATTTCAACTGATCGAGCATTTCTTGATTCCACAGGCCGGCTTTTTTCAGGTCCTTGACGAGGTAGGAGTTGAGGATGATGAAGTCACCGGCGAGGTTGGATTTCACGAACAGGTTCTTGTAGTTCGGCTCGATGCAGGGGGTGGTGCCCATGATGTTCGAGATCGTCGCCGTCGGCGCAATGGCGAGCACGTTGGAATTGCGCATGCCTTGCTTGGCGATTTTCTCGCGGACGAAGGACCAGTCCATCTTGCCGCCGCGCGGGGTATCGATCTTCACGCCGCGCTCTTGCTCGAGCAGGTCGATGGTGTCCTGTGGCAACAAACCACGATCCCACTTCGAGCCCTTGTAGGTGGAGTAGGTGCCGCGATCGGCGGCGAGGTCGGAGGAGGCACTATACGCATAGTAGGCGATGGCTTCCATGAATTCATCGTTGAACTCGACGGCGGCCTGCGAACTGAAGGCGAGGCCTTTTTTGTAGAGCGCGTTTTGCAAGCCCATGACGCCCATGCCGATGGGACGGTGGCGCATGTTCGCGGTCTTGGCGGCTTCGGTGGGGTAGAAGTTGATGTCGATCACGCTATCGAGCGCGCGGATGGCCACGGTGATGGTTTCCTTGAGCATGTCGTGATCGATGATGCCATCTTCATTGATGTGCGTATCGAGAATGACGGAGCCGAGGTTGCAGACGGCGGTTTCCTCGTCGCTGGTATTGAGGGTGATCTCGGTGCAGAGGTTCGAACTATGGATGACGCCGCAGTGGTCCTGGGGCGAGCGCACGTTGCAAGGGTCCTTGAAGGTAATCCAAGGGTGACCAGTTTCGAAAATCATCTTGAGCATGGATTTCCACAGATCGATGGCGGGCATTTGGCGTGACCAGATTTTCCCGGTGGCGGCGAGGGCTTCGTATTCCTCGTAGCGTTGCTCGAAGGCCTTGCCGTAGAGGTCGTGGAGGTCGGGGACTTCGTTCGAGCGGAATAAAGTCCAGTGCTGGCGGGCTTCCATGCGTTTCATGAACAAGTCCGGAATCCAGTTCGCGGTGTTCATGTCGTGGGTGCGGCGGCGTTCATCGCCAACGTTGACGCGGAGGTTGAGGAAGTCCTCGATGTCGTTGTGCCAGGTCTCGAGGTAGGCGCAGCCGGAGCCGCGGCGCTTGCCGCCTTGGTTCACGGCGACGAGTTGGTCGTTGTGGAGTTTCAGGAACGGGATGATGCCTTGCGACTCGCCATTGGTGCCCTGAATGTAGCCACCGGTGCCGCGTACGGCCGTCCACGAACCACCGAGGCCGCCCGCCCATTTCGAGAGGTAGGCGTTTTCGGCGATGCCGCGCTGCATGATGGACTCGATGGAGTCATCGACTTTGTAGAGGTAGCAAGACGAGAGCTGGCTGTGCAGCGTGCCGGAATTGAAAAGAGTCGGCGTGGACGAGCAGAAGCGGCGACCTTTGTAGAGATTGTAGAGGCGAACGACCCACTGCTCGCGGTTTTCGGTTTCGTTTTTGAACAAGCCCATGGCGACGCGCATCCAGAAAAATTGTGGCGTTTCTAGGCGGCGCGGTTTGCTGCCGGTCTTGTCGATGATCATGTAGCGGTCGTACATGGTCTGCACGCCGAGGTAGTCGAAATCGAGGTCGGCACTGGGATCGAGCGCATCGGCGAGGACGTCGATGTTGAAGGAGTTGAGCAGATCCGGATGAATGCGCTTGATGGCGACGCCGTGCGTGAGGTGGCGGCGGAAGGCATTGCGGTGCGCGGTTTTGATGCCGGCGATGCCATCGCGCAGGATGTTCCAGCCGAGCACTTCTTCGTAGATGTAGGTGAGCAGGATGCGACCGGCGAACTTGGCGAAGTCGGCATCTTTTTCGATCATCGTGCGGGCATTGAGGATGATGGTCTGCTTGAGGTCGTTGGCGGAAATTTCCGAGCCGATGGAACGACGCAGCTCGCGTTCAATTTCGTTTTCCGAGAGGCAGAGATCGAGGCCGATGGAGGCAAAGGCGATGCGTTTTTTCAGGTCGGCACCGTCCCAGAAAGCGGACTGGCCTTCTTCATCGGTGACGACGATCATCGACTCCTGATTGATGTCCTCGACGACTTCCTCGTGATCGCTGCGATAGCGGGCGCGCTCGAAACGATAGGCCATGTAGGCGCGCATCGCCTTGAGATATCCGGCGCGGCCGAGCTCTTCTTCAACCATGTCCTGCACGTCCTCGATGTTGACAAAGGCCTGCTCGCCGGTGCGCACGCGGTCGGTGACAGCCTTGGCGATATCGAGCGATGGCTCGGGATTTTCGCGAATGGAAAGGAAGGCCTTGCGGACGGCGATTTCGATTTTGGTCTCGGACCATGGCACGACGTTGCCATTGCGGCGGATGAGGCGGACGGGCATGGTTTGTGGCGCGGTGTTCACATCGACGTCACCACTGCGCTCGAACGAACGGCGGAAAGCGAGGGACTTTGCGACATCGTAGGCGTCATTTTCGACAAGGGCTTTTTCGATGAGCAGATAGAGATCATTTTCCGAGAGACGCAGGCGGCCGCCCTCCTCGATGTTTTTCGTGAGCGATTTCGCGACCGAGTGGGCCACGGCGGAAACGAACGCGCGGTTCGAGTCGCTGAAGATCGAGTCTTGTTTGGTTTGGCGGGAGACAAGCAAGTCTGTGAGAGCATTGCCGATGGTGTCAGCGACCTGAGCGAGGGAGAATTGGGATTCGGTCGCGCCGGAGGTGACGGTGATTTCTGGGTGTGCGCCATGGAAATCTTTGCCGAGCACTTCGCGCCAAGCGTATTGTGAATCGGAAATGGTGGAGCCATCCGTGATGACTTTTTTCAGGGCGAGGTCTTCTTCGAGTGTTAGGGAACGGTACATGGTGATAAGGGTGGTTTTTTGGTGATTAAAGTGGAGAGTGATCAAAAAGGTCTGAAACGTGGTGGCGGCTTTTTTAACGACGGATTTTACGGATTTTACGGATGATACGGATTTTTTGAGGGGGATTTATTTGCGGTAGATGTTAGCGTGGCGTTGGAAGGTGAGGGAGGCAGTCTTAAAGTTGAAGATGAGACCGACTTGAAGCTTGGTGATGGCGAGGTAACTGAGGAGTTGTGCTACGTGCACCGGATGAATCGCATCAACTACTTTCAGTTCGACTATCACGCGGCTATCAGCAATGAGATCGGTAATCAATTTGCCGACGTAGAGCTCACGGTAATGTACGGGAAACGTTTGCTGCTGTGTGAAAAAAATGCTTTGGAACGCCAATTCGACACAGAATGCATTTTCATAGATTTTTTCATCAAGGCCCGGACCAAGTTCACGATGTACAGCCATCGCAGCACCGATCAATTTCTTGGTCAAATCTTTGTGGGGATGGCTGTTTTCACTCATACAAAAAATCCGTAAATCCGTTTAATCCGTCGTTGAAATTGATTTTACAAATCGTCGTCGTCGATGTGGCCGAGGGCGGAGGATTTTTGGTATTCGGTGACGCGGCCTTCGAAGAAGTTTTGCTCTTTTTTGATGTCCATCATTTCGGCAAGCCAGGGGAAGGGGTTGGTGACGTTGCCGTTGAGCGGGGCGAGGCCGCAGCCTTCGAGGCGGCGGTCGGCGATGTAGTCGATGTATTGCTCGAATTCATCGGCGTTCATACCGATGGAGGCGACGGGGAGGCAGTCGCGGATGAATTTTTTCTCAAGCCGTATGCCTTCGGCCATGGTGGCGCGGAGGTCTTCGCGGAAGGCTTCGGTCCAGATGTCGGGGTTTTCATCGACGAGATCCATGAGCAGGTTGCGGAAGACTTCGATGTGGTTCGATTCATCGCGCAGGGTGTAGCGAAACATCTGGCCGATGCCGGGGAATTTGTTTTGTCGGTAGAGGCTGAGAATCATACCGAAGAGGCCGTAGAATTGGGTGCCTTCCATGACCTGGCCGAAGAGGAAAATGTTCTTCGCGAGGGATTGCTTGTTGGCGGTGATGGTGAGGTCGATGTCGCGGCGGAGGTTGCGGCTGTTGGAGACGACGAAGTGGTTTTTCTCGGTGATGGTGGGAATGTCCTCGAACATCGCTTCGCACTCATGGGGGTTGAGGCCCAGGGAAGAAATCATGTAAACGAGGGAGTCGGCGTGGATGTTTTCTTCGTGGGCGTGGCGACCAAGAACGAGTTTGAGTTCGGGGGCGGTAACGACCTCGCGGACGACGTGTTGGACGTTATCGCCGACAATGCCTTCTGCTGCGGAGAAATAGCCGATACCCATTTTGATGATCCAGCGTTCGACATCGGAAATATCATTGGAGCGCCATTGCTCGACATCTTTTTGCATCGGGATGTCCTCTGGCTCCCAATGGTTGTTCTTCATGGTCTTGTATAAGTCGTAGGCCCATGTGTACTTGAGCGGGAGGATGTTGAAGAACATGGAGTCCTTGCCATTGATGACTTTTTTGGCGGCGAATGCGGCTTCTGCTTTGTCTTTATCGAGAACAAACGTGGAATTGCCGAGTTTGACTGTGGTGGTGTTTGAGGGTGATGCGATCATGATACTTTTATGGGAAAACGTCTTTGCGCTGCGCGCGAAAAACCCGTGCGACGCGAGGGAAAAACTAGAGCAAAAAAAATCATAGGTCAAAGATAAAATTGCTTATGTAGTATCCACAAATTATTCACAATACCATATATGGTAGGTATTGATTGGTATTTACTTTGTAAATCAATTGAAAACGCAAGGGCGGATTCGGATGTGATTTGAGATACTTGGTGGTTGAAATATTTTTTCTAACGAAACATTTCGTGGTGCGAGCCGAGAATTCTAAAAATAACCCGTTGCATTCGGCAATAATGCGCATGATCTGCTGCGGAACATAACCAGACGCGTGGAACCTCGATAAATACGCGGGCAAAATTTTTAAAAAATTCTTACGGATTCGCGGACTATGTTCGGATGAGTTGTGGATTTTTCGTGTGGCTTGCTCTTGCCGTGTGGTGATGAGATGAGGGGATGGGTAAATCGGTCATTTGTTTAGGAATCAAGAGTAAATGACAACTGACTTTACCCCGAAATTCGAAGTATAACGCCGCCATTCGCTGCCATCATTTGCCGTGCAAGGCATTTCAGACCTTGGGGCAGCATCTTTGGATGCAGCCCACTGCGGCCATGAAACGCCTTGCACATCAAAGCCTGGCAGCGACTTTCTGGCGCTCTATTTCGGATCTCGGGTTTACTGATTCAACTGATTTTTTGGAGTGGAGGATAGTTGGGTTATTTTTTTTGTTGCCGGAGCTGCTCGAGTCGCGAGAGAGGCTTGGTCGCGGGAGAATGGGGTGGAGGTGTGCTTGCTTTGGCGGCTGGGCTGGGAGACTTGTCGGGGGCTGGGGCTTGCGGGGCAACTGGTCGGGGAGTATCGATGCGGAGGGTGCTGCCGTGGGCGAGTTGGTGTGAGATTTGCTGACCGTGCTGGGGGATGAGGATTTTCAGGAAGAGACTCTGGTGCTTACCGACGGTAGCATCTGCGGTGATTTCGAGCGGGAAGGTGAGTTCTTTCGCGTTGCTGGCGAAGGTGATGTTGGGTGATTTGGTGCCGTGGGGGAGGCCCATGAGTTCTGCGGTGGCGTTTCCTTCAAAGGGGGTTGTGACATCGAGCTTGACGAGGATAGGGGTGGGTTTGCCTTGTTCGGAGGCGCAGAGGTCGATGGAGGCGGAGAGAAATGGCTCGGCGATGGTGACATTGGCGAGATTTGATGCGACCAAGAAGGGGCCTTCGGGGCATTTTGCTTCTGCGAGAAGGACGATGGGCCATGTGCCGAGGGCGGCTTCGTTGTTGGCGTTGATGGGATAGATGACTTCTGTGGCGTCCTTCGGAACATCGATGGTGACAGGGGCGCCAATGCCGGGAGGTGACCAGAGGAAGCGCAGGGTAAAGGGCTCTGCGTAGCTAGGTGCGCGGGTGATTTTGACGATGAGGGGGAGCGTGCCATTTCTGACGATGGGAATGGCGGGTGTGGTAAGATCGATACGAAGTGGCACATCTTGGATGACGGCCATGCTAATGCGATCTACGCTGGTGCCGTGGTAGGAGCCTTGGTTGTTGACGTCCACGTGTTCGATACGTTCGCTAAGAGAACCGATGAGATCTGCGGGGGCACCATCGCCACCGGATTTGACTTGAATGGTGTGCAGCCCGCCGGCAATAGGTGCATCTGCGGTGGACTCGAAGAGCACGGGAAAAGAGGTAGTGCCTTTGGGGACTGGTGGTGCGTGCATGGTGACACCAGCGGGCAGGCTGAGGGCGTGGAGTTGGAGATTGCAGCCAATGTTTTCGCGGGTGAAGTTGACCACGGTGGCGTAGCGGTTGCCGCGTGGGATGGGGAGCATTTTCCATTTCTGGCTTAGCACGCGTTCGACGACGGGAAGTGTGGCGGAAATGGCGGGTGCGCGGGGTTTGATTTCGATGCGATAAACGAAATCTGGCGCGCCTTTGAGGAGTTTGTCGGTGGTGCGGAGGAGGTATTCGCCATCGGCAGGGCAGTCCCAGATGATGGCGCTATCGAGTGAGCCTTGGTCATCGTTGTTGAGGAGAAATTTGCCTGTCGGGTCGTGGAGATTCAGTACGGTATCGAGCGGAGAGCGGAGAGTGAGAGCATGGGCTTTGATGGAGAACGCTTGGCCCTTTTTTGCAGAAAATTTGAACCAATCGATGTCGCCATCTTGTTGGATAATGCCTTGTGCCGCGGAGGGGGCAGGAGGAAGGGGTGTGGCTTGTTGGTGGGTATGGTTAGGTTCGGCTTCGTTGGCGTAGTCGAGAGGATGGAGGATGATCCAGTTGGGCGATGGGGCGGAGAGGCCATCGGTCTGGCAAAAGACCGCGAAGGGACTGGAGAAAGATTCGGGGAGCGTGATGGTTTGTTTGATGGGGCCGCTGGGGTCTGCGAGGAAGGTGAATTCCACGGTTTCTCCCGGTTTGGCACCGGTGGGAAAAACGGCAGAAGGACGTGGGGCGATGGAGATGTGAAGGCGGTAGTGGCAGTTGTCACTGCCTTGATAGGCGGCTTCACGCACGACGACGCGATAGATTCCGTCTTCTGGAGCGACGATTGCGGCAAATGCATCGGTGCGGAGGAGAGGGGAATCATCTCTGGCAGAGAGTTCGAAACGTTTTGGATCGAGAATGGCGACGTAGGCATCAAACATTTCTTGGCCAAGGCGAATGGCTTCCACTTCCGCGCTGAGGCGTTGGCCCTTGGTGAGCTGAACGGCAAAAAAATCTTCGTCTTCGTTTTTTACAATGCCGTGCACAGTGGAATTGAGACTGATCGTTTGTGGGGCATCGAAGGTATTGTTGGGCTCGATTTCCGCGACGGTTGGGAATTGGCCGATGAGGAGGATTTTCATTTCGGAAATACCACTTTCGCATCGAATACGGAACTGGTGCTCGCCCAGCGGGCAATCGGCGCTCATGGTGGCGATTGCGCTGATGTGTTTGCGATCATGGACGGAGATCGCAGCAAAACTGATTCCTGGGCGGTAGGTAAGAATCTCCTTGGCATCATGAAGTCGATCGCCGTGGAAATGTAGCTCGATGGACGTGCCGCGTTGGGCTCCACGTGGGAAAATGTTCTCTAGTTGCGGGGAAAAGGCATGGCAGGAAGAGATCCACACCGCGAGGAAAATGAGATGGATGATGGAGCGAAACATAATGCAATGGATGGATACTGCGAAAGAAGGAGGGCTTTATCAGGATCCTGCGGGGCGGGAGCGGAGAGGTGCTGAGGGTGGAGGATCCACAACTGATGTTACGGATGAAACGGATTTTTTGGGATTGCTGTGAAGATGGATTGGGAGAAGTTTTTTCGTCCATACGTGCAACGCGCACCATCGGGTGAGATGGTGCGCGTGAGACAGTCGTATCGAGTTGGTGCCTAATGATCCCGAAATTTGAAGGATAACGCCGCCATTTGCTGCCATCGTTTGCCGTGCAGGGCATGTCTGACCTTGGAGCGGCATCTTTGCATGCAGCCCGCTGCGACCATGTAACACCTTGCACATCAAAGCCTAGTAGCGATTTTCTGGCATTCTACTTCGGATCACAGAATTATCCGTGGCAGTGGCAAGTATTGTCGCAGCATCCTTCACCGGAAAGATGGCCGTCGGCACAGTTTTCGCTGCAATAGTCTTTGCCGTTTTTTTGAACGTGATGACCTTCGTGGACTTCACATTGACAATCAGGGCAGGCGCATTTTGTGGTTGTTGTTGTATTCATGGCGCGAATACATGAACATACGCTCATGTATTTGTCGATTGTTATTTTTTCCCATTTTTTCTAGGATGTGGATATGAGGGAGAAACCAAAGAAATCAGGGGGTGTCAAAACACAAGCGAAGGGCGCAAAGAGCGAGGCGGTATGTGAGGAGCATCATCACGATCACGCGATGGAGCAAATGGAGCCGTTGGCAAGAAAAGAAGCGCAAAGAATGGCGGAATTTTTCACCGCGTTGGCAGATCCGACACGGCTGCGTTTGATATCGCTTTTAGCGGCGAAGACTTGCTGTGTATGTGACCTTGCGGAAAAACTCGGTATGACTGAGTCGGCGATTTCCCATCAGCTGCGAACTTTGCGAGCGGCTCGCTTGGTGAGCTATGAAAAAGAAGGGCGGCAAGTGTTTTACCAATTGCATGATCACCATGTCGTGGAACTGTATCGCACCGTGAGTGAGCACCTTGCGGAGAAGCATGGGTGATGGTGGATGTATCAACGAAATCTATTTTAGAAACCTCAAGTCGTCTTCTAGGTCTGATGTGCTGCCATAGTAACGGTGGTCGGGGGCGCAGACGGAACACAAGATGTAGGCGTAATGCGTTACGGGGGAGGGGTTTTTGGAGGAAGCGAAGAGAGGAGTAGGGAAGCCCTACTTTGCTCTGCGAACTACGAAGAATGGCGGATGGGCAGGGAAGCCTGCCGATGGTGTGTTTTCTTCGTAATCATGGGAATCGGTGCGTTGGAGGGTTGACCGTGGTACCGTTAATACAAGGAGTTCAAGGCACCGAAAATACTTTTGAAGCCGCCCCTCTTTTCTCGTGCGCTTCTTCCAAGTCTTGAGCCTTCACCCCACCCGCCGATCCCGTAAGCTCCAAAAGATTCCCTCCGCCTGCACGCCGCTACCCCCTCAGCCGCGGTGCCTCATCTCCGTGAACCTATCCCGCGCCGCGGCGAACGCCTCGCTCACGAACGCTTTGCTTCCTCTTCAGCTCTCGCGCTATTTCCGCCCAGGGCTGACTTCATGGAGGCCGTGCAAGAGTGGCATGATGCTGGTCGGCGCGGACACACCACGGAAAAAGCGGGTGCTGCGGCCATGAGCCATAGCAACATGATGCGCGTCGTTTTGAGCCGGATTTTACTTCTCTGCTTTCGCATAATCCTCCCAGTGTTGTTGGATGTTCTTCACGTCCGTTGGCTTCGAGGTCACCAGATAGCGGTAGCGGGAGACGTATTTCTCACCGGGCGCGATCTTGAAAGGGCCTTCCACCATAGGGGAGAAACAGAAATAAGGCTTGTTCGGATGGATGCGAACGTGCTGCGGTGCTCGGAAGTTTTTAGGGCTGCAGAAAACCGCTGCCGATGCGTCCTGCCCGTCAATCTTGCCCGAGAAGGCGACCCAACTGGCGCGGGTGTGGTTGCCTTTCCACCGGTCCTTGCCTTCGCTGGTCAGGTAAACGAGGTCGCCCGGATCGATGCTGTGGTCCTCATTTTCCTTCAGCCATTGGATATTTCCCCGGAACGCCATGCCGCCGTAGTGATACTTGCCCAGTGTCACGGGCTTGCCCGAGGCGCATTGTTGGGCGCTCTCGATGTCGAACAGGAAGTGGTCGTCCGGGGTGTGGTGGACGGTGACAGTCCAGATTTCATGCAGCGCATCGACGCGCTTGTCGCCCGCGCCGACGGTGAAGGCATGTTTGACGCTGAATGACACCTGTTTCTCCTCACGCTTCAGTTCCAAGACCTCGCGAAACTCGATCTTGCCGAGATCTTTGGCCTGGTTCCAGAAATCCACATTCTTTCCGTCGAACCCGGCCTTCGTCCAGGCAAAGAACAGAGCATGCTGATGGGCGTGGTCGGCAGGGAAATCGCCGGAAATCTCCTGTCCGGCGGGAGTATAAACCGGATGAATGTAGCCGCTCCGGCGAAAGTGAGGCTCGATGCCTTTCGGAATCGGCCTTTCGGTTTTGACGTATTCCAGAACGGGTTTGCCGCGAAGGGTGACGCGGATTTGATCTTCCTTCTCCGTGAGTTCCAAATCACCGGCGGAAACCGGAGCAGTGAATGCGCAAACAGCGCTGGCGAACAAAAGTGCGAGGGATCGGGGATGTTTCATGGGATGGCTTGAGAAGTTCAGTTATTAACGATGCGGTTGAATTTCATGTCACGGTAGAAACACCGAT
>JAIYDP010000350.1 GCA_027487435.1 Verrucomicrobiaceae bacterium | reverse complement strand
GCGCTGGGAGCACTATGGACAGCGCCCTCGGCAGCCGTGGCAGAAGGGCGGAGAAACATCCATGCGGCGATGATGCCGACGATGACGAGAAGGAGAGAGACGTTTGTTTTCATATCAAATGTTAGTTTTTTTTTGGCGGTGTGGGGAGTCCGAGTTTTTTGAGTTTGGGAATGGCGACGTTTTGCACGTAGGAATCGTTAGGATTGGTTTTGACGTAGTCTTGGTGATAGGCTTCTGCTTTGTAAAATCGGGTGGACGGCGCGATCTCGGTAGCGATGGGTTTGTTGATTTTGCCCGAGGCTTGGTATGCGGATTTCGAGGCATCGATGATGCTTTTTTCTTCCTCATTTGCGTAGAGAATGATGGAACGATACTGCTTGCCAAAGTCAGGCCACACGCCGTTGCCGTTGGTGACATCGTGGGTGGTCCAGAAAAAATCGATCAGCTTGCGCAGGCTGGTTTTTTCAGGATCGTAGGTGATTTCCACGACTTCGGCATGCGTGGTGCGTCCGGCGGAAACGGCGGCGTAGGTGGGATTCGCGGTATCGCCACCGGCATAGCCACTGACAACGTCGGTAACGCCTGGCTGGTTTTCAAAAAAGGCCTCGACGCACCAGAAGCAGCCGGCACCAACGACGAGTTTTTTCGACTCTGCAGCGGAAGCGCGGGAAAGTGAGAGGGACAAGACCGCCAGTAAGCAGGCGAGCAAAGAAGGGAGGGTGTATGATTTCATAATACGATCGTGTTGATGGTTGTGAGGAGACTGCTGACGGATCGCGCCAGAACGCTCCTACCATCATGTTCGTCGGCGCATCTGAATTTTCCTTACATTCTATTGTAAGAATTTTTGCTGTTTCCCGACAAATTATTGGCGGTGCGATCCAAGCACGGCTATTCCATTTCAAAACAACGTTACTATGACCTCCGCAGAATCCGCTACCCGCGACCGTTACGCCGCCGCCGCCCACGCCCCCGAGGCCGCACTTTGCTGCCCCGTGGACTACGATCCACAATTCCTCAAAGTGATCCCCACCGAAGTCATCGAAAAAGACTACGGCTGTGGCGATCCCTCGAAACACCTCCACCCTGGCGAGACCGTCTTGGATCTCGGCTCTGGCACAGGAAAAATCTGTTTCATCGCCGCGCAGGTCGTGGGCCCTAACGGCAAAGTCATCGGGGTGGACATGACCGATGACATGCTGGAAGTCGCCAAGCGCAATGCGCCCATCGTCGCCGAGCGCATCGGCTACGCGAACGTGGAGTTCCGCAAAGGCCGCATCCAGGACCTGGCGCTCGATCTGGAATTGCTGGACCAAGCACTGCGCGAAAAGCCGATTTCCGATGCCGCCTCCTTCCTCGCAGCAGATGAACTCGCGGCAGACCTTCGCATCAAGCAACCACTCATCGCCACTGATACGATAGACGTGGTAGTTTCCAACTGTGTGCTCAACCTCGTAGAGAGCCGGTTGAAACGTCAGCTCTTTGACGAAATTTTCCGCGTGCTCAAAAAAGGCGGACGCGCGGTGATTTCCGACATCGTTTCTGATGAGGAAATCCCCGCTCACCTGCAAAACGATCCCTATCTCTGGAGCGGCTGCATCAGCGGTGCCTACACCGAGGAAGGCTTTCTCAAAGCCTTTGCCGATGCGGGATTCTACGGCATCGAGATTCTCAAGCGCGATGACGCGCCATGGCAAACCGTCGAGGGCATCGAGTTCCGCTCCGTCACCATCCAGGCGTGGAAAGGCAAACAAGGCCCGTGCTTCGAGCGCAATCAAGCCGTCATTTACAAAGGCCCGTTTCTGAAAGTTCTCGATGACGATGGCCACGCCATGGAGCGCGGAAAACGATACGCCGTTTGCGATAAAACATACAGCCTCTATCAGAAAGCGCCGTATCGCCAGCACTTTGCATTCGTGGAGCCATTGACCGCCATACCACTTGCGGAAGCAAAGCCTTTTGATTGCAAATCAGACGCGTTGCGCCATCCGAAGGAAACCAAAGGCCAAGACTATAAGGCGAATACGACACCATCTTCTTGCCAAGACGGGGGAAACTGTTGCTAATTCTTCTCATCAATGAAACATCATTCAACGTGGATACTTGGAGAACTGATTGGCACATTTCTGCTAGTCTTTTTCGGATGCGGCGCAGTAGCGAGTGCCGTCACTTCTGGTGCGTTGGTAGGGCTATTTCAAGTGGCCATTGTTTGGGGACTCGCAATCTCCATGGCGATTCAGCTTACTTGCTCGCTCAGCGGCGCACATTTGAATCCAGCAGTTACGATAGCCATGGCTCTTTTCACTGACTTTCCCAAGTCGCGTGTTCTGCCCTACATTGCCGTGCAACTGGCGGGTGCGTTCTTGGCATCGGCAGTACTGTATCTTGTCTTTGCGGGTGCCATCAGAAACTTTGAGCAGGAACATAAAATTACTCGTGGCGCGCCAGGTAGTGAGGCTAGTGCCAAAGTTTTTGGTGAATTTTTCCCCAATCCTGGAACTCAAGGACTCACACCAGAGACTAAAGCCACCATGCCTCAGGCTTCGGCATTCGCAGCGGAGGTCATCGGCACCGCGATTCTGCTACTCGTGATTTTCTGCGTAACTGACAAGAAGAATGCGGGCATGCCACCTATACTTGTGGCACCTACCATCGGCCTAACGGTAACACTATTAATCTGTCTGTTAGGCCCGCTCACCATGGCTTGCTTCAATCCTGCACGCGACCTTGGTCCGAGGCTGTTCTCCGCGCTAATTGGATGGAAAAATATTCCCTTCACCGCCAATGGCTACGGCTGGTTGACGGTTTATATCGTTGCACCGATCTCAGGGGCGATACTCGGTGGTTTGCTTTACAACCGACTTCTCAAGCCTGCATATTCAGCTATCTAACATGAATGCTTTCCAACAAACACTCGCCACTCGCGGACTGACACTCCAGCGCGGCTCATTCGAGACCTTGCAAATCAACGTCGGGCGCAAGTGCAATCAAACCTGCACGCACTGCCATGTCGATGCTGGTCCGCACCGCACCGAGATGATGACGGAAGAAGTCGCCCACAAAGTCGGCGCATGGATCATCGAACATCGCCCGCGCGTCGTGGACATCACGGGCGGCGCACCCGAGATCAGTGAGTTTTTTCGCTACTTCGTCGAGACCGCTCGCTCCGTGGATGCCCACGTCATCGACCGCAACAACCTCACGATCATCGAAACCAAAACGCACGCGTATCTGCCTGAATACCTCGCCCGCCATCAAGTCGAGGTCGTCGCCTCGCTCCCCTGCTACTCGGCGGAAAACGTCAACGCGCAGCGCGGTGATGGCGTGTTCGACAAAAGCATTTCCGCATTGAAAAAACTCAACGCCGTCGGCTATGGCACCGATCTGCCGCTCACTCTCGTCTTCAATCCTTTCGGCGCGAAACTTCCGCCCGATCAAGAGGAACTAGAAGCCGATTACAAGCGCGAGCTGAAGAAGCACTTCGGCATCGTCTTCACCCGCCTCTTCGCCATCACCAATCTCCCTATCGCCCGCTTCGCTGCCGACCTCCGCGAGCAAGGCCAATGGGACTACTACAATCAGTTGCTCATCGATCATTTCAACCCCGCCACCGTCGAGGGCCTGATGTGCCGCAACACCATCAACATCGGCTACGAAGGCGAGGTCTTCGACTGCGATTTCAATCAAATGCTGCGCATGCAACAACGCGCCCAGGGCAAGCCACTCTACCTCTGGGATGTCACGCCCGCATCCATCGCCGCCCAGCCCATTCTCACCGCCCAACATTGCTTCGGCTGC
Organism: Verrucomicrobiaceae bacterium; assembly: GCA_027487435.1. Lineage (GTDB taxonomy): Bacteria > Verrucomicrobiota > Verrucomicrobiia > Verrucomicrobiales > Akkermansiaceae > UBA956. The sequence goes on along the minus strand of JAIYDP010000350.1, from coordinate 35,558 downwards.
ACTGCGGGAGCGGGCAGCAGTTGCTCAGGAACCCTCGAAAAACAACTCGTATCTCAGCCATGAAAACTTTCTTCTTTGCCCTCCTCGCCGTCTTTCACACCATTGTTTCGGCACACGCTCTCGATCACTCTCATGCGGCACTCGATGGCGTTCTGAAAAAACATGTCAAAGTCACGGGCGTCAACTATGCCGAACTGAAAAAAGACACCACCGCGCTGCTATCCTACCTCGATTCCCTTGCCGCCGTCACCGAATCCGAGTTCAAAAAATGCAGCAAGGAAGAGCAAATGGCCATGCTCATCAATCTCTACAATGCCGCCACACTCAAGCTGGTTGCCGATCACTACCCCGTGAAAAGCATCAAGGACATTGCCCAATCCTCAGGCGGCCCATGGAAACAGTCGGCGGTTCGATTGTTCGGAAAAAACATCTCTCTCGATGCCCTCGAAAACGATCTGCTGCGCCCGAAGTACAAAGACCCACGCATCCACTTCGCCATCAACTGCGCCTCCATCGGTTGCCCCAATCTGCGCATCGAGGCATTCCAAGCGAAAAAACTTTCCGCTCAAATGGACGAACAAACGCGGCTGTTTCTTGCCGACCGCGCGAAGAACCGAATCGATGCGAAAAACAAAACGCTGCATCTGTCCTCGCTCTTCGATTGGTTCAAGGGTGACTTCGTGGACAAGTCAGGCAGCGTGGAAAAATTCATCGCGCCTTATATTTCCGAAAGTGACCGAGCCCTCATCGAAAAAGGGGGATTGACGATCAAGCACACCGATTACAGTTGGAACATCAACGCCCTGTGATGAACGGTCATTCACAATTGATTATCTTTACCCGCTTGCCCTGTGCGGGACGGAATAAAACGCGCCTCATTCCCGCGCTCGGTGCGGCGGGGGCTGCGCAATTTCATGATCGCCTCGCCCGCCACACCATGCTGCAAGCGGAGGTTTTTTGCCTCGCGGAACCGCAAGTCCGTCTCGTGATCCGTCTCGACGGCGGCACGGCTCAGGACGGCATTGCATGGATAGGCGAGTATGATTTCCGCGAACAAGGCGAAGGCGATCTGGGCGATCGACTGGAGCGTGCCGTGAACGATGCCTTTGCTGAAGGTGCCGGGAAAGTTCTCGTCATCGGCACCGACTGTCCCGAACTCGATGCCGCCACACTCACCACAGCGATGCAAATCTTAGACAAACATCCACTGGTATTCGGCCCCGCCGAAGATGGCGGCTACTACCTTGTCGGCCTCACAGAACATTGCGCGCAGATTTTTCAAAACATCGCCTGGGGCGGAGCGGATGTGCTAGCGCAATCACTCGCCGCAGCGGAGTTCGCGCATCGCAGCGTCGGTCTGCTGAAATCCTTGGCAGATGTCGATGTGCCAGAAGACTTGCCCGCCGCCATGCATGTCCTCGATCTACAAAAACACTTATGAAACGCCTTCTCCCATTATTCCTCTGCGGCTTGTTGCCCTCCTGTGGCCCCACGCACAACTCGCCGAATCTTGGTGGCATTTACAACGCCGCCGCACAACAAGAGCATCTTGATCGCAATCCCATCATCGTCATCCCCGGCATCCTCGGCTCTCGCCTGATCGATGACCAAGGGCGCGTGATCTGGGGCCAGTTCGGTGGCGATGCCGTGGACCCATCCAGCGCCGAAGGCCGCCACTTGTTAGCACTGCCCATGAGCGAAAGCGGTTGGCCGCGCGACAACGTCAAGGCCGATGGTGCGCTGGAGCAGTTGCAAGTATCGCTGGGATGGGATTTCCAATTCAGTGCCTATGCCGGCATGCTCCGAGCCTTTGGCATTGGCGGATACTTGGACTCGGCCAAGAGCGATCTCAGCACCGTGAACTATGGCCCAGGGCACTACACCTGCTTTCAGTTCGGCTATGACTGGCGGCGTTCTTGCGCCGAAAATGCCGCAGCTCTAGGACGTTTCATCGAGGAAAAACGTCGCTACGTTCAGCAAGAACGCATCAAGCGCCATGGTCGCAGCGGTGAGGTGAAATTCGACATCATCGCCCACTCGATGGGAGGTCTTGTGGCGCGCTACTACCTGATGTATGGGAAACAGCCACTATCGAACGAAGCGAACATGGCCGTGACTTGGGCAGGAGCACAGCACGTCGAAAAACTCATCATGGTCGGCACTCCGAACGATGGCTCGATCTATCCCATCCAACAACTCAGCAGTGGCTATCGCTTGGCCCCCTTTTTGCCGAAAATGGATGCCGCAGTAGTCGCCACCATGCCCTCGCTATATGAATTGCTGCCGCATAAGAAAACCCAGGCCGTGATCGATCGCGATAGCCGACCGATTCCCTTAGATACAACAGCCGCCTGGGAGTCGCTCCACTGGGGACTCGCGGATCCCTCGCAAGACGTCGTGTTACAGAAACTTTTGCCAGAATTATCCAGTGCCAACGAACGCCGTGCCATGGCACTCGCGCATTTATCCAAACTCTTGCGCAACGCCAAAGCCTTTCATCGCGCGATGGACGCACCCTGCCATCCGCCGCGAGGAGTGGAAATTCACGCCTTCGCCGGAGATGCCGTTGCTACTGGAAGCAGGGCACAGCTCAATGCGAAGGGCAAGCCCTATATCATCGACCTGATCCCCGGAGACGGCTCCGTAACGCGACGTTCCATGCTGATGGATCGCCGCAAAGCAGCAGAAGCAGGCGAGCGATTGAAAAGCCCCATCCGCTGGACCGATACCCGCTTCATCTTCTCAGACCACATCGGCATGACCCGCGATCTAGCCTTTGTGGACAACGTGCTGCACATCCTGCTAGAGCGACCGTGAGAGAAATTTGCTGAGCGGACAAAATGATGCGCCCCATTTAGTCACAAAAATCAGCAAGGGCTTTTTTGAGACGAGCTTTCGCTTCGTCCGAGAGTTCCTTATTACCATGCTCGCAGGAATGTTCGGGAAACGCACGGCTCAGTTTCCCTAACAACCCGAGATGATCGTGATAGCGCTTGCACCAAATACAAATTCCGTAATGCAAACGCATCCGCAATCTCATAAACAAAGAGTGTGGCCTTTCACGTTCGCAAGAAATTAACCGCGTCATCTCGTGACAGCGCGGTGTCAGCAAGCAGATCACCCCTTCCCATGCTTTACTCAGCCAGTATGTTTTTTTCGTATTCAAATGAGGGATGTGGTTTATTTTTATGCTTGCTCACGATTTGTCGCGCCAATGGACGAATCCTTACAAAAATGCTGCCCTTGGTTCATTTCGCCTCAGAGCCAGATGCTTCTTTGCCGAACCAATTCATCTCCAGGCACTCGCGCAACGCCATCCTCGCCCGATGCAACATCACCCACAAGTTGCTTTGGGAAATGCTTAGGGATTCGCAAATCTCCTCCGTCCCCTGCTGATCCATTTCCCGCATCATGAACACATCCGCCACGCGCGGCGGCAGTTTGCCGAGGCAGGCACGCATGATTTGCCAAAACTCCGAGCGATACGTCACCGCATCATTCTGCGTCCACTCCACGGGGCCGATGTCATGATTCCAGAATCCGTCCTCGAATTTATGCGACAATTCATCCTGCAGAAATTCCATATCGGTGAAATTCGTCTCGCGCCCGAGCTTGCGGAAATGATCGGCAATTTTGTGCTTCAGAATGCCCACCAGCCAGCTCCGTTCGCTTGATCGTCCGGAAAATTGATCCTGCGTCCTGACTGCTGCGAGCAAGGTATCCTGCACTAAGTCCTCCGCGATTTCGGGACTTCTCACGCGCAACAGCGCAAAGCGATACAGACACTCCCCATGCTCCTCCACCCAGCGCCCGGCATCTATCTTTGGCTCATTTGGTATTTTGCTAGGAACATTTTGCATCTGCGAAGATTGTTACTCCATGCACAAAGTACGAGCAAGATCAAAGCATGCTGACGGGAAATACTTAAGTGCAGGCTGAAGTTGTTAGGGAAAATGAATGCCGTGGGTGGCTTGCGGATGCGCGATGTTTGATCCTCAGACTCAGGCTTTTTTGGCTAGCAAGTCGTCGAGCACGGTGCCGCCATCGCAGATTTCGATGGGACGATCGCCGGGGGCCATGAGTTCTTTATCGGCATTGATGCCGATTTGATGGTAGATGGTGGTGGCGAGGTCGGCGACGCTGACAGGATCATTTTCTGGCTCGCCGCCTAGCGCATCGGAACTGCCGTGGACGTAACCTTGCTTGAATCCGCCGCCAGCGATGACCGAGGAAAAGACCCGAGGCCAGTGGTCGCGACCACCGGTGGGATTGATTTTCGGTGTGCGGCCAAATTCGGTGGTGATCAGGACCAAGGTGGAGTCTAGCATGCCACGGCGGTCGAGATCGCGGATGAGTGCTGCGATGGCTTGATCGGTGCGTGGCATATTGCTTTCGATGCCAGCTTTGATGTTGTCATGATGATCCCATCCTCCCGTGGTGAGGGAAACAAATCGAACTCCCGATTCGACAAGTCGGCGAGCGAGGATCATGCGTTGCCCAGCTTCGTTGCGGCCATATTCATCGCGCAAGGCAGCGGGTTCAGCTTCAAGATTGAAGGCTTCGCGGGCTTGTTGTGAGGAGATGAGTTTGTAGGCGTGTTGGTAGAAGGCGTCCATGGAATCGAGAGCATCAGATGTTTCCATGGAGCGGAAATGTTGATCGACTGTGGCGAGCAGGGATCGGCGACGGGCGAATCGTTCATCGCTGACGCCATCGGGCAGGCTGAGATCGCGGACTTTGAAGCCGGATTGCGCGGGATCCGCACCTAACGCGAAGGGGCCAAAAGCGGAGGAGAGATAGCCGGAATTCGCGTATTCATTCGGAACAGAAGGAACGCAAACGTAAGGAGGAAGATTGTTGCGAGGGCCAAGTTCGTGGGAGATGACGGAGCCGATGGACGGGTATTCGACAGCGGGGGATGGCCGGTAGCCGGTGAACATGTTGTGAGTGCCGCGCTCATGGGCGGCTTCACCGTGGGTCATGGAGCGAATGATGGTTAATTTATCGGCAATCTGCGAGGTGTGCTTCATGAATTGGCCAAACTGGACACCTTTCAGCTTGGTGTCGATGCTGCCGAAGGGGCCACGATATTCCGCAGGGGCCAGAGGCTTGGGATCGAAGGATTCTTGGTGAGACAATCCACCGGGAAGGAAGATATGGATGACACCTTTGGCGATTCCCTCCTTGGAAGAGTAGAATTTTTGCGCAGCAGAGGCTTGGTTTTTGAGGAATCCGGGTAAGGAAAGTCCTAAGCCACCGAGGAGTCCGACGTAGAGGAACTCGCGGCGAGAGTTATAGCGCTCGAGAGGGTTACCGGGGCAGTGAGGTTTCATGGCGAGTGTGTATGGAGTTCAGGGATGAATCATAGAGGTTACGGTAGCGTTAGTCGAAACGTTTCAGGATATTTTCTGCCATGGCATAGGAAAGGCGATGGTTGCAGAAACGCCAACTTGAGGAGTAGAAGATTTTCCGCTTTCGCTTGCGCGGTTTTCCGACGACGGAAATCGGGTTCTAAATTTCTAGGAGGCGATTTCTTGCGGCGGAAATCGGGTTCTAAATTTCTAGGAGGCGATTTCTTGCGGCGGGAATCGGGTTCTAAATTTCTAAGAGGCGATTTCTGGCGACGGGAATCGAAGTCTAAATTTCTAGGAGGCGATTTCTGTCGACGGGAATCGAGGTCTACATTTCTAGGAGGCGATTTCTGGCGGCGGAAATCGGGTTCTAAATTTCTAGGAGGCGATTCCTGGCGGCGGAAATTGAGGTCTAATTTTTTAGGAGGCGATTCCTGGCGACGGGAATCGGGTTCTAAATTTCTAGGAGGCGATTTCTGGCGACGGGAATCGAGGTCTAAATTTCTAGGAGGCGATTCCTGGCGGCGGAAATTGAGGTCTAAATTTTTAGGGGAGCTTTTCGGGCGACGCTGGCGCGGGGGGCGGTTTCGATTTTTGCCCTATTCAGCCAGTTTTTTGGAGGAAACACTCGGCGCTATGGCTGAATGGACGCGAAGCATTGCTCGAAGGTGCCAGCGCCCATGAGGCGTCCACCATCGTAGAACGCGCAGATTTGGCCGGGCGAGATGGCGCGCTGGGGACGGCTGAAGATTACGTCCACGTGGCCTTCATCGATGGGGTTGACGAGGCAAGGTTCGGCTTTGGCGCGGTAGCGCGGCTGGGCTTCGATGCGGCGTGGGGTGAGGATGGGTTCGTTGATCCAGTTGAGAGTGCCGACGCGGCAGCGGTTGGTGTAGAGGCCGGGGGTGTCTTGGACATCCCAGCCGACAACGAGGCGGTTTTGTGTGAGGTCTTTGCCGACGACGACATAGGCCATGCCTTCGCGTGGGGAGGCTACTCCGTGACCTTTGCGTTGGCCTAAGGTGTAGAGATGAAGGCCATCGTGGCGGCCCAGGACTTTGCCCTGCACATCGACGATTTCGCCGGGGTTGTCTGGCACGTAGTGGCGGAGGAAATCGGACATTTTTACCGCGCCAATGAAGCAGATGCCTTGGCTATCTTTCTTTTCAGCCACAGGAAGTGCATGACGGCGAGCGACCTGACGCGCTTCAGTCTTGAGCATTTCCCCAACCGGAAACATCGCATGCGCCGCTTGGTGCTGCGTCATCATGGCGAGAAAGTAGCTTTGATCTTTGTTCGGATCCGCACCACGGAGGATGCAGGCTGTGCCATCGCTTTGCGTACGTCGGCGCGCGTAGTGACCCGTGCCAACGGCAGTGAATCCTTGGGAAAGAGCATAGTCGAGAAAGACACCGAACTTCATTTCACGATTGCACCAAACGTCGGGATTGGGCGTGGCGCCGTTGCGATAGCCGTGGATGAGAGAATCCACGATGCGCGTGCGGTATGCGTCTATGAGATCAATGACTCGGAACTCAATTCCCAACGATCTCGCAACGGCATGGGCATCTTCAATATCTTGCTCCCAAGGACATTCACCGGGGATGCCGTCCTCATTGATCCAGTTTTTCATGTAGCCGCCGCATATTTCGTGTCCTTGCTCAAGCAAAAGCGCAGCAGCGACGGCGCTATCGACACCACCGGAGAGACCTACGAGGACACGAGCCATGGGAAAAAATCAATGAGCTTGGGGTGAAGAGACCGCGGCATGAAGAGCCGTCACGATGTGCGGCAAAGCCTCTGGCGGTATGGCGTGGTCAACAACTAATCCAAGCACGATTTTGCCAGCAGCAGTATCGGCGGGAATCACCACAAGAGATGTGGTCGATCCCACTCTTACGTGAACGTTTCCGATTTCGTCACGATGGGTTTTGGTCGCAAAAGCCAGGCTACGTGCCATGAAATACAATTTCCCGTGATCTGAATCATCGAAAATGGCCTTGCCATGCTGATCCAAAAGAAACACGCCTCGCACGCCAAAATGTTGCCGTAAAATGGCGCGAAAATGCCCCAACCGCTCGAATAACAACGAAGGAGAGGGAGTTGCGATTGTCGGTGGGATCATCGCCAACGGTGGGGCAGCAGCAGCAATCCGTGACTGCGGAGGCGGGGGCATTTCCGTGACTTTGCTTGGCTCGGGCGTCGGCGCGACACGATTCTTACCTAGGAAAGGATCTTGATCGGGTTGAGGTTCTGAAGGTAGTGGATCGTTGCAGATTTTCGTTTCACTGCGGAGAGCAGACACGGAGGAATGATCTCTGAGAATGGCATTCTGAAGAGGAAAACTCTGCAAAATAGGCTGCGATGATTCTTTGTCACTAGGTTGTGGCTCATAGCCCACAAATTCGCCACCGAAGCCCGCATCTGCTGGAGCGCGAGCAGGAATCAGTGGCGGTGCGAGCAGGGCCTCAGCGAGTCGCATCATTTCTGCGGCATCTACCCAAGGATTGACGTGATCCATTTACGTTAGTGTATTTGATTTTTCTAATTTGGTCTGAATTTCCATCAGCAAGGAGTCAAATACGGCCTGTGCTCCAGACCCATCTTCCATGACTCCCACAGGCAGACCTTTGGCACTAGCTCTTACAAAAATCGAATCGCGAGGAATCATCGTCTGGAATGTGATCTCCTGCGGTAGCAGTTGTCGTAATGCCGTAGCTGCCTCTCGACTCTCTGCCAAATCATTTTGAACCATGGTGAGCAAAACACCTAGGACATTCATGCGCGGATTGAGAACGCGGATACGGCCGAGCCCTTCAAGCATTTTTGGGACGGATCGCACACCAAGAGGCTCTGCTTGTTGCGGTATGACTACGGCATCCGAGCAAGCTAGAATATCAGAGGTAATGCCAAAAAGGCCCGCGGCGGTATCGATCACACAAACCTCAAATCCGCGAGCGGCAAGAGTTCTAAGGAAGGACCGGCAGCGTGGGAGATGAGACCCTGATGCTGCGCCACCAGTTTCGTAGCTGCTCGCTTGCCCCGCGGCAACCAAAGAAAAGGTCGTAAGCCTCGTGGGTACGAGAAGTTTATCGATAGGCAATGCGGTGTCATCCAAATAATCATAAAAGCCAGGAAGCATGCGTGATTGACGAGTCAGGGATAATCCTACAGATCCTTGAGGATCTACATCAACGAGAACAGTACGTATGCCCGCTCTCGCGAAAGCGTGTGCTAGATTGATCGCTACGGTTGTTTTACCAACCCCTCCTTTTTGACTTGTTACCGCTATACTGATCACAATGGGTGAAATTCCTCCTGCGCGATCATACTCGACAAAAATGTTTGCGAAAGTCTTTTCTTTCAAAAGCCGATGGTTATGCTAGAATGCACGCACCCAAGACATGATGATTTCGCACTGCCATCTTACGATGTTTTCACGCTCCTACCGCTGGCTAGCGTTCACTGCCGCGATCTCACTGACTGTGGGCTGCAAGGAAAACAATTCTACATCAGGCCCGCCGCCTGCCACTCCTGTTCTCATGAGCAATAACGTGGGAGATCATCCTTCGCCGCTTCTTCGGGCTGTGGCAGATTCTCCCATCGGCTGGAAGCAGCTTACCCCGACGACGATCAATTTTGCACGCGAGTCGGAAAAAATCTTACTCGTCATGGCTTGTTCTTCGATGTTCTCAGCTGACGTTGAGGTTCTCAAGAAGATCGACAAGGCTGATTATCTCGTTCAAGAAATTCGCGCAAACTTCGTCCCTGTTTTTGTGGATGTCGATTCATGTCGGGAGGTTGGCATCATTGCCTCAATCCTCAGCCAAGAAATCGGGAAAAGCATTACATTTCCCTTCTTGATGTGGATGACTCCAGATGGCAATCCGGTGGCGTCATTACCGCTGCGAGCAGGAGGAACAGACCAAGTCGTACAGACGATGAGAAATTGTCAGAATGTTTCGCTGAGCATCAGCAGCGATTCTCTGGACTACATCAAGAACAACAGCCGATTGGATGCGCTGGGCCGGCGTGAGAGATTGAAACCAAAAGTTCCGGCTACAGAAATGCCCATCGAGCGCGGCGACGCACTACTCGACTCCTTACATAATCTCCACAGCTATTATGAAAAAGATTCGCTAAGTATTGCCAACACTGGCATTCAACTACCGATTACCTATCTGGATTTCATGCGTATCGCAGCGCAGTGCCCCGCACTTCCAGAAAATGAGCGGCGCCTATCGCGCGACATTTTCATCCATTACCTAGGAATGATGATGGATAGTGCCGCGATAGATTTTTTAGACGGAGGTTTCTATTTTTGTCGCAAAGACAAATCATGGGCTTGGACACAACCCGACCGTAACGCGATTACACAAGCAGACATGGTTTGCTTGCTTTCTGAAGCATACAACCTAACCGAAAATGAAACGTTTCGTTCTGCGGCTTTACGGACGATGGAGTTTTTAGAAGAAAACTTCTCCCTTGATGACGGTAGCTATTACACCTTCAGCTCTTCTGTCAATGTCTCAGACGAACTACGCTTGCTGACGATGGAAGACCTCAAAGCGAGCCTCGATAACGATGAATTTGCCCTCATCAAAGAATATTGTGCCATCAGTCAACTAGGAAACTTACCCTTCGAAAGTGACCCTCGCAAAGAGATGTTCCGCCGCAATTCTCTGACCTGTCGCAAACCGTTAGCCGCTGTAGCCAAAGCTTGTTCCATCACTGAACTTCGTGCAGAGGAGCTTCTCGCAACGGCTCGGCTGAAATTATTGAAAAAACGCCAGGTCGCTATGCCGATCCAACCGAAAGAACCTACACCAGATGCGAGAGCTACGGCACGAGCCGTCAGTGCCGCTGCCGCCATTTACCGAATGACGGGTAAGGAGCGTTGGAAAGATATGGCCGTCCGCAGTATGCAAGCCCTGCGCCGCACGTTCCATTCCAGTGACACCCCGACCTTTTACCCCGCCTCCGCATTTCCTTCCACCACAGATGCGAGAGCTGGGACCGTCACTCAAATGGCCAAAGCTGCACTTGACCTGCATCAGATCTCTGGTGATGCATCTTGGCTGGAATACGCAGCGACTCTCACCAAGCATATCGAAGCGACGCACCTCGTCGATGGATTTGTAGAGGAAACACCCGTATCGGCTCGAACGATCATCAACGTACCTTGCCTGGATCGTAGTATGTTGTTTGACGTTAGCACCACAGGCATTCTACGGCAAAATCTGATTCGCATGGAACAATTCGGTTTGCCACGCAACGATCTATTGTACACAGCCACGCAAAGGCAGATCGCAGCCTTAAAGACAATCCCCGTGCTTCACACAGATTACCTGATCAGCGTCATTTATGAAGATTTCCCTGTTGACTTACGCCTAAGCGCACTTGGCAAAACGGAATTCATGGAAGCCTATCGCCGCTCTAGCCCTGGCCTCTTGCGCATCGATCCTGCGGTAGCACCGACCAATGCCGTGGCCTTGCCAAAAGGCGATGATCAACCCATCGAAAATCCATCCAAGCTTCTGCAACTTTTGCGCCCGTAATCCACACTATCATCACGATCTTTCAGACCATGCCACGCACCGCCTCTCATTCACGAAAAACTGCCGAAACAGACATCTCGATGCGCGTCAATATCGACGGCTCCGGCACCTCATCCATCAACACAGGACACGGTTTCTTCGACCACATGCTCCATTTATTTTCCCGCCATGGGCTGATCGATTTAGAGCTTACAACCGTAGGCGATCTTCACATCGATGCGCATCATACCGTAGAAGACACGGCCATCGTCTTGGGGGACTGCCTGCGTCAAGCTCTCGGAGATAAAATAGGCATCAGTCGCTATGGCCATGCTTATTTGCCTATGGATGAAACGCTAGCACGCGTTGTGGTTGATCTATCCAATCGACCGCATTTGGAGTTCAAAACACCATCGACAACACCCGACGCGCCCAATTTCCCTCTCACCCTAACGGAAGAATTCTGCCGTGCCTTAGCAAACAACCTCCGCGCAAATATTCACATAGAACTTCTCTACGGCAGAGATGGGCACCACATCGCAGAAGCGATTTTCAAAGGGCTTGCACGCGCCTTGCGCGCCGCAATGGCAATCGATCCGCGCGATACAGGATTGCCCTCTACCAAGCTTGCACTCTGATTCTCACATGTCCAAAACTCTTCTCATCGACTACGGCGCAGGAAACCTCCAAAGCGTTGCCAACGCCCTTCATAGCATCGGCGCTCCTGTAGAAATCATTTCCTCAGCTGATACCTTTCCATCCACCCCTACGCGAATCATTTTGCCCGGTGTCGGATCATTCGGCGACTCCATGAACGAACTCGTGGCCCGCGGACTCGATCAACCCGTTCGTGAAGCCATCCTCGCAGGCACACCGTTTTTAGGCATTTGCGTTGGCTACCAATTGCTTTTCGAGGAAAGTGAAGAAAGCCCTGGAGTTGCAGGTTTGTCATTGCTGAAAGGAAAAGTCGCACGTTTCGCTCCTGGAAAAAAAATCCCCCACATGGGTTGGAATTCCGTGCTTCCCTCTGACCCCCAACATCCCTGCTGGCAAGGCATGCCAGAAGAGGCCTATTTTTACTATGTCCACTCGTATTTCCCCGTACCAACCGACACCTCTCTTATCGCGGCTACCACAGAATACGAGGAATCTTTTGCCGCAGCTGTCATCCGAGACAATCTCTGGGCCGTGCAATTCCATCCAGAGAAAAGCCAAGACTGTGGCATTCAATTGCTAAAAAATTTCCTCAATCAGTAAAAATCGAGCATCACGGTTTCGGATGATCTTCGATAGCTGGCATGTGCAAGTCGCAATAATCTTTCCCGTCCGCGGGGCAAACGGCAAAACTCCGCTCCGGGTGGGAAACATCCGTAGCACCACAGACTGCACATTGATATAAGCTCTGCTCTCGTTTTGCATAAGCCGAACGAAATTCCGCACGCCGACGCAAAATGCTCCATGCGCCAGCACGTAGGGCATGCACAGAGCCAAAGATGCCCCCACAAAGAAAGCCTCCCACGTGCGCGTGATTCGCCACTGGGCCCATACGCCCCGTCATGCAGACCACCAACCAAATCAACATCCATGCGACAATCTCTTTCCTGAGTTTGTAGCCAGGGTCAGGATGCAGCCAACTACGCATCATCAAAAATCCAAACATTCCGTAATTCACCCCTGACATACCGCCAAAGCTAGTGCCCACAAACCAAGCTTGGACGACATTCGCCACAGCCGAAAAAATCAATACCATACCAAGGTATTTCCATGATCCGAAACGCGTTTCCAAAAAAACACCAAACTGCCATAACCACATCATATTGAATACAATGTGAAGAATATCCATGTGTATCAACATGGGTGACACAAGTCGCCATATCTGACCTTTCCGTATGTCCTCAAATGCTTGGCTTCCGGACGTTCTCATGACCCTATTTGCCAATGCATCCAATTCCTCTTCGCCAAAATGATCTTCGCCACGCTCCACCAATCGATCCATTTCCTCTTGCGCTTTTTGCTTCATCGAGGCGTAGCTTTTCTCTTGTGAGGAGAAAAATAACACATCCACTTTGTCGAGGCGAGAACCCAGCTGCGATATGACGGTGGTAAGGATCGAAAAGCTGACCAGAACGACTGTCACCATCAGATAGCGAAGTACGGATCTACCACCCAAGTAGCGATCTTGAAAACGTGAAAATGAATCACCCATGCGCGGCAACGTACCGTGCCTCTACCTCATAGCCAAGAATTTTCCTCAGGAAATCAACCCTGCGCCACTCTAGCGTTAAAGCCGAGATCCGAAGTAAAGCACCAGAAAGTCGCCGGCATGCCTTGCACGGCAAATGATGGCGGCGAATGGCGGCGTTATACTTCGGATTTCGGGTTAAAGCCTTGCCTCTCAGCCATCTGCCATGCCCCGCGCCCACCCCTCGCCTGCGCCATCGAATACCAAAACCATTGGGCGACAGCATACCTCGCAATCGTAATCCCACTCTGTAGGACATTCGTCTTCGGATGGCCCAGCAACAGAAAACCATTCACCACATGTCGGACACATCACTTCCACCATATTCATCGGAAAGATGAATACCTTAGGCTGTTTTCGACTTCAACTCAAAATCATAAATCATTTCCTCAAAATCCAGCGTTGCCCGAAATCAGACTTGCGCTACTATCTCGCCCGTGAGCTACCAAGTCTTTGCCCGCAAGTATCGCCCCTCCACCTTCGATGATGTCCTCGGCCAGGATCATGTCGTACGCACCTTACGCAATGCCATCGAGCAAAATCGTCTGGCGCATGCCTATCTTTTCGTCGGTCCTCGCGGCACTGGAAAAACCTCCACGGCTCGCATTTTTGCTAAAGCTCTCAACTGCCCTGGAGGTCCGAAAATCGACTTTGATCCAAACGATCCCGTCTGCCTCGAAATTGCCGAAGGCCGTTCGCTCGACGTGATGGAAATCGATGGTGCCTCGAATAACGGCATCGATGAAGTGCGCTCCCTTCGCGAATCGGTCAACTTCGCCCCCATGAACGGCGCTTTCAAGATTTACTACATCGATGAGGTGCACATGCTCACCACAGCGGCATTTAACGCCTTATTGAAGACGCTCGAGGAGCCTCCACCACACGTGAAATTCATTTTCGCTACGACAGAAGTCCATAAAATCCTCCCCACCATTCTCTCCCGCTGCCAACGCTTCGATCTGCGCCCCATCCCTACTGAAATCATCGCTTCGCACCTCTCTCACATCGCCTCTCAAGAAAATGTCAACCTTGAGCCAACTGCCGCATGGGCTATCGCCAAAGGTGCCGATGGCGGCATGCGCGATGCGCAATCCATGCTCGATCAGCTAGTCGCTTTCTGCGGCAGCCACATCACCGAGCCCGATGTACTTAACATCTTCGGCTTCACTTCCCGCGAGACGATTGCCTCGCTCTGTGAAGGAATTTTCCTGAAAGATACCGCAGCAGCCTTGCATATCGTGGCGCGCGAAGCCTCCACAGGCCGCGATGTTTCGCAACTTCTTAACGAATTGATCAACGTCCTGCGCGCCATCATTGTCGCCAAGGTCGATCCCCAAGCGCCAAACGAAGGCATTCCCACCGAGCTTTGGGAAAAAATCCTCAAAGCCGCAGCGCCATGCAAAGCCGATCGACTACTTGCTGTCATCGATGTCTTCGCGGAAACGGAAGGCCGTATGAAATGGGCGAGCAATCGCAAGCTGCATCTTGAACTCGGCATCATCAAAGCCATTCAAGCCGTGAGCGAAATCCGCCTATCCGATGTCATCAAAGCTCTCGGGCAGGCTCCTTCCTCCGTAGGCACATTCACAGCAGAAAGCTCCCCACCTGAGGAAGAGCCATTGCCGGAAGCTCCCTCACTTGCGGTGACATCAGCACCGATTGGCATTGTTTCCGCAGAAACCGCAGAGGCCGAGCCGTCAGTAGCACCGGTTGCCACGACGCCGACACCGGTAACAATTCCGCAACCCGTTGCAGTACCCGCCGCACCGCCACCTCCCTCCGCACCCAAAGGTAGCGCTCTGTTCTCTGCACTCGACGCCATGATCGAGACGGCATCTGATGAACCACAGCAACCCGAGCCCCCGACGCCTTCGGTCCCTAAAGAGGTGGTTCCTATGCCCGCAATGCCAGAAGCAAAAAAAGAGCCAGCACCCGCTGCGCAAGATGATTTCCACTCCGACCCTCTCATTCGCAAAGCCCTAGAAATCTTCGGCGCTCGCATCATCACCCCATAATTCAACCACACAACTACCACACCTATGAACATTGCCAAACTCATGCAACAAGCCCAGAAAATGCAAGCTGGACTCGCCGCCACACAAGAAGAACTCGCCAAACGAATCATAGAGACCTCCGTTGCCAATGGCAAAGTCCTCGTCACCGCCACTTGCGCTGGTGACATCGTATCCCTGCGCATCGACCCCAGCGTCGTTGATCCTACCGATGTTGATTTCCTTCAAGAGCTGATCCTGAAAGCCGTGCAAGATGCCATCAGCAAAGGCCGCGAAATTTCCGCCTCTGAAATGAAAAAACACACCGGCGGCCTCCCTATCCCTGGCATGTGATGTGTTTCCTCCCCCCAGATCGCCTTTCTCACAAATCCAGATGAAAAAAATCGCGCATCACGTGACGATACACCTCGCGTTTGAATTCAGGTAACCACTCGATTTCAAACTCCGCAGGCTCGATCCATCGATAGGCACAAAACTCCTGCGGTTTTTGTTTCACATTGACCTCAGGAGCACCAGGCTTCAAGTGACACATAAAATACGTCTGCTCTTGCCCCTGAAAGCCGTGTTTTTTCTTTTTTTTCACACGCACATTCGGCGGATACAAGTAACGATACCCATCTTTGCTATATGCCACATCGTAATGAATCGGCAACAAACCAACCTCCTCACGAATTTCACGATGCAGTGCTTGAAGCAACTCCTCACCGGCATCCACTCCTCCTTGGGGAAACTGCCATGCCCCGCGAAACGACGCGCGTTCACAGACCAAAAGCTGGCCTTCAGGACGCACGATCAGTGCCGCAACATTAGGACGCAGGCGAATCACGCCTTAGGCTAATCGATCTAAAAAAATAACCAAGCCGAAATTCTATAAATCCTACTCGCCAAGACCGACATCTTGCGCTACTCTCAACACACTATGAAATACTTCATCGCACTCGCACTTTGCATCTCAGGCCTAGCCCATGCACAAAACAACAACCAACAAAACGATCAGCAACAGCGTCTCGAAGCTCTTGAGAAAAAACTGGCTGAAATGGAAACCGATGGTCTCAAGCGCTTTTGGGTATGCAACGTCAAAGGCAGCGAACTGATGATCGCAGTCGATCGCATCTCCGCCATCAGCAAAACCCAGTACGTTCTCGATGGTGGACTGCTCGTTGATGAAGTCGTAATCGAAACCACCGGTGGGCAAGCACTCAACCGCATTTATTCGATCCGTCCGGTCACCGATGCCATGGCACAGAACGCGGCCACAAAACTCATCGACCGCGTGCGCGATGTCACCACAGAGCGCGGCTCACGAATGGGCACCAACCTTCACGAAATGGTCGAAAAAAATTACCCCCTTACCAGCCATGCCCGCACCGTAGAGTTTCGCGTTGTTGCACCGGAAGATCTCGATGTTCTTTACGCTAGTGTCAAAAACACTTGGATCACGGGCAAAGGACGTGTCTTCACTATTAAATGATCGCCCCACGCATCCTTCCGCTACACCTTTCCACATCGCTGGAAGATGAAACGATGCACGTGCTGCACAAAGCACTACGTGGCATGGGGGTGAGTGCGCAGGCATTTCCCCTCGACATCGGTATTTCGCAAATAGAATGGTCGGCCTGCCTTGAAGGATGTGGATCACATGCCACTCTCACAAGCATCGCAAACCAACTTGAACTCCATGGTCCGGCATTGATTCATTTACCGCAGTATTCCCCCACCCTGCCAGAGCTGCAAGAAGTCTCCCGTTTTGACCTACCTTTCGATTCGGATCGTGTGAACGCGTGGATGATATGCCACGAAGAAACCTGCCTTTTTTTCGATGCCGGCTTCCGATCGGAAGACTGCCTGCACTTGCTCGATACGATCTCACCAAAAAAGGTCGATTTGTTTGTCACGCACCAACACCGTGACCACATCGGTGGCCTTTCGGCACTGCAACCGCGCATCAGGAAACATTGGCAACTTGCGCATGGAGAAAAAGTGACCATTGGCTCCCTCTCCATCACCGCCATGGATCTCTCTGGTCACGCATGCCCATCACTAGGCTACCTCATTCATGGCCTCAGCCGCACCGTCTGCGTTGTAGGTGATTCCCTCTTCGCAGGCTCCATCGGCGGCTGCGCCGATCCCTCTAGCTATCAACTTGCGTTAAAGATGCTGCGGAAACATGTGATGTCCCTCTCCCTAGAGACCATCCTACTCCCAGGCCACGGGCCGGCAACCACCGTCGAGCAAGAAAGGACCAACAATCCGTTTCTTGCCACACTCTGAGACCAGTTCGCTACTTCTTATCTGGGATTTCAGGCAAATTCACCTGTTGTAATGGTGGCGTGGGAGCAGCGTTTGTCGGACGAGGAATTTCCACCGTCTCGACTGCATTGACAACCTTGATCTGAGTCGTAGCTCCTCGCGCTCCATTTGCCGCTTCCAGCGTATTCATACCAGCAGGATCACGCAATTGCTCGGCCAAATTGAGGTTATCATGGGGAATCGCAGGCGGCTGAGTTGCCGCTGGTTGCTCGGCAACTTGGGGAACTTTTGGTATAGCCGTCACCTCAGGTTTTTTCTCTACGCATGAGACAACCAAACTCCACGAAAGGGAAAGCAACAACAGTGAAGACAACTTCATGCCCTTGAAATACGGCAAAGTGCTCGAAAACGCAAGCAACTTCATTGCTTCTTCGACAAGAGCTTGCGCTATGCGTCATTTGTGGCATGCTCTAGCCAGTGTCAATGCATTCTGCCAATCGCATGCCCTCCCAGGGCCACGTCTGGTTGCTCTCATTTTTGGGAGCCATCTTGCTGTGCTTGATCGTCTGCGTCTCCTTCGGTTTCTATAGCCTCACAACATGGGTCGTCACAAAACGCATCCCCCCCAAGCCGCCGGAAACAACCGTCTTCATCATTTCACCTCAAGCAACTGCGATTCCCCCTATCGCGGTGCCTACTCCCGCACCGCCAAAAGAGAATCCTTCTTTCGCTCGAACGTCGGAAGATCAATCATCCGCACCACCAGAAAAAATCGACAACATCGGCGAACGCGATACCACCGCCACCAGCGATGGACCCGTGATTGCAACCGCTCCTGAACAAATCAGTCAGAAGGGTCGCACCCCTCGCCGCGAGGATGAAATCGAAGTCACAAATAGCCGTTTGCAAGATGGAACACTGGAGCACAAGGACTTGGCCACGCCAATGACTCCACCTACCCCCCTCCAGCCACCGACCAAGCCTAGTATCGCGACAGAAAAAACCACTGAATCCCTAGAGCCCGGGAAAGATCAGGAAAAAGTCGATGCCAATGCCATCAAACCTACGCCAATGAACAAAGGTGACACCATCGTCGAACGCGCCAAAGAACAAGACAGCCCGAAGCCGAAAATCAGCGATGCCCCAAAAGCCAAACAAGTGGAGCCAGCAGAAAACCCTGTGACACCTCCTTCCACTCTGCCCAAGCCGAGCACCAACGAGCCGGGCTTTCGGGGGAATCAGCAGAAAACCCTGCTGAGCGGATCCATCAGCCGAAAAGGCAATTCTGCGCTCAATGTTTCCAAAACCTCGTTAGGAAAATACCATGCTGCTGTCAGCCGCTCGATCGAAGCGGAATGGCACCGCAACTGCACCACTTATCGCGACCTCATCACTCCAGGAACCATCACTGTGCGGTTTGTCATCGACTCAAAAGGCGAAGTCCGCTCCGCCTCCGTGGTTGATATGGTCGATGCTGGACAAATCCAAAAAGGCTTTACGCTCAATTCCATACGTCAAGCCAAACTGCCCACCATCCCCGCAGACTTACAGAAAGAGCTCGACGGCGAACCGCTCGAAGTCCTTTACAATTTCTACTTCTAACCAAAAATTCTCTCTCTATGCCACCACTGACCAGTGCCCACTTTACTGCATCGCTACAATCCGCCCTCGACACCGCCTGGAAATATTTCATCGCTGGGGGCAACTTCATGTGGCCGTTGCTCGCCTGCCTCGTTCTTGGCATCACGGTGATTTTATTTAAATTGCTCACACTGCGCCGAGAAATCATCATGCCAGCTGGATTGGAAAACGAAGTTGCCAACATTGAGTCCTGCATCGAGAAAGGCCAAATCGAACCCTTGTTAAAAAAATTCGACCAAGGAAAAAGTGCTCTCGCGCGACTCTCAGCTGTTGCCGTTCACAATCGTGGAAAGTCGCAAACCGATATCAGCGACGCCGTGCAAACCGCCGCTCGACTCGAAGTCCTCCACCTGAATTCGGGCATGGCGGCACTCGATGTCGTTATCACCATCTCACCACTGCTCGGGCTGCTCGGCACCGCAAGCGGCTTGGCATTCCTCTTCACACAACTCGGTGAGACGGGTGACATGAGCAATACCCAAGTCATCACCAAAGGCATCGCTATCGCCCTGAATACCACCATCTTCGGCCTAGCGATCACGGTGCCTTGCGTGGTAGCGCAAACGTTTTTCAACCGCCTCATCGAAAGCTATACCACTGAACTTGAACTCCTTCTGAGCAAACTTGTCCACGTTTGCCAAAAAGTCACCAACCGCCCGTAACAACATGCAGTTTTACCGACCTCAGAAAACAAGCTCCGGTGTACCGATCGTACCGATGATCGACATCCTCTTCATTCTGCTCATTTTCTTTATTGTCTCGACCAACTTCAAGCGTCCTCGCCATCAACTCCAGATCACCCTGCCGACATCGAAAGATCTTGCCGTTACGACAGTCGTGGAAGAAATGTCCGTGCTCGCCATCAATGCCGAAGGCCGCTTTGCCCTAGAAGGAGCTGATGTGCCTGCCGACTTGCTGGACGCTTACCTCCAATCCTGGCGAAAGCTCAATCCCAACCGCAAACTCGAAGTCGAAGCGGATGAAAAAGCACCCTTTGGAAAAATGCTCGAAGTTTGGGGAGCATTGACACGCATCGGCATTCAAGGTATGCCTACCCGAACACGCAACCCTAGCAATCCCTAAACCATTCTCATCAATATGATTCTCGACATCGTCCAACTCGGAGACCCCGTCCTGCGCGAAGACTGCGCACCAATCACAACCATCGATGACGCCATCCTATCGCTCGCCGAGGACATGATCGAGACCATGTATCATGCGAATGGCATCGGACTCGCAGCACCACAAATCGGCAAAGCTCTGCGCCTAGCCGTCATCGATGTCGCGCACGATCCTCATTGCGTTTCTTATTTTTCTTACAATGGCGAAGAGCGTGAGATGGTCGATTTCATGCCGCTTGTCATAGTGAATCCAGAATTGGAGCTCGATGGCAGCAAATCGGTAGAAACGGAAGGATGCCTCAGCATTCGAGGTGTGAGAGCACCTGTCGCCCGACCCTCCACTTGCCGCGTCAAATTTACCAATGTGGAAGGCGAAACTGCCGTGATCGAGACCGATGGACTACTTTGCCGAGCCTTTCAGCATGAAATTGATCACCTCAACGGTGTACTTTTCTTAGATCGCCTGTCCCCCGCCTCCCGCATGGCCATACGCAAGCAATTGAGCAAAGCTGGCCTTAGCGAGTCACGCTGATCTTGAGGAGCTGCGAGATGTCGTCTCATGAGGAAAGCACAGACATGTCCGCGCACTCCCAATTTTCCTTTGCTTGACATTCACGCGCAAGTGTCGTGAGTAGCGGTGTGCCTGCTAAACTCAATATCCGCCGTGCTGCCCACGCCGCTCTTCATGCCTGGGGTAAAGGGCATGACTATGCGGAAACCCTCGTCGAACGCCACGCGCAACGCCATCAACTCTCGTCGGCGGATCGCCACCTGCTTCATGCCATTCTTTTCGGCGTGCTGCGTCATCGTCGGGTGCTGGATCACTGGATCAGTAAATTGCGCCATGGCAAATTGGATCCAGAAGCCCGTGACCTTTTACGCATCGGCCTGTATCAAATCCTTCTCCTTCAAATCGCTGACCATGCCGCCGTTAACGAAACCGTAGAGGCAGGCAAGGCAAACATTCGCGGCTTGGTGAATGCCGTGCTCCGACGTGCCATCGACAGCAAAAAACGCCTTCTCGAAGGCGTCGATGACTTGCCGTTACCAGAAAAGTATTCTCATCCGGATTGGCTTTTCAAGCGCTGGCGCAAGCACTTTGGAGCTGAATCCGCGCAAGAAATCATGGAGGGAAATCAAATGCCTCCTCCTACCTATGCTCGTTACAATCCACTATCGGGCAAACCAATACCGGAGTTTCCTGCTGTCGATGGCACACCCGGCTTTTACCTCGTTGAGGGATCTCTGCCATCCGAATTGCTGCGCGATGGCGTGGTGTACATTCAAGACCCCGCCACACGTCATGCCGTGGAAATGCTCGCTCCCCTGCCTGGTGAGACGATTCTCGATGCCTGCGCCGCTCCTGGCGGAAAAGCTGCGATGATAGCGGCCGCCATGAACAACGAAGGCTCACTCGTAGCCACCGATTCTAACGAAAAACGTCTGCCCCGCTTACAAGAAAATCTCCAACGCCTTCACATCACCTGTGCCGAAGTCAGTCAACACGATTGGCTAGAGCGTGCGCCAACAGAATGGCATGGGAAGTTTGATGCCATCTTGCTTGACGTCCCCTGCTCCAACTCCGGTGTGTTGCGTCGCCGCATCGATGCTCGCTGGCGTCTTCATCCGACCGACCTGCAAAAACTACCGGAAATGCAGGCACGCATTCTCGCCAACGCCGTCCCCTGCCTCCGCGATGGTGGACGATTGGTCTATTCGACTTGCTCGATTGAACCAGAAGAAAATGGAATGCTGGTCAAAGCTTTTGCGGATCTTCATTCGTTGTCAGTGCTGCGAGAAAAACAAATTCTGCCCACACTTGAAATTTCCGATGGTGCATACTGCGCCTTGCTACAGAAAAAAGCACCCTGAGATCCTCTCTCAGAGTGCTAGGAAAAATCGTCTAGTGGAAGTCGATGAGATCAATTTCTCACGACTTTCAATCGACCAAAGACCTTAGCAGGAGTAGCTCCAGCGGTCACTGTTGCCGTAACTTCAACCATTTCTGGTGAACCAGGAGTGACTACTGTTGGAGCCCCAAACGTAATGCTCGTGCCGCCAAAACTGACTCCTGAGGCATGCCATTGCGTTAGATCAGTGGACCATTCGTAGGATGCCGTAAGGTCAGACGCTGGTGTCGCGTTGCGAGTATGCCGGAAGACCAAATTCCCCGCGCTGCTAGAAACACTCGTCAACCCCTGGCTCGCTACCGAAGGGTTAGTGCCGAGAAAATTTTCGACAGAATTGGCAAGACCATCGCCATCGGCATCATCGCCCGCTCCGGTCAAGGTGCTAACATTGAAGCCGCTAATCCAATTCGCAAAGGTATTGGTTGAAGCGATTTGGTATAAGGCTAAACCATTGACGATACCCGTAGCGGCCTGAGAAATGGCGATCGCACCAAAAGTCCGAGCTTGCGTGTAAGTGTAGGAACCCAAGGTGCCTAACACACTGTCAGACCAACTGACCGTGCCGAAATGAGATGTGCCATTGTAGCCACCCGCAGGAGTAAAATCGAGATTCACGGTTAAGGTGCGGAAGCCCGTTTGCAAATCAGGACCATCCACACCATTGGTGTTGTTAAGTCCGCCGAACATATCAATTTCACCATTCGCAATTGGTGCGATTTGCCCTTGTTGACCTCGATAAATCACGCTGGCTACACCATTAAAAATGGTGAAATTCTGATCTGTAGCGGGTGTGTTTCCTGTAGCAAAACCCATGGAAACCCAGCCACCTGATGTCTCAGAGATCGTCATCGTTAGGGCAAACTTGCCGTTTGCCGTACCACGAGAACTATTGATCAGAGAACCAAGATTAAGACTAGCTGAGGAAGAACTGCCACCAGCGATGGTTCCGTTTTGCAAAAATCCTCCTCCAGCTCTCCATGTGTTCGATCCGCCCGCAGTGACAATCGCCGCATCAAAGATATCAGCAGTGGATCCAGCAAGTAAAGCCGACGAAGCAGAGAAATTTTCTAGAACAATCGGCACCGCTGACGCGATGGTGAAGCGCCATGTGCTATCTCCTGTAATAGCAGGTGCAAGATTTTCGGAAAGATCTTCAAATACTCCCTCTTCCATGGTGACGTAATACTCTGTACCAGGAACTAGCGCCTCCGTGCGACTGATCGCGGCAAATCGACCGTTCACCGATCCACTGCCATTGATATTGATGGTTTCGATTAACACGTGATCACTGGCGCGATAAATCATCACATTGCCATTGCCGACTTTTACCGGTTCATCAAACTGAAGCATCAAGCGCGTAAGCGGATCAGCCAAGGTAGGAGCCATGGGACTTACACTTTGACGAATGGGCGCCACGTTGTCGGTAGAAAAGTTCCACGCAGCATTACCAGAAAGACCTCCGAATGCGAGGCCAGCGATATCCGTGATGGCAGTTGGCTCGATTTCAATGTAGTAACCCGTGCCGATCAGAAGGTTACTGAAGGGGGCAATGGTTAAAACGTTGTTGGTAATGGAAATGCCAGCCGATGAAGTGACGTCAAACGTTTCTACGATGCTGTCGTTGCTAGAACGTTTGAGCAGCACGTTGCCGGTACCGACTTTGATGTTTTCACTGAAGGTTGCCGAAAAAGAAGCTGTAGTGCTAACATTTGTCGCATCATCAATCGGCACGCTTGAGGACAATGTTGGTGACGTATTATCGGTCGTGAAGGTCCAGGGTGTTTCATCGGTAATGCCAACAAAGAGGTTGTTGGCGGCATCTTTAAACGTTCCCGCGTCAATCTGTACGTAGTATTCTGTGCCAGTTTGCAAATCTGCCGTTGGATCGATGGTCACTTGTGTCGAATTGATCGTAACTCTTGGCGATGTCGCAACATCGAAAGACTCGACAACTGTGGTATCTATGGCTCTTCGGAGGGTGATCATGCCTGCACCTGCGGTAACGGGTTCATTGAATGTCACGACGAGATTTGAGGTCAGATTCTGATTGACCGCATCATCCACAGGACTCAACGCAGACACAGTCGGTGCGAAAGTATCCGCTAGCAAAGTGCCATCGATGCGCACTTTACCGAGACCTACGCCCGCCCCACCATAGTAGCTATCGACCCGAATGGCGATGAAGCGAGCTTGGGTATTCGCTGGAAAGGAAAAATTTTGACCTGTGTAGGTATCGTTATTCGGCGCTTGAGCAAGCGTTTGGTTTTCCAACGCCATGGTCCACGGATTGCTGGAGCCAAGGTTAAACACCGCAGATGTAGATACTGCGCCTGTAGCATCACTCACCGAGGTAAGGTTGATATTGGTGCCGCCTGGTAAGCCGGTGGTGGTGTCAACGTCCGCGTTACGCACAAACACATCGAACTGATTTATGCCACGATTCGCAAGATTCCCTGAACTATGTGCCCACTGGAAGTTCCATAGTTGAAGGGACGAAAGGTTGGTAAGACCACCCAGATCCGCAACGATCCAGATTTTCCCTGCGGCTACTTCCTGCGCAATGGTTGCAGGCGCAGTCGTTTTTGATGTGGTAGTCCAGGAGATACCATTCGCTGTATTCGGCTCGCCAGGTGTAGAGGCATTGAGATTGTACAGAATGGTTTGCTCTGGATTCATTCCTGTTCCATTGGAAAGGAAACTCGCTACACGTAGGTCACTGAGAGCATTCGATTGTTTCCATGCCACTGGCACGATGTTATCGCCCATGCAAGATAGCACGAGCCCGAGTCCCATAAGAGGGATAGCCGCTTTGATGTTCATTGGATTTTTTGGGTTTAGTAACGTAATGCAAAAATCATCACGTTGTAGGCCCAAATACCTAGAGCAATCTCTAAGGAGATCAATGATTTTTTCAGGAAATGTAACCGAGTGCAATTTTGCTACTTGGCATCGATCGCTGCCGTTCGTGCAGAGGCCGATTTTTCCAGGAATGCTATGACCTTGTCCGCCACATCGCGGTCGGTAGCTTTTTCAATGCCCTCGAGCCCCGGCGATGAGTTGACTTCCATGACCAATGGTCCGCGTTTGGAACGAAGCAAGTCCACACCTGCAAAATTCAGACCCATGATTTTTGCTGCTTTCACTGCTGTACGACGCTCTTCCTCGGTGATGCTGATTTTTCGTGCTTTGCCGCCGCGATGCAAATTCGAGCGAAACTCGCCTTCCACGCCTTGTCGCTCCATGGCGGCTATGACTTTTTTCCCTAACACAATGCAGCGGATGTCAGCACCTTTGGACTCGGCGATGTATTCTTGCACAAGAATGTCGGCACGAACTTCTTTAAACGCCTCGATTACCGACTCTGCGGCTTTTTTCGTTTCTGCGAGTACGACACCCATACCTTGCGTGCCTTGAAGAAGTTTCACGACGAGCGGCGCCCCCCCGCACATCTGAATCAACTCGCCTGTGGCATCGATGGAATGCGCGAATCCCGTGATCGGCAGCCCGACGCCCTTTCTTGCGAGAAGCTGCAAGCTACGAAGTTTGTCGCGTGATCGAGAAATGGCTACGCTATCATTGAGTGTGGTCACGCCCATCATCTCAAATTGCCTCACCACCGCATTGCCGTATGCGGTGTGCTGCACTGCGATGCGTGGAATGATGGCATCAGCTATCAACTCTTCGCCCTCGAGATAAATGCGTGGTGAATTGGATGTGATATTCATGTAGCAGCGCAAGTAGTCAACAACGCGAACTTGGTGTCCACGGCGAACCGCTGCGCGAACCAGTGAATCCGTGCTATAGAGCGCGGCATTACGAGATAAAATGATGAGATTCATAGAAATTATTCTTGGATTGGGTGGAGCGGGTCAAAGATCAAGCTTCGTTCGATTCGAAGCAGCCTAACAGATTTCGGGCTTGGGGATCGACGAGGAATCGAGAACTCAAGGCACTACGCCCGAGCAGGATGGGATGTTTCATGGCACTACGGTCAGCGAGTGTGAACTCTGTAGGAAAACATAACCCACCAGCGAAAGCGGCGTTGGTGCGAATCACGATGCGACTTTGCGACATACCTCCTGAATTGCGGATATGCTTAAACTGTATGGCAGGACAAGAACAGGACAAGGGCGATCCGTCGGCGAGTCGTGTGATGAAGCTCACGATGCTGGTTGCCTCATCAAAGGAAATCTCCTCGGCGTGCAAGGTGGAGGTCTTAGCTCCCGTGTCCGACTTCGCGCGCAGAGGTTGAATGGCCAGTTCCGGCAAGGCGAGCCACTCACTGCGACCAATCACGAGTCGTGGGTGAGATCGGCTCTTTGTTGGCAGACCAAAGACTTGAGCCGCTTCTCCAGATGTAAGCGCAGTCCACGCGGGTGTCGCTTGCCATGTGCCGTGGAATGATTTCATAAATGAGGAGGAACGAAGAATTCCTGACGACGACGACTCTGCAAGGCAAAACGCGGATCTGCGGGTGACAGATTTGTCAGATTTGCCCATCAAGTTAGGACAAGAACGGATTGCCGCGCCGTTCTTGCGAGATGTTTGTCGAAGAACCGTGTCCTGGATGAACTGCGGTGTCTTCGGGTAAAATAAGAATTTTTTCACGAATGCCGCGCAACAACAAACGATGATCGCCGTGGCCAGGTAGATCCGTGCGGCCAATCGCTCCAGCAAATAAGGTATCGCCCGAATAAAGTTGGCCTGCCGAGGCGAAATGATACGTCAAAGAGTCAGGCGAATGCCCTGGGACGTGAGCTATTTCGATGAGGTGGCCATGCAATTCGATGGAACTCCGTCCCTGCAAGAGTTCATCGACATGATAGGGAGCAATGGGCGGCAGCCCCCATTGTTTGATGGTGTGATCTAACGTGAGAAGATCCGAAGCCTCGGCAAAGGCGTAAATTTTTACTCCCATCGCCTGCAACGCTGCCGCATCAATGACATGATCAAAGTGTTGATGCGTGAGCAGAAGCGCAGAAACGTTCACGCCGAGTTTCGCGATCCATGCGGCCACTCCATCGGGGGCATCGATTAAAAGATGCGATCCATCGTCGCAAGGGATAAGGTAGCCGTTTGTCTGAGCGACACCGCCAGTGAAACATCGATGATGAGCACTCATGTAGCGAATTGGTGGGGGTGAAGTTTTCGAGCTACCGCATCGAGCACGCCATTCACAAAACGCCCAGAATCTTCGGATCCGTATTTTTTGGCAATATCGATGGCCTCATTGATTTCGACTTTCGGGGTAGCGCTGGAACCTTGGAGGAACTCGGCGGTACAGAGTCGTAAGATCGCGCGATCCACCGGCATGATGCGCTCGGGAGCGAAATTTTCGATGATCGAAGCAAGAACTTCATCGATACGTTTCTTATGTTGAATCACGTGATCAACCATCGCATCTGCCTCACGACGCAATTCTGTGAGAGTCTCCTTCGCACCACGCAAATGAACGAGGTCGGTTTGCTCTGGAAATTTTTCGGGGTGTTCAAGCATCAAGTTGCGGTCAGAAATCCGCTCCATACGGCGTATCAACGAAGTCACAGGCTGGGCATGATTGCGAATAGCAGGATGATCTTCGATGGCAAAAAGAAAATCCTTGCGAAGTTGCGCAAGATCGCGCTCGAGCGCAAAAAGATCGGTCAGAAGCGCTTCGAGAGGAGGCACAACCTCATCGTCCGCCACTTCGGTGAAAGGAATTTTCTTCAGTCGATCAAAACAAACAGACCAAGCCGATTCTTTTTGTAAAATGTGTTCTAAGTCTGCACGCAAAGGCATGGATGCCGTCGTAGCACTGAGTCGAGGCAAGAGAAGTTGCGAGCGCTCGGTCAGATCGATGATTCGCTCGGCACGCCCCATGTTTAAATGTTCGAGAGCACGAAAGGTATGGGTGAGGAGCTTGCGCCGGTCTGACTCAGTGATGAGGTTCCAGAAAGACTCTCGCAGATCAGCAGCGGGAGGCCCCCCCTCGAGATCAGCACAGTAAAGAAACTGCACGACAGCTTCGCGAATTTGGCGGCGGCTAGGCATGTTAGCGGGCTACGGGTCGAGGGAATGTGCGTTCCATTTCTTGAAACACATCAATGATGGATGCGGCTTGACGTGCGGACTCGCGTCCTCGATTCAAGTTCGCACCGACACAACGCGCGTAAGCCTGCTTCTCATCATCGACGAGCAGCACCTCATTGATGATGGGAACCACGTACGAGACGGCCATCGTTTGCAGTGCCGAGGTTACCGATTCTGCAACAAGATCTGCGTGAGCCGTGGCACCACGAATGATCAGCCCCAGAGCAATGACGCAAGCGGGTTGCTCACGAGAAAGCACATTACTAATGGTAACAGGAATCTCAAAAGCGCCAGGAACGCGAACCAGATCGACGCGTGATTGCGGAATGAGTATTCCCAATTCTTCGATCGCGTTTTCAACCAAAGCATCGGTAAATTCTTCGTTGTATCGTGATGCGACGACGCAGATACGTAATTTAGCACCTACATGACGAGGGCGCGGTGGCAGGATAGTGGACATCGGGACAGATTTATGTTGGATTTTTCTAGGTAAGTCAATGATTCCTGTAGGAATGATCGATTTCCTTGTCAAAACTGGATCATCGAAAGAAGTGTGGGGCTCGCAAAAGAATCACAAGCTGAAGGCATGGGTGTTTCTTGCCGCAAAAAAAAGCCGCATGGCCTAGGGACATGCGGCTGAGGAAAAAATGCCTAAGGCAAATCGAAGAAAATTAGCGACCTTGGGGCATCTCGGGCATCTGGAATCCGCCTTGTTGCGGAGGAGCATCTTTGATGTCCACGAGTTCCAATTCGAAAACCAAAACACTATTGGGAGCAATCTGCGCGCTGCGGCGCTCTGGACCGTAGGCAAGCTCAGAAGGAATGAAGAGCTTCCACTTCGCACCAATCGGCATGGTGGTGATGGCCTCTTTGAAGCCTGGCACCACTTGCAATGTCATAGGAACAGGTTGCCCTTCGGGTGATTTATCAAATTCTGTGCCATCCTTGAGTGTGCCGCGATAGTTGACGAGGAATTGCTTGCCTGCATCATCTTCTTCTTTGGCGCTAGGGACGAACTTTTTGTCGCCACCCTTGGACATGACTTCATATTGCAATCCACTCTTGGTGGTGGTAACGCCCGGGCGTTTGCCATTTTCTGCGAGGAAAGCTTTTCCTTCGGCAAGGTTTGTTTCGGCAAAGGCCTTCTCACGTTTTTCGACCATGGCCTGCAACGCTTGCATGGCGGACTGAATCTCAGCTTCGCTGCGCTCGGGTTTTTTGCCATCCATCGCTGCGACAAAACCCTTGAGGAACTCATCACTGCTGATGTCAGACATGACGATGCCATATTGGCTCATGGCTTGGCTGAATTGCCGACCATTCTGATAGCCAAAGCCATAAGAGGTGTTACTTTTCATGGCTTCCGCACTGATTGCTGGTGCTGCAGCAGGGGCGACTGGTGCAATGCCAGGTGCAGGTTCCTGAGCGTGGATGACGACGGATGCAGCGAGCATCAGCACGCCGGAAAGGATAGTAGATTTCATAATACGTTTAAATACGGGCGCGGAGGGTGGTGGCGTGGCGAGAATATGTCGAGTCTAAAAAAGGGAATCTTTCCCCCTTGCATGTCACCTGCGAACATGGTTGCCTCTGCCCGCATGAAAATCGTCGTCGCATACTCGGGAGGTCTGGATACATCCGTCTTATTGAAATGGCTCAAGGAGAAATACTCCGCTGAAATCATCGCTTATTGTGCCGATGTGGGACAAGCAGAGGAACTCGATGGCCTAGAGCATAAGGCATTAACGACCGGTGCTAGCAAATGCTACATCGGCGACCTCAAAGAAGACTTTGCCCGCGATTACATTTTCCCCATGATCCAAGCTGGCGCAATTTATGAAGGCCGCTACATGCTGGGAACTTCAATCGCACGTCCCTGCATCGCTAAGGGAATGATTGATTGTGCCATCGCAGAAGGCGCGGATGCGATTGCTCATGGCGCAACGGGCAAGGGCAACGACCAAGTGCGCTTTGAGCTGTCGATGAACTCATTAGCACCGAACATCAAATGCATTGCTCCTTGGCGAGACGCATCCTTCCGCAAAGAATTCCCAGGCCGCGCGGAAATGATTTCGTATGCCGAAGCGAATCAAATCCCCATCAAAGCCTCGATGAAGAAGCCTTATTCGATGGATCGCAACCTTCTCCACATTTCCTTCGAAGCTGGAATGTTGGAAGACCCATGGTATGACGCCACCACCGCGGAAGATCGCGAAATGTATGTGCTTTCTGTAGCTCCAGAAGACGCACCAGATCAACCTGAGTATACAGAAATTCTTTTCGAAAAAGGCAATGCCGTTGGCCTACGTGTCGAGGGACTAGAAACCATTCTTACCACACTAGGAGACGTGACATCTCTCGGCGAAAAAGATGGTTACGCGCTCTTCTCGCCTTATGGAATCATGCGTGTGCTCAATTTCCTTGGCGGCAAGCATGGAGTAGGACGTGTGGATATTGTCGAAAATCGCTTCGTCGGCATGAAGTCCCGCGGCGTCTATGAAACTCCCGGCGGTTCGATCTTGCTCGCTGCGCACCGCGACCTAGAAGCTCTGACGATGGATCGCGAATCCATGCACATTCGCGATTCGCTTATCCCCAAGTACGCTCAACTGGTTTATAACGGCTTTTGGTTCGCACCAGAACGCGAGGCCATTCAAGCCTTAGTGACGCAAACCCAGCAAACCGTAAGCGGTGAAGTTCGCGTCAAACTCTACAAAGGAAATATCATGAATGCAGGCCGCCGCTCGCCCTATTCGATGTATTCCGAGGCTGTTGCCACCATGGAAGGCGGACAGGAAGCCGCCTACAATCAAGATGACGCCACAGGATTCATTGCCCTCAATGGCCTACGACTTAAGGCATCCGCTCGTCAAAAGAAAGACTGATCACCTCCGCTTCATTGCCCTACTTTTCCCTTGCGTAGCACATGCATCGGCACTATTCCCTCGTCATGAGCCACACTCATTCCAGTTCCTGCTTTGCTCCTCGCGTCGATAAAAATCAGATCGAAAATGGTCACGAGTTTGCCCCGAAATTCGATGACCATGGGCTGATCGCCGCCATGGCGATTGATGTTCACACCCGCGAACCGTTGATGCTTGCATGGATGAACGCCGAATCCCTGCGGATGACCTTAGAACTCGGCGAAGCAGTCTATTGGTCTCGATCCCGCAAAGAAATTTGGCACAAAGGAGCAACATCAGGGCAAATTCAGAAAATCATCGAAATGCGCACCGATTGCGATCAAGATGCCTTGGTGTTATTTGTGGAACAAGCTGGTGGCGGAGCCTGCCACACCGGACGAAATTCCTGTTTTTACCGCAGCGTCGGGCCCGGAACACCAGCTGCTTTGCAATTTCTGCAAGGTCAGGAATAAATCATTCGAAAAAAAAATTCATTCTTATGAAATTCAGTATTGCAATCATCCAAAGATTTCTCTAGTTTCCCGCCCCCGCGCAATGGTAAAGCGCAAATCTTCCTTGCTCGCTGCAATTCATTGCACTCTGCAACAGATTCCATCACTACCGAACATTACACCAATCTCACCACGTTATGACACTTATCCAGAAAATCGAAACAGAACAATGCAAGACCGATCTCGCCGAATTCAACGTGGGCGACACCGTGAAAGTACATTGCCGCGTTGTGGAAGGCGGTAAAGAGCGTATCCAGATTTTCGCAGGTCTTGTGATTGGTCGCCGCGGTTCTAGCGTCAATGCTTCTTTTACCGTTCGTAAAATCTCTTACGGCGAAGGTGTTGAGCGGGTATTCCCTCTCCACACACCACGTATCGCTAAGATCGAAGTGACAAACAAAGGCAAAGTCCGCCGCGCCAAGCTGAACTACCTGCGTAACCGTGTCGGCAAAAAAGCCACTCTTGTCAAATCCGCAGATCGTCGCTGATTTTCATAAACATTTTCTTTTCTCGAAAAGCGCGTGAGTCAATCTCACGCGTTTTTTTTGGCCAAAGACCAAACGGCCTCAGTCTGGTCATGATTGATCGATTCGCAGTTCGACACGCCACTGCTTTTACGCTAGACTCCTCGTTATGCAAATAAGAGTAGCAAGATTGGTGGCACTGTTGGTATTGGCTGGGGTCATCTTTTTTTGGTGGAAAAAGCAATTTGATCAACGCAATTCATTCCTTGAGGACGTGGATGCCCAAGAAATCTGGGATAGCGGCAATGACGCTGCGGCGACCTCACCAAAGAAAACTCAAACGCCTCTGGCCTACGAATTTTCCACCGCATCAGCGGATGGAATTGGCAAACGCTTCATGGGTCGAGAGATCGCAAAAGTGATGGGGCATCCTGCGATCGGTTGGCTAGAACGAGAAGAACGCGAACGGGAAGAGGCCCCATCCAAAGCACTTCTCGCACTACAACTGCGTCCCACGGACGTGATTGCAGACATTGGCGCGGGATCTGGCTACTATGCGTTCCGCATGACAAATCTAGTTCCGCAAGGATCTGTAGTGGCACTGGACATCCAGCAGGAAATGATCGATTTCGTAAACGAAGAAGCCGCGAAAAAAGGAGTAAAAAATTTACGAACGCACCTAGGGAAAATCGATGACGTAGCCCTACCGGAAGCCTCGATCGACGCCGCGCTCATGGTGGATGCGTATCATGAATTCTCTCACCCTGCCGAAATGCTGCGCAGCCTGCATCGCGCCCTAAAAGCCGATGGGCGCATCTATTTGTTAGAGTTCCGCGCAGAAGATCCACTTGTGCCGATTAAGCCACTTCACAAAATGACAGAAGCCCAAGCCGTAGCAGAATTCTCAGCATTAGGCTTTCAACTCTTGTCGAACCGCAGACATTTGCCTTGGCAGCACTTCATGGTCTTTGGCAAAGCAAAGTAGCATTACGTGAAAAAATCTTACAAAAATTTGAAAAATACTAAATCCAAGAATCAACCCGTTTATTTACTTCTCACCTAACTTATTGATCATTTCGGCTGTATTTAGAATAATTACTTTATCTTTATTTGCTAGTTGTGAAGTTTTGCCAATATGGCGACCCCATACATATAAATCATCACCCCATAATTTCACTATCAAGCCAGACCGATCTACTATAAAATGTTGCGCGTCGAACGATACTCCACTACCGCCAATTAAAAACCCCCCTTCAAATTTTATTTTGATACCATCTTCAAGCTCCATTATATCTCCTGCGCTGGGATCGTAAATATCACAATTTTTACAGTCTATATTTTGACTTTTAATTAGCTTATTACCATCTATGGTAACGTCATTAAGATTATCAGATACATATATTGTTGTGGGAACTTTTTCGCACGGATAAAGTTTATTATTGATATAGAGATTCTTGCCATGTCTGATAACACACAAGCTTTCGAACGTAAAACTTAATAGTAACTCGCCATCTTCTGTAGAAGATGAATTACTTAAGTAAATTTTGGGATGCTCTAATTTAACGACAAAATCTTTGCTACTGACTATGCTTGCATATGAGATTTTTTTTATATCATTGTTGTCTGCTTTTATATTATAAAAAAACAAAATAAATATACTTAAATTAATTATAGATTTAATCATATATATGCTATTCTATGATTGTTTGAAAATAATTTTATCAGTCACACAAGCAGCAACTGGCTGGTTGAGAAAAAATTTGATTTAAACAGATTTTTTCGGGATCATTCACATCTCTAGGGTCAGTCATCGCATTGTAATATTTCCTCCAGTTCTTTGCATTGCTTTTGAGTGGTTTCATCGGCTTTTCCTTGCTTGATTCAACGGCTAACGATTCGACTCTACCCCATTCCTAGACGCTCCGCAATCCAAATGTTGCTGACTCTAGCGTGTGCGTGCGGCACTTTATCAGGATCGCTATGGCTACTTTGCGCGAATCGCTTTTTTTGATGTTTTAATGCAACTCCCTTCCATCTGGCATTTCGATACGCGCAACCCACTCTTCACGACTTTGTCGGCGGTCGATTCATTGTCAAAGGGACAGTAGCTATTTTTGGTCACATTTATTGGACATCCATAATGGGGCATAATCAATCTATAAACCGTTTGATCAAGCAAGGAAACCATGCGCATGCAAAAGCAATGCAAAGAACTGGAAAAATGTTACCAAGCGCGGACTGCCCCCCCGAGAGGCGTTGCCCTCGGTAAAAGCAATCTCTAGGTCGGCAAAACAGCGGTGAAATTCAACATCCTCGAAAACTCATCTTTCGAACTTCTGATCGACCTCATCACCGAACACGGCAAAAGGATCCCCGCGCCAGCGATACCGATGCCCGCTTCCACCCCATAACGCAGGTAGTTTGGTCATGTAAGGATATGTGACGCGATTTGTCACACCAAACATCTTGACGTTCCGTGCGAAGCATCATTTCCTTCTTCAGAAAATTTACTCTCTTTCCAATCCTCTCATGAAACACCAAGCAAAAAATAGCTTCATCAGCAGAAATCTAACTAGTGCAATGATTTGTGGCAGTTTACTGTCGATGGCTAACGCAGTAGTTCTTCAACTAGATCTTTCATCCGCAAGTGGCCCCAATGCTGGGCTAGGAAATCCTGAAATAAAAGTATTCACTATACCCACGATTGGTTCACCACTGACAGTGAGTCTGAGCCTAGTTCACATAGATTACTTTATTTTAACAGCAATTGGATTTGATGATCGCACGTTTGTTGCTTTAAATCCTATTGGAAGACAACATCCAATCAACTTTGTGGAGGGCGATTTAATCGATTCGCGGCACTTTCCACTAGGCCTTCCTCCTCTTTTCTCATTCTCTGGTCTTTTCTCTGTAAGGGAGCGGGTCCATGATGATTATGTTGTCTTTACCTCGCCCGACTTCGGATCTGGCTCTTATGTTGGATTCCAAACTAGAGATAACCACTTTGGTTGGCTAGAAGTGACATGGACAGCCGCAAATAAAACTTTCGAGATTCATAGTGGCGCTGTCGAAACTGTCCCTGGAGTATCTATTCAAGCCGGAATCATACCTGAGCCATCCACTGCCCTGTTTTCTCTAAGTGCAGTAGCTGCAAGTTTCTTCATACGCCGACGCAAATCCTTAGACTACAATCAGCCAACAAAATCATTCGGCCTTTAATGGAATTCCCAAGGCTTAAGTGAAGACGGGTCAAGATCCTCGTTTTATCAATAGCTGTATGCTGAGGGACACGGTGATTTTTTTAGCATCGTCAACGTCGGCGGAGTACCCGGTAAAATCACCCCCTACGAGAGCCTTCACCCGACGTCTGGAATGCCATTCGTAAACTTACGGACTGCCCCAAGAGATTTGTTTCGACCTGTCGCATGCCGTGCGTGCGCTGTCGTCCCGTTTCCGTGCACTGTCGCAGCTCGCAGGGGCGTTGTCGCCAGCGGATCTTCCGCCGTCGCCAACGAATCTTTCACCGTCGCCTCACGAGTCCTCCGT
>JAIYDP010000269.1 GCA_027487435.1 Verrucomicrobiaceae bacterium | reverse complement strand
TTTCTCTGTAGTCGCTCATCAGTCGCAGAACAGCAGGACTCATAGAAGATGATTTCTTTTGGGCGCTCATTGCAGCTTCCTTTTTTGGATAACCGAAACAAAAAGGTGCTCCATCTCACCAGTAGTCTCTCGTCACAGATGGATGAAGAGGAAAATTACTCTTTCCCTCTGACAATGAAGTGAAACCAGTTCAGAATAAGCACCTGCAGTCAACTTGGGTTCTCATTTTTTTTTGGCGGGAAATCACAATGTTCGTGCGTGCAAATGGGCAGCCTGTCTCCTTGACTGAGGAAGATCATCGGAATGCCGAAGAAATTGTTGCACGCATGATGCCAACCAGATATGAGGGTCCCTTTGTAGGATACTCATTCGTTCCCATCGTTATGGGACACACATTCTGCCGTCGTTGACCATTAAGGAGCGGAATGGTAGCATCGAGTACGTGCTTGTGCCGCAGCATGTAACTCCAATGAGTGAGAATGCAGATGCTGAAGAATAGAGTTCCCACGTAAATCCCGCGCATCCTTTATTATGCAACTCGTTCACAGTAAATGTCTATCACGATTTTTTGATACTTCAATACTCTCAGAGATCTAAACTCTGGGAAGGCGCCATTCAATGCGTAGAATCAGCGAATAAGCCAAGTCTTCGGGACCTCAAGCTCTCGCACGACTATGACTTACGATAGTGAGCCGAGCTGGCACAAACGACACAAAACAAGTTTCCTGATTGACCCAGCGAGGACAATAAATCAATCAAGTTCGACTGACCATTTTGTCGTTGTTGCTGGTGCTCAATTTCGTCCAACATTTAAATTTCTCTGTTAAAATTTAATTTCTCAAACTAACCGAAACGTATGGCGACCATGTCTCTGTCAGAAATCAAGCGCATTTGTCGCGACTTGAAACAATACTCGACTCCAGAACTTAACGACAAACTCTATCTCCACTTCAAAGGATGGAAAGATATCTCTCCATGCCTTGGAGAGTACACTGGTTGTCGTGCCTTGTGGCTTGAAGGAAATGGCCTCGACCGAATCCAGAATCTCGAGAAGCTTGCTGAGCTGCGATGCTTGTAAGACATTTCCATTTTATTGAAGTAACAACTTAGGTATCTCCAGCAAAATCTTATTGAAGTGATCCAAAACATCAGCAATCCAGAACTGGACACCATTAACCTGAGCAACAATCAAATCGAGAAGATTCAAAATCTGTCGCATCTTGAAAAACTTCGAACCCTGCAGCTTGCAAACAATCGTTTGAAGACTGCTGAAGATTTATCGCATCTTGCTGATTGCAAATCCATCACGTTCGATTGAGTTTTCGGGTACCTAACGATTGAAGTGTGCTGGATCTCTCCAACAATCGCATCGAAGATATTGGGATTCTCGACGTCCTCGAGAAGATGCCGAACATTGCAGTCCTGCAATTGCAAGGCAACCCCGTCGTCCGCAAGATTTCACAGTATCGCAAGACTCTTGTTTCCCGAATTAAATCCCTCACGTATTTGGACGACAGGCCAGTCTTCGAAGATGAGAAGAGATGCGCGCAAGCCTGGTTTTGCGTCTCTGTCCTCATTAACCAACCCTAGGGCGGTGGGCGGTCTAGATGCGGAAAAAGAAGAAAGAAAGAAGATCCGAGAGGAAAAGGAGGAGCAGGACCAAAAAAATCGCGAAGGTATGTTGACTTCAATGGCCATGACGTCTGCAGCATTCCAAAAGATGTTGGATGACGCACGTGCCCGTCGAGCGGCTGGGGAAATTGAAGAAAGGAGCTGGGTCCTTCGCAAGGAGCCTGAACCCGAGCCCGAACCGCAGAAGCCGTCGTACGCTATCCGTGTCCCGCCTAGTCAGGATGTTCCAGATTTAGAAGATCTCGACGAGTTAGATGTCCGAGGAATGCCACCCAAGAAACCGACGCAGTCCAGTGCATCAGAGAGCTCCGTGGCCCCAAGACCTGAGGTTGACGAGGATCTTGACGTTCGTGGGATTTCTCGTGTGAGGGCGAATGTTCCTGTGGTTTTGGGAAGTGATGCAAAGTCTGCGAGTGGGAGGAGCTTCGCGGAGATGTCCGATGAGATCTCGCACTCAGACGACTGGCAGTACGATCTTGAGGATGAGATTTGGGTCCATCAGAAGACCGGAGAGCGCATTCGTGAACAGGCAACGACCGAAAACGGGCCAGTCGAGCGATCTGATGTTCAAAACGAAGATGAAATCTTTGATGATGACGATGTGGACGGTCGAAATGACGATTCTTGCGAAGATGTTACAGATCCATCAGTGGCCGAAGAATCGAAGCCTCTGCACCAAGATGCGACACCTTCAAATGCGTTGGACGCCGCTGACGAAGGTGACGTGGAGGAAATGAGAAAAGATGGCATTGTTTGCGGGTCGCAGCAAGTTCCTGAATCTCGTCATGATGTCGCATTGAGTGAACAGTGCACGTCACCTCAACCAAAAGAAGTCGTGGCTGAGGAAAGCCTGCCTGCCGTACCAATGTTTACTGGCCGTGGCGTGGATTGGGATGGCGGTCCATCTGGCGATGTCGAAGAGTTCAACGAGTCATCACAGGACCAGTCGTCAAGTTTCTTCGCCAGACTTGTCGGATCCGACCTCACTGCAGATTCTTTTGAGCAGAAAGATGAACCTGGCTGTAATTCTGACGTGGATTTAGACGAGCTGGACTGAGATTGCTGGTCGCCAAGTTGTAAATCTCACTGGCGATGCAAGTGAACAATAGTGCGAGAAGTTCACGGGCTTGTAGATTTTTGGAACAGCGGCTACAGCAGCAGGAAGCGCATTTGCAGGGACCTTTTGAATAAGCCCCAAGCAAGTGTGCGCCCGATCTTCTGATGTGTCGATAGCTAACAAGAAAAATGTAGCGAAAAAACGACGTCGCATGGGCCCCCACCCGAGCAAAACCTCTTAGATTGCAGAGGCCCAGAGTGCCTCACACTGAGATTCCATTGTGGCTTACTGCCCTTGTTCACCTCACCTCTTGTGTAAAGCGAGGTCTTTCGATTTTTCAATCAGAGCAAGTGGAACGGAGACAGATAGACTAAAATTAAAGACGTCACGCCTCTTTGTTATCCTTCCTCCAACCGCTGTGGAATGAGCTCTGCCATTGAGCTGGAAATTGAAGAGCTCGTGAGAACAAATCGCTGCTCTTCAAAGAGTATCCTGCATGAAATGAACCGAAAATCGGTTGTGTTGTTTCTTTCGTCGACCTTCACGGACACTACGGTTGAGCGAAACTACCTCATGGAGAAGTGCTTTCCAAGGCTTCGAAGAAAGCTGCAATCGCGAGGTATTGAGCTTCAGGTGGTCGATATGCGATGGGGTATTCGAGAAGAGCATGCCAATCGAAATCTAACTTCTGCCCTGTGTATGGCTGAGATCGAAAGAGCCAAGGCCGAGTCTCAAGGCGTGTTCTTTGTTTCTCTCATCGGTGACAAATACGGCTATCGACCTCTCCCGCGGATTCTTGACAAGCGCTCATATGAAATCGCCCACGATGCCCTTCTGCCGCTGACTAGGAAATGCATGGAGGCACTGTACGAGCTTGACCAAAATGCAGTCCCCCCTTGCTACGTCATTCGAGACGCTACTTATTTTGCAAAGGGGAGCTTCATTGGATCATTTGTGTCGACTAATCTTAGTCACCTTCGGCAAGATCTGGCTGAAGCAGACTTGAAGCGAGAACTTGCCACAGCCACCTCAAATTTTCAAAAACTTGCAGAGGAGCGACTGCATGCTGGAGAACTCTCACTCGACGATCTTTCCCACATGATCCAGGCCGAAATTTCAATGAAATTGGAGAGCTTTCCTGACGACGTGGTGGCCCGTTTCATCCAATCTGTCACCGAAGAGGAGACGCGGACAGCCTTTCTGGACGATGAGTCTGCGTCATCGCGGGTCATTTGCGTGCGAAGAAGGTTCAAGGAGGTCCCAGATGGAGCCGGTGCTGGTGAATACTTTGACGTCGCTCCAGTGTTTCGAGACAACCCTTTGCGTGAGAAGCTATCCTGGATTTGGGGGCAAGTGTCGCGCGATGACGATGCGATACGGCTGAGAGAGCGACTGACACAGCGCATGCTTGCCATGACACGAGGAGACCTCAAGTTTGACGAAGAGGTGGATTGGAAACAAGGGGTCAATGCAGACGCGGATGCTCACAAAGAGTACTTGCGCCACATGGCAGATTTTGTGTCGACAGCTATCGCTTCAAACGTCGACCGGCTTGCAAGAGAACGGGCTGCCATCTCGCGACCCCAACTTGTGAGCGAGTTGCTCCACCACGCCAAGTTTGCTGACGAGAAGCTGCGATGCTTTGTTGGAAGAGCGGAAGAGTTGCAACGTGCAGTTGCATATCTTGAAGAAGGGCACGGAATATGCGTTGTGACTGGCCAGAGCGGAACAGGAAAGACTGCCTTTGTGGCCAAGGTATTCTCGTCGGCAAAATCATGCGAATGGAAGTTCGAAAGAGGAATCCTGCGGTTTTTGGGGACGTCAGCTATGTCGGGACAGGGCATGTCTCTCCTGTCGTCGTCGTTGCAGCAGCTTGGATTGTTAGATGAGTCTCTTGCGGCGAGTTTGTCGTGGGAGGAAATGAAACGTCAATTTCTGGAGGCAATTCAGTCCTCATCAAACAATACTTTGTTTTGCTATGACTCTCTTGACCAACTGGACAATCCCAACGGAGAGCGGACCCTCTTGGAGTGGCTTCCAACTGAGATTCCATCAAACGTCCGCTTCGTTGTTTCTTGTATTGACGGGTCCATTTTTGACGGCTACTCCGTTCTGTCTTCCCGCGAGGACTTCGACAAGAACAGGATCGCTTTGCGGCCGTTGGACGAGGCGGAAATCACCAAGGCTGTGACCGAAATGCTTGGCGCTCGCACTCTACAACCGGTTCAGCGGGCATTGTTGGATGACGCGGTCCTGGGGTGCAAGCTTGCGCTCTACATGCGGATAGCGACGGACATGATTTCCCCGCTGCGCTCTTCCGACGATGCATCGGCTTGGTGCGTTGCACGGTTCGGCACGAATTCGTTCCCTCTCGACGTTCGGGCTTTGATTCGAAGTGAGCTGAATGAGATGGCAAAGGAAAGTGGGCAAGTCCTTGTTCGCAGGCTGCTTCGCTACGTGACCCTAGCAAACGTAGGTTTGTCGATGGCAGAACTCGAAGATGTCCTCTCGCTTGATGACGACGTCCTGGATGAAGTTTTCGAGTGGTGGGTGCCTCCTCTGTTGCGCTTGCCCCCATCGCTTCTTTCGAGGGTCCTGCTTCGGGTGAGGCCATTCCTCGTTGTTCGCGATGGCGCTGGAGGGGCTGGGTTCCTTCGTTGGTACCATCGGCATCATCTCGAAACTGTTCAAGAATACATCAAGATCAAATTTGAACCGGTCGCACTCAAAGACCACGGCAAGCCCCTTGGCGTCTCCATTGAAGACGAGGGGGAGCCTGTTGAAGCTGCTCACGCTATCCTTGCAGGATACTTCGGGGGCAAGTACGCGGACGGGAAGACGTACTACGGCAGAAGAAAAGCTGTGAAAGACAGCTCTGTTTCTTCCCTCCGCCTAGTTCCTCAGATGCCATGGAATCTTTCGTCTGTTGAGTTTGTCTTTTGCTGTGACAGCAGAGCGCTCGCTCAAGTCAAGCCAAACGCTCGCAGAGCGTATGAGCAGATTTATCACCTTGCTCGTTCAGGTAATGCAGGGCGGAGAGCAGCTTTGGACGAATTGATGCGACTTGACGCCATATTTGCCATGGCTGTACTCAAAATTGTCGTGACTGAGCTTGTCCGTTCTCTGCGAGTGATCAAGTCGCTCGAAACTGGAGAAGGTGAGACTGCCGTCCTTGCAAAGAATTTGTTCTTGTTCGCGTCCACTCTAACTGAGCTTGAAGACGTACCGGGAATGTGTGCAGCTCTAGCCTCGAAGGCTGCCTGGTTTCCGGCCCTTGCTGAGGCAGGTCAGCGGTACATGAGACGCTGTACAGCTTTGCCTAATCCGCACGGATTCTATCGCTGCTCAAGGTATCTAGGTGGGACTGTGAAGTCACTCGGCGAGCGGCTCGTCCTGAGAGGACACCAAGATCACGTTGAAAGCGCAGTCCGTTATGGCGACGTCATCTTGTCCGGATCGAAAGACAATACTGTTCGCGCATGGGATGCAGAAACCGGCGTTTGTATCCGAGTCGTGAAGGGTAACGCGATGGCTTGGGCGCTCTGCATTGTTGGCGACAGCATTTTGGTCGGTGGAGGAGATGGGATTCGCAAGTTGAACACCACAACGTGGATGTACGAGCGCGAGATGGTGGACGACGAAGGCCTTACAACGGGCTTAGCTGCAAACGACAAATGGATCGTGGCTGCGTTGTTCAGTACCCAGGTGTTCAAGGTTTTTGATGTCACAACAAGCAAGGAGGTTGCTCGATTCAAGCAGCATAGTGGAGCCGTGCGGGGATGTGCTCTCGATGGCGACGATGCCGTCTCGGTTTCGTTTGACAACACGATCGCTCTCTATCGCGTTGTCGATGGCGAGTGGAAATTCATCGTCAAGGGCGAGGGCCACACAGGGAAAGTCCGCGATGCCTCGTTCAACGAGAGTTTTGTCGCAACTGCGTCCGACGACATGACGGTGCGAATCTGGTCACGTAACGCACTGGAGCCTGTCAAAGTTCTGGAGGAGTTTTTTGGCGTCGTGCCTTCGTGTTGCTTTTACAAAGGCTTGCTCTATTGTGCAGGAGGAAGCGCTGACTCTCGCGTGCACGTTGTGGATCCTCAGACATGGACGCGGCTGCGCAAGCTCGTTGGCCACTATGTCCCCATCGAACATGTGTCTGTTTGGAACGACGAGGTGTACACGTCTGGTCATGAAAACACAGTTCGTGTTTGGCCCATCAGCGACTGGACCAGCGGCAACGACAATGCGTCGAAAGGAGATTTAGAGCACGACGGACACTTTGCGCAAGTTTTTTTCATTGAGTTTTTTGAAGACGAGTTAGCAACTTGCGGAGAAGACAGAACTGTCCGTCTGTGGAAGCTGTCGACTGGAGAGCCTGTTGTAGTCCTTAATGGACCTGGGACCTTTTGGTGCTGCGATTTTGACTCGGCCCTTGTCGTCGCTGGAAACAAGACAGAGCGCGTAATGGTTTGGGACAGAAAAAACGAGTACAGCCTCGTTCATGACCAACCTGCCAAGGCTTCTGTGTCCAACCTCAGGCTCTCTCCGAGGTATGTGGCGTTTGTCAACGGCTCTTCAGTCGCTCTGTTGTCCCGCATCGACTGGACAATTGTGAGGGAATTAGAGATTGGCACGCCAATCACATCCGTTTGGTTTGAGGGTGCTGCCCTTTGGGGCCAAAGCCACACCCTTAGGAAGTGGAACGCAGACACTGGCGAAATCATCTTCGAGGACACGCAACACTACAACGGCAAGGCGCGGTGGCGGGTATCTCCATGCGGCGGTACCAAAATGGCCACCGTTATTGAGCAAAGGAAAGAACTCGAGGTGTTTGATTGGGAACGCAACGAGACTCTTTCAAAGAG
Source organism: Verrucomicrobiaceae bacterium (assembly GCA_027487435.1). Classification (GTDB taxonomy): domain Bacteria; phylum Verrucomicrobiota; class Verrucomicrobiia; order Verrucomicrobiales; family Akkermansiaceae; genus UBA956. The sequence goes on along the minus strand of JAIYDP010000269.1, from coordinate 59,456 downwards.
GATGAGCGGTCACTCGGACAGGATCTATCAGCTTCGGGCCCACGATAGGCTTATCTTGACGGTGTCTCAAGATCGCACGACTAGACTGTGGGATTGGGTCGCAGGTAGCTGTGTGGCAATAATCAAACATAGCCCCTTTTGGAATACGTACGGACGACTGGTGGATGGAGGAAGGACACTCGTTCTGGCGTCTCAAGACGGCTCGATTCGTTTCTTTGAGTCCAGCGGCAAGCATGTTCAAATTTCGAATGAATCCATGATTGACTTTTCGCGTCCGAATATGCGCCATGTGCTCTTAGATGCCGGATTCAGTGATGACGAGATCGATGCGATGCTGTTTCGCATCGAAGGTGTTGCTCCTCACTAAAGTTAAATGTACCCAGAATAAATGGACGGAGCTGAACCATCCATTGAAGTCCTCAAAGACGCACTGGATGAGAAATCCGAGCAGCTTCTCATTGCGGCAGGTTGCAGTGTATGCGGCAGCTTTGACGCCTGAAGAGCTTGCGAAAGAGCTTCTCGAATTCAACAAGCGTTTGAAAAAGGAGAACGCGGAGCTGAAGTGCCATGTTCTCTTACTCGAAGAAGATCTTCATCGATCGAATACATCCTTAGAGCAAAGCGCAACCATTGCTGAGCGGCAGGAGCGAGATCGTATGGCTGAACAGTGCGCGCGCTTAGAAGGCGAATTGTCCGAGCTGCGAGCAGTCTTACAAGTCAAGTAACTGACCTTACATTGTCTTTACAACTTCGCAGAGACAAAGCAATCAGTTCTCTCTCCTCTCGGGCTACAGAGCTGGACGACTCCAATCGAAGCCTTCAAGTGGAAACAACCCTTCTACGGGAGCAAGTATTTTCTCGCTTGTTCCTTCTCACAGTTGAGATTGCAGCGGCAAAAGCGAACCTCGGCGAGTCGAATGCAACATCTGCGTCTTTGAAGGAGCATTTACGCTTGAACGAGATTGAACTGGAGACGATGAGAGGTCCTGCACCCTCCCCAAACGTTTTTTACATTCAAGAGGAGATGGAAGCTCTTCATGCATCATTGATGCACTACAAGATGGCCAACGAGAAGAAACAAAAGCCAACGTCGCTTCGCGAGCAGTTGACCACGGAAGAACAGCATTTCCTTCAAAAGAACGTCTGAGAGCTTCCACACCGGCATGATGACGTAGATCGCCAAAGCGCAGGGTTATCTAAAGACGGATTCGGCAGACGCGACGAAGAAACAGCTTCGAAATTTCTTTTTCACTGTACGTTGTCTTGCCTCCCCCACATAATTCGGCAGGCGTTTGCTGCCATCATGTGCTCTCAGCCGGATGGACAGATTAGACATGAAGATGGCATTTCAATGTGGAGGGAGGCAGTCCAATGTGGCGTTCTCTTCCCTGATTGGTATTCTTGGATTCGATCACGGGTTTCCGAGACTTCATGCGAGCACTGTTCTAGATTTGAACACGAATTGCGTAGCTGCAAGGAAAAGATCCGTGATCTTGAGATCGACCGTGACGAGCTTCGACTGCATGTTGACGAGTTGAAGGCGCTTCGCTCGTTTCTTTTGGACAGGTGTTCAGTTCAGAGGTCATGCTGAACTGCACTGCCTTGCAAGAGGGCTTCTTTCAGGATGCAGACCAGTGGATTCTGTATGCGGATGCCCTCTTTCTTGTCACTCTCTCTCTCATTTTGTCGTCGGTGAGGTCTTTGCAAGCGAAATCGTTCTCCATTGTCCTCGTCTCCCCAATCGACTTAAGTAAATGCAATTCTCCTTATGGCTCACAAAAAAGCCTTCAGAAGAAGGGGGCGATCCCTCAGCGTCGTCGTCTTCCTTACTCTTGCGCGCGTGTTGGTCGCCGTCTTCTTTGCGACTGGACCAGACGGCCTCACAGTCGCGGCGACGGAGATCTGGCGATTCATCGCGCCCCTCGTCGCTGCAAGGTACGACCGCTTTCTTCCAGCTGTGCTCTTTGGGATGTATCTCTCTCTTTGGTCGGCTTTATCCTTGTCGTTTGATACTTGCGCGGTCGTCGAAACGAATTCCGAAGCACCGCTGCTTGGGCAAGCCATCATTTTGATCGTTTCAATGGTATTGCTGATAATCTTGAACATTATCGCAGCCTTCCTCTTTGCAACTCGCACTGTCTCGTCAGTGGCGCAGTTGTATGAACGACGAAGAACCTGGCCCGCTGCCATCCTTTCGTCGCTAGTCGACGACCCGTCAGATTTCAGCTACGCGCGCTCGTACGTAGCGGCGCTCCTCCGTGGCGCCACACAGCAGCCTCAGTCTGTTGACAAACCCTTCAACTTCATTCGGTTGATTTGCCGGAACTTGAAGCGTTTGAAAGCGGATTGGCACGTCCTTTCTACTCGCGTTGTTTTTGCGATGGTGGGATCACTCTCCAGCGTTCTGCTCTTCTCGTTAATTCTTCTGAGTGTCACGACAACCATCTGGAGCATCCTCATGGCTTACTCAGATGACGCTGCGTCACAACTATTTGAGATAGGGCAAATAATATCAATCATCTCAGTCATCCTTGGCACCGTTTTTGTGGTAGCCAACATCATCGATGAGACAAGGCAATTCCTCGACGACGCGGCACTCCTCCGCCGCGGCCGCTTCGTCTACGACCGCACCGCCAACTATGCCATGTACGATGCATTTCGGCTTGTTGGCTTCCAGATCAGCTACTACGTCATCTCATTCACGTTCGTCACATTCTTCGTCTTCACTCTGTTAGCTATCATAGTCGTGATCATCCACTTCCCGTCAGTCCAGTCCTTCGTGTTTGAAATTCTTCGTTCGTACATCACCGCAACCGTCATTGCGACGGTGGTGCTCAAGTACTCCCTTGAGTTTTTCTGCTGGGCCATCGTTTCGACGGATGGTCGGTTTTTGATTCGATTCCCCAGCCTTGCAAACTTTGTCGACTTCTGCCTCGTTATTTTGAATGTCTTCTTCGGAGTCCTGTCGTTCACTTGGCGTGTTGTGAAGGTTCTTGCCATTGGTCAGTGCTTACACCGTAGACCTTTGTGCTCATGTTCTTCACCTTCTTCCGATTCGACCGATCGCTCTATCGCTTCAAGGATGAGAGCTCAGACGTTTGCTACCGCGCCTACGTTGCGTCGCTGTTATTGGATGCTTATCACAACAATCCAATCCTCATCGCAACGATATCCATCGCATCAACGCAGCAGCAAATGGAATGTCTTCTCCGGCCCTCAAGATCTCGAAAGCGTTGGTGGAAAGCATACACAGTCACCCCTCTGATAAAATTACCTAAAGCAGCAGCTAGCAAGGAATCCGTCCCTGGCAAGCCTGACGAAAGGCAATTACCAGAGAGGAGCCTTACCGCAGGTGATATCTGCGTCAACTCTGCATGAAAGGCTTCTATCGTTCTTGTCTCGCAGAGCAGCTTGTTGCAGAGAGTCATCTTCGGATAGCAAAGCAAGCCTTCTTGCGGCACCATCGAACTGAGTTCGTTTTCGACCATCTCCAAACGAAATCCCCCTCAACCTGAATGGACCAAGAGTGGCGTCCTGTGGACACGACCGATCCGCTCTCAAACCCCAAAGTAAAGAGAGAGAGAGTCCCCAGTTCTCCAGAGGTGTTCCGACACGAAATCCCTGTCATTGTCAAGTCAAGTCATCTGATGTCAGGTACGCCTCCAGACTTTCTTTTCCTTACAAGCAGCGGCCCACGAATATCGTTCTCGCTACATCAACTCACACTCGCTGAAGCAGAATGAGGATTTTCGTAATTCACCTGTTCGGCAAGATCGGGTGAGGGCGCTGTCGAGTTTTTTAACGCTGAAGATGTGGCGCACTGCGATCGATTCAGAGACAAGGGCTTCAGAGTCGCCTAGACCAGACGTCCCTGCGCAAATCGGTCATTCTTATGTGTTAGAGGACTGCGCCGTCGACTCCATACAGAACAGGCCTTGGCGATGGATCGGTTTCAATGATTTCACTTCCAGCCATTGTGAATGTCAACACTTTGAGAGGAGGGCGCACAAGCTTCGCTCCAAAGACTCTTGTTGGGTTGGGTCAGTCCTTTTCCTTCTCAGAATTGCAGAAATTGGCTTGAAGAAAGAGTCCGCTCCGATGCGAAGTCCCTCCTCGTTCGCGGCTCCATTGTCTCGCTCCTACCGGTTGTCCTCATCCCTCAGTGGGCAGATGCGTACGAAACGTCGTACAAGTGCGACTTCAAGCCTCACACAGCGCAACCATACAAACGCCACACAGCTCACGGTATTTTCTAGGGTCTTGTGTCCGGTGTACTTTGTACTTTAGAAAGCCTTAGACTCCCTTTTTATTCAGTTGGCGCCACTGATGTGACGAAGCATTCTACACACAGATTCGGCTATTAAAAGCCGAGGTCGTATTCATCCAGATCGATGTCGAGATCGTCGTCATCGACCTCTCCAACCTCCTGTTCCTGTTCCATTGACAAGAAATCCAAACGGTACCGCAGCAGTCCTGAAGAGGTTAGAATCGCGTGCACGCCCGGTGCTCCACCGCCGATGCCACCGAATCCTTTGCAAAATTGAGCGCCTTCTTGCGACTTGTTTGTGATAAACTCAAGATTCGCACCGAATCGCTTGTAGTTGTTTGCGAACCATTCAACCAGGGAGCTCTTGTCCAGAACTTCTTTTTCCATATTCGTGTCCGGTTCATGAAAGTACTTCGGGTCCTTTTCTTGATCTTTGTTCAAGAACAGCACCTGTTCCACTAACACCGTCAACCACGACATCAAGCCACGCACCGTCGCTCCCGTGGCTCTTGAGGGCATATCTGTTAATCTCAAGGTTTTCCCACACTATGAGAGTGTGAACTGCACCGCTCTCAAGAGCTTTCATAGTGTCGTCGACACCGAAACAGTACTTACCTACTTCATCAGCAGCACACAAACATTTCAATACCTGTGTCTTGGGAAATTTCGTCGAAGTATTGCTGAATGAGTTTCTTCTCCTGGATGAACTTCACCCCTTGCAACGTATCTGCAGCCAACTCGATTGCCTGCACGAGTAAGTTCGGTAGACCAATCGCCACTTGATTAAAACCATTCTCGCCTCCGTACGATACATCAACAATCTTGACGACCTTGGTCTGCAAACGAGGGTCGAACATATCCGACCCGTTGAGCTCTTGCTTGAAATCAGCAGAGCCAGCTAAGACAAGGCCGGCGACATTGACTTTATCATTTTCGATGAAAAATTGCACTGCCAGCTCCGCAACCTTGCGAACGTAGTTGTGGCGCTTTTCCAATCGAAGACGGGCAAAACGCAAGGCTGATTGGCCTCCACGACCGTGCTTCTTGGGGAGATCGACGGCAAATTTGTGAACAATTTCGCGGGTATTTCCGCAGACAGTCCCGAACAGAGTCCCGTTACCGTCCATGACTATGAAGCCGAACTTGTCGTCAGATTCGAGGAGCTCCTTCAACGCCTCACGTGTCACTAAGATCAAAGAAAATGGTTACTTCAACGTGAAACTTGTTATCACACAGATACAGAGACGTATTGATGGGTTTAAAGGGCTCGAAGTCGATGTTGACCATCTTCTCCTTGCCATCAACGGTCGAGATGGTACCACAATATACCACCAAGCCGTTCGTGGGTACCTTGGACATTCACAAAACGAAATTTATTGTGACCTTGTTGTAAAGCTTAAGCCGCTGCTGTGTGGATGTGATCGCCGACAACACAGACAGCCTGTTCACGCGAGACTTGATGTTCGACGCAGTGCCATATTCGTCCCCAAGCATCTTGTTAACTCTGGAGATTTGATCGCGAGGGGGAATGATAAGAGAAATCATGCTGGTCCCATTCCTTCATGGTAAGGACAGATGTGGATGAACAAACCCGCGAGCCAACTCGAGGGACTTGATGAGCTTTTTGATCTTGAACTGCTCAACGCTCTTATCACTGCTGCTCTTTTCGTCTGTTGGTGCACTCATTGTCTTATTTTGTTGTACAGGAGACTCGGCGTTCAGGCAATTCTGTAAAGGGTGTCAGGACCCACTTACAGCTAACTAGCCTAAAATTAGAGAGTCTGTTAATTTTACAGAAACCCCTTTGGTCCACAGCTATGCCTTCCACAAAATTTTGCACAAGTCACTTGAAATATCTTTTTAATGTCCAAATAAACGACTTTTTGCTCCTTAGTCAATAGGGAAGATGCAAGCTTCTAATTTCTCATGTTCTGTTAGTTAGACTGATGTCTTGGCGGGTTTGGGTCGAGGAAGGACGAATTGCAGTTTATGTAGTTTCTATAATCGTTGTGTACGGTGTTCAAGGCGTCCTCATTGAAGCGTCCTCTAGATACGGGTTCGACTTTCCCTTCTTTTTGTCATTTTTGGAAGTTGCCACGTTTTCCTTGTTTTCGTCGGTAAGATACTGTCGATCCGGGCATGGCACCGAAATGCTACGAACTGCACCCATTCGTTACTATTGCTGGTTGGGTTTCGTGTTGTGCTCAGCCAAGGTTCTCACGTGGGCTGCCATTCCTCGAGTCGGCTATGTTGCTGTCCTCTTTTTTAAGTCTTCGAAACTTTTCATCGTGATGATTGCAAGTGCCATATTTTTGCAGAGGCGTTACACCTTGTTGCAGTACATGGCAGCAGTTTTGGTCGTGGCCGGCGTGACAACGTTTTCCTTGGGTGATTCGAGTGCAACCACGTCCACTACGCTCTTAGGATGCCTCCTTATCACCCTCTCTTTATTTGCTGATACAGCCGTGTCTACCAGTCAGGAAAAGTCCTTGAAGGTCTTTGGCCGGCATCAGGATGAGATTCTCTTTGTCTCCAATTCAGTTGCCGTTGTCCCCATGTTGTTGATCACATTTTTGGCTGGAGAATTTGGAGCTGCCATAGAAGCGTTCTCTCGCAACCGTGATCTTATCTTCATTGTGTTCATGACCCATGTGGTCGGCTACCTGGGACTGTTCGTCTGGGTCAGTACGATATCTGCCTTCAGCGCAGTTGTAGCGACGGCAGCAGGACTCATTCGGAAGACAATCAACGTCGCCCTGTCCTACGTTTTGTTCCCAAAGTCCGTGTCTTTGATGCATGTCGTTGGATTTGTTTTGCTCTCGAGCGGTCTTTACGTTGGTCATCGCGAGCATGAAAAGAAGGACACTTCGAGCGCTGCGACACCTCAAGATGTCGAGCTGGGGGAGAGCTCGGGACGATAGATGTGAAAAAAGAGTACATACCAGATCTGTATAATTAGTTACACGAATACAACAGCGGGTATTCAGGAAACCACTGCAGCGTAAGACGCTACGATTCCAAAGAGACGAGAGAGATTTCCCGGAGAGCTTGGTCGGCAGAATCGCTCGCGTGTATCAAATTTCTGATGGGTTATTTCATGAAGAAGTCATCTCGTGAGTACTTTGTCTTTTCGGTACAAAAGTCGCCTCGAATCGTCCCTTGCTGCGATGCTCTTTCTTGTCAGGGCTCTCACAGGACAAATGGCACAATGGATCTGTGGCGCCAACCATTGTTCGCACGGCTGCAATTGCCCTCCTTCCTTGCAGGATCTTTACAGTTAGTTGCCAAAGTCCGATCATTACCACTGCCACGACAGGTCCGGAGGATGTGTACTCGATGAGCTCGCTGAAAAAAGCCTTGTCTTCGTGTTCCTTGTAGTGCCTTGCATTTTAGTGTTGCGAGAAGGTACACACTCCTTGAGAAGTGTAGTATTCGGATGTATCATTTTGAGACCAGTAATCATGAGTCCCTTCGTCTCGAAGCGGTCCAGAATCCTGCCAACCTGGCACAATAAGCACATCAAAGCAAAGAGGACCAATCCTCGGAGCAGGGCGTCGGGCTTCAAGAAGACCAAGGTATGCTCACTCTCCTCCTGCGGCTGTCGAAGGCAAACATCACCCGCATGCAGAAGGCCAACGCCTAAAATGCCAAACAGAACGGCAATCTGTTGCATTTTCCCGCCAAAAAGAAATGATTCACGAGCTGGAGCTTTGCGGCTTCAAAAGCTACAAAAGAGTTGAGAAAGTAGGTCCGTTTGCGAGAGGGTTCAACTGCGTTGTGGGTCTCAACGGGATGGGCAAGAGTGAGTCTCGGTGAGAGCTTTTTCTCCTAAACGGGAAGGCGCCGTCGTTGACGCAATTCGTGCGGCTCTAGGCTTGCTGACGAACGAAGAGGTTAGCTCATTGATGAGCGAAAGCGAGTGTCGGGTAGCAGCTAGAATTGATGAGTACGTTGTGCACTGCGAATGGAGACGACAAGGCGTTGGGAACGTGTGCAAGACAAGCAGGGTCGTAGATTCTTCACAGCGACCTCTTGTCATAAACTATCCGCTCTTCACTTACAACACAGACACTTGAACAAATTCATCGTAGTTTGAATCTTGCAAATCCCGAAAGGTTCATCATTTCACAAGAAAAGAGTAACCAGCGCTCGTATGAGTCACATGCCGCAGCGGCAGCACTTGCCCAAGGGCCAATGGAGATGCTCCGCCTGTTGGGTGCAAGCGTTTTTCTCGAGAAGAAAACTCACGATGTCAGAATCGCTCATAGGAACGACGTCAATTTCTGCTGATGTGAAAAGCCTCGTGGCCTTGACCCCGCAGATCCAAGTCAAAAAGGAGAGTGCAAAGAAGTTGAAAGAAGAGATTGCAATGAGGAGGGCAGGCTGTGAAAACTTGAAGGCGCAGAGATTGGCACTTCTGCCGGAGATAGAAATCTTGCGAATGCGAGTCTTGCATTTCAACAGCTTATTCGCAAGGATTGCCACCAAAAAGGTTGAGCTGAAGCAAGTGGACATCGAGACAAAGGCAGCAGCGAGAGCTGAGGCTTGGCACGAGCTCCAGTCGAAGCAAAGCGAACTTAGAGGCTCGATAGTCGTTGCCGAGGAATTGGAACGAGACGAAGGCCGTGCAGCAGACGAGTTGGAACGTCGGGCAGGGGAAGCCAGCGAGCAAGTGGGGCGCGTACGGCAGAGCCGAGACTTGCTTGATCGCGAAGTGCAAGCTGAGATCGTAATACGGAATGGGTTTGCCTGACTGCAAGAAACTTGGGGGGACGATAGACCAGCTGCAAGTATCACTTCAACTTATGCATCTGATCGGAAAAGAGAGATATCAAAGGAATTCGACAGAGGCAGTCTCGAATCAATGCTTCGATCTCAAACCTTGCTCAAAATGAAGAGATTTTGAACGCTTGACCCACATCACACACTTTGACTGAACAGGAAAGGATGAGTTGCCTGAAGACAGAGCGATCTCAGATTGTCGATCAAATAAATGTAGCCAATGCAGTTAACTGGACGACACGATGACTCTCGCTAGGTGCGAACGGTCGTCAATTCAGCTGTCGAAGTCCTCGCAGCAGAGCAGGGCGAACTCGAGAAATTGCTTGCCGACATCAAGGGGAAATTAGATTCTTCGCATTTACGAGCAGATGTCGCACAAACGCGACAAGACTGGGAGCTCGCGGAGGCTCGATGGGCGCTGGAGGAACAAACGCATCAATGCCTGAGCCAACGGCTGCAGTCGCTGACTCAAGAGCTTCACCAATCACAACGGTTGGATGCGCACAAGGTGGCGGACCTGCAGATGGCAGTGAAGGAGCTTGAAAGAGAAAAAGTCGGGATTTCCAGCCGAATGAGGGAGGTAGAGGACGAAGTCGCCTTGCGAGGAGAAATCACAACCAAAGAGATGAACGTGCAGTTTCTGTAGGCTTGTTGAACGTCCGTTTGACGAGAGAAGGATGAAGAAGGATGCGGGAGTGCTGGGATTTCTCAAACACTCAGTCGGCTGCGAAATTGAAAATGTAGTTGCAATCAACTCAGCACTCGTGCGAGCGAGATGACAACGTTGACATACGAAAGGGTCATCTCGGGCTCCTCGACGCAGTATTCACGACAACGAGAGCTGCGGCAGTTGGAGTGAGCGACCACTTTCGCGTAGACACACTTCACCAACGTTGACGAGGCAGCAACTCGACATCGGCCGCGTTTACTGCGTCATCGTCGAAGAAATGCCCGACTTCACACAGCGGCATATTGTTGACGGCTCCAGTCAGACACTTCTGGACCACATAGTAGCCCGCACGGACTGGGCAGCTCGCGTGCTTGCAGCGAGACTGCGTGGCTGGGTGCTTGTTTCAAACGCACAACAAGGGCTTCAAACGATGAAAAAGTGCGCAAATGCAGTGTCGAAAACTGGTCAGAGCGCAAGAGTCAGGCAACTAACACCCAGGGGAGCTCTTCTTTGCGACAGGAGAGCTGGTTGGAGGGAAAACGTTTGAAGCGATCTCGAGGCGTCTGACTCAATTTCTCGTGGGTCCGAAGACAAGCCGTGCAACTGTGCCGCAGCAGGCGCCAGAAGATCTATCCACGCGGCTCGCTGACGTTGCCAAACACCTATTTGAGAGAAAGGAGGCATTGGAGGAGACCCTTCGCCATCAAAGGAAAGTCGAGCGGCTGGAATCAGAAAGAAAGGAAGTGGCAAAAGAGGTGATGTGTGCTCGGGAGAAGGCGACGAGACTCAAAGTAGAAGCTTCCAAGGCAGCAGAGTCGCTGTCAGAAGCCCGACACGGCCAACAGGTGCTTGAGAGGTCTGGTGTCGCCACGATAGAGCGGCGCCTGCGAGAGGTGATGAAGTCGTTGGACGAGGCGGGATATCTGTCGCCGGCGAAGAGGGCAAAGCTTGAGGCTCGCGCAGGAGACCTCGGGGACGAGTTGGATGAAGTGGGCAAGGAGTTCGATGACTTAAAACTCATGAAAACCTCGAAATCAAAGGAACTTGAGACTGGAATGGGGAGGCTTCGTGAATTGAAAGCCGAAAAGAAGGTCCTACTACACAGTAGAAACACAGCTGACTCCACAGGCCGTTTCAACGGATCTAAAGCTTCGGCGGAAACAGATGGCAGTGGCCAAGGAGAGCGTCGTCGAGGCAGCAGCTACATACAGGGCGCTCGATGGAATGGTAAAGAAGTGCGGGGCTGGGTAATCGTGCAGGCAAAGGAGGCGGAAAAGAAACTGAGAAAAGTGGTTGAGGAATTGGAGGCCGCAAGAGATTCGAAAAAAAGAATTGAGGAGGAGGTTGAGAGACTTTCAGTACATGCAGCTGGAGGAGACGCGGATTGTCGACCTTTGGAAGTGTTGCGGACGGAGCTGAAGGCTCTGACGCAGAGTTGGACAATCGACGGGAAGGGCTGACGCTGGAGGGAAACGGCAGATACTCTCGGAGATCAGCGATCTGCATCCGAAAGGGTCTATGGACGCACTGATGAAGGACATGGAACTGTTGAAAGGCATTGAGGAAGCCCACGAGGCCATTGCAAGGCTTGAGAGTGAGGAGAGTTTGGGATCATTGAGCCGCCTCAGGCCGCAGCAAATCTACACGCCGTCATGGCCGATCTGGAGGCGGCGCGGGACGAGATATTTTTCTCCAAGATGGAAGTAGGAGCTTGAAGATGATTTTTACACCTGCAGGTTATCAGTGAGTCATTCGGGAGGATTTTTAGCTACCTTTGCGGCGGGTCTGCATCGTTGGAATGCAGCAGATCGGTTACAACGACACAGCGAGTTTCTAACTCGCAGGACTCCAAGAGGTTGTGGCGGGAAGGCATAAAAATGTTTGTCAGGCCTGCAAGAGCGCCTTGGACCGAATTCAAGTACCTGTCAGGAGGACAAAAGGCCGTCTCCTGCGTATCGCTCTCCCTGGCGTGCGTTGAGAAAATCGTCATTCCTAATTTCCAAGATTCGCAGAAGTCAGCCCAGCACCATTCTATCTGTTCGACGAAATAGACGCAAACATGGACATCGCGGCGGCAGACAAGTTGGGATCGTATCTGCAAGGTCGCACGGTTAAAGGCATCGGCTGATGAGATGCAGAGCTTGTGCAGACAAACGAGATGCAGATCATTGCTGTATCACTGCGTCCACAGCTGTACGAGAAAGCGACGACGATGATTGGAGTCTACATGCAGGATTCCACCTCACGAAGTGTGGCGCTCAAGTTTTCAAAATAACGATTAAACTCTAAATTCCACTTGCTCATGTCTGATGATCTTTCTGCGGCGGCATCAAGTCGAGATGACAATGGGAAGGAGCCTATCGAGCTATCGCAACTCCTTCTTGATGATGAACGCCGCACTGCTTTTTTGGCCAACGACCTCAATGTCTACCAAGTTGTAGATGACATCGAAAGCGAAGACACCGAGACTGCCATTTCGGCCACGAATGTCCTCGTTGCTTTATCTTGCGGCTCGCAAAAAAATCAACTTCTTCTCATCGAGTCCGGTGTACTCTCTCTCATCCCGCCTCTTTTGGAATCTTGCGATGATGTGATTGTTGAAAGGCTCGTCAGCGTGTTCTCGCTGTTATCCTCCAAATTCGAGCCCTGTCAGCTCTCTCTTCTTCTCTCATTTGATATTTCTCTATTGCTTGATTGTGCTTGCAGAGATGATCACATAGGCGAGTGCGCAGCGTGGGCGCTATCGTCGTTTGCGTTATCATCTGCCGATGTCGCAAGGACTTTTGTTTCTGCAGGAGGAGTCGACATCCTCGCGCATGTTGTTCGAGATGGCTGTAATGAGGCGAAGCGGATAGCATTGGGTGCACTGACTTCCCTTTTTTCGACGTCTCTCGCGATACGAGATTTTGTTATTGACAGCGATTCGCTTGAGAGCGTCATCTCCACTCTCTCCGCTCTGAGCGAGCCAACCGACAGTGAGAATCTGGTTGAATTTGTTTTCTTTTTGCGAATGATCTTGAGCGCCTCCGACTCTGCGAGGCATCGAGCAATTGAAGCTGGGATTTTGCAAGCGATTGAGCCTTTCCATCAGGCCATTCCGGATTCAATCGCGTCCTTACTCTTTGACCTCTCTCTTGGTAGTAATGAAGTTCGTTCATCGATCGCTGCTTCGATCCCAAGCGTGGCCTTTCTTGTCGACACCTTGCGCTCCCGTTCAGAGTTGACTGTGGGATATGCTGTCTCAACAGTGTCCCTGATTGCTCTTGCTGGAGATGCAGCTCGAGTGTCAATTCTTGAAGCAGGCTTTGTCCCATTGGGGATCGCGCTTCTTTCCCATCCCAGCGAGCAAGTTGTATCAAAAGCTGCAGCAGCGTTAGCGGTGATGGCATTGGGCCCTGAAGAAGTGCGAACAGCTATCCTTGCACTCACCGCACACATTCCCATTGCAGAAAGACTGGCAAATCCGCCCAGAACGAACGAAGGAAAAATCGACGAAAGTTCGGTGGAAAACTTATGTGATGCCATCGAAGTTCTGAGCTGTGATGATGATCTCGTTAAGCTCGAAATCGCAAGGACTCCTGGCCTTCTCGATGGTGTCGCTAGTGCCATCGCTCTAGGCGGCCTAGCCGCGGATGCGGCCGTGTCTGCAGCCTACGAATTGGCCAATGCTGCCCCATCTGAAGTGATGGAGCTTATGAAGCATAGTAGATTGGTCGAATCCATTCTTAACTTTCAATCTCCATCGGATTGTTGTCAAGAAAAGATTCAGAGCCTGAAATCATTGTTAACAGGAAATTAAATGGAAATTTGAGCATGTACAAGAAAACGATCTACGAACAGCTTGCGTTGCAGAAGCGTTATGATGACCTTGTGTGGCGGACTGCAAATGAGGGTATTCGCGTAAGGTATGCGCTTATCTCATACCGTGCAGCACGCGGACGCCAAAGACTTGCCGACCTCTCTAGGTCTACACAGTTAGATACTGACTCAAGGTTTTTCATGTCCTTTTTCGAAGACGAACTTCGGAATGAATGCGTAAATCCGCAGTTGTTTGTCTCTATTGCGGACGATCTCACGGTATGTGTGCAATTGTCATCGTTTGATTTCAGATTCCTTTTTCACAGAATGCGAGACTTAGCTTGAGGGCAATATTCGACCAAGCGAAGGAAATAGACCAGTCGGAATTATCTTTTCAAGTCGCCCTCCGATACTTCATGATATCTGAGTGGAGCTCCTTGACAAGGGACTTTGACCCATTTGTGCTGCTATCTGACGTCTTCAAATTTCAAGTATCATCAGCTCTAGCATATCTTAAGTAGAGGATATCCCTAATCGATCAGTCTTTCTTATTGTGCAGCATCCCGTACTCATCGATCGCTGATTCGACATCGATGTCAAGTAGGCTCTTGACTCGCCTTCTGCGATCCAAACGAGACCTTTGCGCAAGCGAGCGCTCTGTCGCTGACGCAACGAGCCATTTGGTTTCCGTTTTGGAAAGAAATCTGGCTCTTCAAAAAGAGTGCTCTCTTCTGCGGGAGAAGATCTCTAAATTGTCGAATGAAATTGCCGAAGCACAGCAGAATATTCTGTAGCTCTTATAACCGTATCATTAACGCCGCAGCGAATTTAATTCCTACTCACAATCGTTACGAGCTGAGAACGAATGTCTCTCTTCCATTGTCAAAAGCCAGAATGATCGCGGCAAGGAATTTGAATCTACTCTTCGATCTCTTATTACGGAACGAGACTTGTTTCGTGGCCTTCTTGATGAGAAAATGCGAGATATTGGAATTCAGTCCAAAACGATAGAAGCCTTGCAACAGATTCAGAAGCACTTGAGCGAAGAGTTGCTATCATGAGACTCTCTAACTCAGAAGGATTCTAACGGAGAGAAAAGCGTACGAAGAATCTCTTGGGGCTCTTGCAAAACAGATAGAGCAGCTAACAACGACATAATTAATATCGTTTGGAAAAATGAGTATTTATCACGAAAAGCAGGAGGGTCGCCTGTGCGGCCTGCATGCCATCAATTCGTTGCTGCAGGGACCATTCTTCACGGTATAAAGTACAAATCTCAGTTGATGTGAAGGCGGCAGACTTGGGATCCATCGCGCTGAGATTGGATGAACTTGAAACTTCAGTCGGACTCCGCCAGTTCCGAGTCGTTCCTGTCGTCCTTTTGCTTATCAGGCAGTCTCGAAACGTTTCGGATGACGGATTCTTCAGTGTTCAAGTGATTGAAAACGCCCTCTCTTCCATTGGACTCGGTTGTCAGAGGTACGACGCTGTGAAGCCTTCTGAACTTCAAGCGGGCATCAAGTGACCCATCCATTGCATTAGTGACAGGACAGGAGCGGATCAATGGCTTTCATATGCAATCTTCAATTTCATTGGTTCTCCATTCGGAAAGTACGGGGTCGTTGGTACAACTTGGACAGCAGTCTTTGGAAGCCATCTGAATTAAGCGAACTTCACGTCTCCATGTTCCTCGAGCAACTGAAAGTCGAAGGATACAGTATCCTTGTAGTTGTTGGAGCGTTTCCTCCAGTTGCGCACGCGGAAGAGGTGACAAGCAGCGAACCTGGACCCGAATTCTTTGACGATCTTGATGTGGCCCTTGCCTTGTCCTTCGTTTGTGATAACGGAACTGTTGTGAGCAAGGGCATAGAAATCCTGACGAATTAGGGTGTCACAGTGCGCTGTAAACTCTTTGACGGGGTGACAGTAACGAAGTCGTTTTCAGAAGATGCCAAGTTGCGAGTACTGCGTGGTCTCTGTCGGCCTTACCACACAGGACGTCAGAATTGTGTTTAACGTACAAAATGGGTTGAAAGGGGCTCTTCTCGTGCCTCTAGTTGGAAAAGAATCTATTCGAGATGATCAGCAGCTGAGCGAGATCCGAGATATCCTAGGAAACGCTGTTATCTCGTTGAGAGCTATTCGGCGGAGTTAGACGACCCTCGATGTTGGAGACAGAAGTTGCAATAGATTCCATGCTTGCTGCAATTCTGCTCAAGATTTCTTTAATATCTGGAGAAATTTCGGATACTGCTTCACGCGTCAATGCGTGTGAGGGGGGGCTGTCTCTCTTGACTTGTGATTTGGGCTGTAACGCATACTCTTTTCTAGCTGTAAACCATGAATGTTGGGGCAATAATCGGAATATCAATTTGAAGCATTTGTTTGCGACGGAATAGAGCCTGTGAAATTAGCATGCACATTCGCCGAGCAACCCCATCATGGTGGAGGAACCGAGAAGTCCCATCACCAAACATGCTAGAATGAGGGCGGCTTCTTCTGAGAGTGTGGGCCGAAGGTTATCAGCCAAAAAGCGTTGAAAGAGGATGAAATCGGTTTTCGAAGGAAGCATAACAATCTCAATTTTACTATTTAATTTATTTTTAGACACCGATGTACAGGCAGATTGAAAACCCTGCACATATTGGTCATACAACTGCAATGTATTGCCGCGTGCAGGATGCAGTCGGTAACATTTACATGTCAAAAGTGCCTTCCTTCAATTCAATGATCTTACTCCTTCAGATCATCCCAGTTCTGTTGGCTCCGGAGATGGAGCGGGCTGTTGTATCCGACGTGCGAAATTTGGTGTGTCAGAGCCATCCAAATATTGTGAAATGCTATGAAGTGCGATATGATGCCATGGACCACAACATCACTATTGTGATGGAATACATGGAGTTCGGTTCCATTGAGGACATCATGAGACAAGCCGGGACTATCCCAGAGCATGTCCTCGGCGTGTTCGCAAGACATGTTTGCGTCCTGTGTGATATTTCTTACTCATAGATATTTGGCGCCGTCGCCTTTCTTCATTCTCAAGAGCACTTCATCGTCAGGAACATCAAGCCATCCAATATTCTTTTGAACGCAAAAGTGCTTTGTTTGCCGCGTCGTCTTACTATGCAGGGCGAATTCAAGTTGTCAGATTTAACACAAGGTCGATCCGTAGAGGTGACATTGCAACAACAAAATACCTACATTCAGTCCTCTGGCTTTTTTCTTAGTGTATGTTTGTTTGATTGACTTGGGTGATGTCTTAGCCGGAGCGAGTTATGATCATGCCCTACAACGCGCTAGCAGATATATGGAGCCTTGGATTGGTGCTCTATTTTGCTGCGATGGGCTCAAATCCGTACACTTTGGAGCAAGGGTTTCCGCTTTCGATAAATATGCACTTATGTCATAGAACTGAGGTATTTGACATGATTGCTGAGAGAGCACCTCCAAGGCTGGATGGAACTATCTTTTCTGCCGAGTTTTGTGATTTTGTGTCCCGCTGGTTTGAAACAGGTGTCGGTCTCATTGACAGTTGCAGTCTCCAGTATGAATCCCAATTGCGTCCGCGAGCAAGAGAGCTCTTGGTCTGTGTTTTTTCGTGATCGTCTTACTCGAAGTCCCATCCGTTCATTGTAAAATACGCAAATGTGGATATAAGCTCGTGGCTTCAGAGCATCCCGAGGCCCCATTCCCTTCAACGATAGTGATCCGTTGTCAACTGTGAAAGTCTTGACTCGTTGTAAACAATAGCAGCCGTTCAACATTGAGGGCACATCGTTTTATCATCTTTCTTGTCCATATTTGTCTTACAATCTGTAAGTTCCAATTCGCCCACGGAATCGATTGCACTGGACCCCTGCACGTTTTCATTCGCACTGAGGCATCTCTGCTTTGAGAAGAGAGTATGAGACGACAATGTCAATACTTGTTCAATTGTGTACCAACTTAAACGCAATCTAATCTCTCTCTCTCTCTTCAATGTGAAGAAAGATGTAACTGATCTTACTGACCCGAGTGACTACTGTAACTGCAACGTCATCATCATCTGGAAATTTGAGCAATATTTGTTATGAAGAAAGCTCTCATCACAGGAATCACAGGCCAAGACGGGTCATACCTTGCCGAGCTGTTGCTTGAAAGAGGTAGCTGTGGTTCGGAACTTCTCACGGTCAAGGCTATGAAGTGCATGGCATCAAAAGGAGGTCCAGTTCGTTCAACCAAGCTCGCATAGAACATCTTTTCGTTCGGGCTGAGAGAGATCCTAATTTCAAGTTCAAAACCCACTACGGCGATGTTACAGATATCAATTGCATGGTAGATCAGTGGAATTCCTGTCTCACAGCGGTAAGGTGAAAATCCTGAATGAAACTCAGCCGGACGAACTTTACCACCTCGCCGCTCAGAGCCACGTCAAGGTCCTCACTTTCATGTGCAAGTCCTGATGGTTTAGACTTCCTTTGAGCTTCCAATCTACACTGCCCATTGTGATGCTGTTGGGACACTCAATTGCCTGGAAGCAATACGACAAGCAGGGCTGGAAAAGAAGACTCGATTTTATCAAGCTTCAACAAGCGAGCTCTATGGAAAAATACAGGAGGAGCGGCAAAGCGAGACGACTCCGTTCTATCCACGCTCACCTTGTTTGACTTCTCCAATTTGCATCACAACTCAGATGCTTGCGCAAAGCTCATGGCGTACTGGTGCGTAGTCAACTACAGAGAGGCTTACGGCATGTTTGCATGCAACGGGATACTTTTCAATCACGAAAGTCCTCGCCGCGGGGAGACCTTTGTGACAAGGAAAATCACCCGAGCAGTAGCCGCGATAAGTCTTGGCGTCCAGTCTGTCGTCACACTGGGCAACCTCAACGCAAAGCGGGACTGGGGGCATGCAAGAGATTATGTTTATGGGATGTGGCGCATTCTGCAACAGGACACGCCAGAAGATTTTGTCATTGCCACCGGCGAAACGCACAGCGTCCGGGAGTTTTGCAATCTCGCTTTTTCTCGCGTTGGGATGACGATTCGCTGGGAAGGCGAAGGCGTCAATGAGATCGGGATGGACCAAGAAGGAACGGTCCGCGTGAAGGTCGATCCGAGATACTTCAGGCCGACTGAAGTGGACATTTTGTTGGGAAACCCTCAGAAGGCAATCGAAAAGCTCGGGTGGAACCCGCGGAAGACATCTTTTCAAGTTCTTGTCGAGGAAATGGTTGACACTGACATTGAGTTTGTCCGAGGTATGAATCTCAACATCAATCCCAAATAGATTCGTTTTGTTACGTTTTTTTTAAGCGCAGAGTAAATCATCCATGCAGGTACATCTGAATGACCCCCCGCAAGCCGTTCACTCGCCACGTTGCGTCTTGACTGTCGAGAGCTTCAGCTTGCTCCGTAGACACTCCAACGATACCATCGCTCTTGCATGTCCGAAGCGCAACGACGCTCGTGCTAAAATATCCGACTGCGTCTGAGAAAGTAGCGCCGCTGGGCCAAATGGCATCCCCAATCAAGCGCCTGTAGTTGAGATCTCCTTTAAATATACAGAGGGAGTGGCGGCAGAAGGATTCAAACAACTCGAGGGGTGTTTCGAAATAAAACAGAGGGAGAACAAAGAAAGGGTCTGTCGAAACTGTTAATCTCCCGTCCGATCTTGCAACTTCCAGCCGATCGCACAAGCCCCGAGTGTGATGGGAGTGGGCCCGAAGCTCCCGCAAATGAATCTCAAAATCCTGCGGAGTTGCATCCGACACGAAAAACGGCTGTGGCTTCAGAAACAGAGTTACACTCGCGAAATAGGGCGCTCTCAACAAAGCATCGATGAGGCAAAGATCTGCGCAGAATTCTGAGCCTGCATTGTCCGCAATGTAAGCAATGCTTCTGCAGCGGCCAGATGACAAAAAAGAAGCGAGTGTGTCGAGGTCGTTGGATAAAATATTGTCGGTGCTCCAGAGAGTATCTGAAGTTAGGTTGCCCTCAGATGAGAGGGCCTGGGCAACATTGTAAGACAAGTCGACTCGGTTGCCCCACAAGGCGGCTAGGATGAAATGACGGATGGACTGGGATGACGAAAGCAAGCTGTTTGCAATAGAAAACCCAGCAGCTGGGCTTAGCTCTTTCATTTTTAAATTCAGATACGGGTCTTGACAGTTTTCAAAGTACCCAGAGGCTGCAAGAACTCTGCGGTACAGATAGCACTCTGCAAACATCCATTGAATATCTGTCCAACGAAGTCCTGCGTACCTCGACACAAACTCATTATTCCAGGTCACCAAGTCAGTGCAATTGCCATCATCCAGTAAAGCAACTTGGCCATTTCGGATCTCTTCCCGTAGGTCAGAGAAACGAGCTAGCTGAGCACAATCAAACGAATTGCTGGTTACAATGTCATTCAAAATCTTTGGAACCCTCTCAGTGAAGGTTCTATATGCAAATGACCCAGCCTCTGAAGTAAAAATTGGCTTCGGCCGCACAAACATCCTAAAAAGAATGATAAACAATATTATTTAGAGCTCGTTCTGGAAATGGCCAACTTCGCCACAAGGAGCTTTACCCCGTTTTTCCACTGGGGTCATCGGGGGAACGTCTTGAGCATACGGTTTGAAGTGATGGGCATTCGAAGTGGAAACAGTTCATCCACTTCGTTCGGATCGTCAGGCACGGTTGTCGACAAAGACGGCGGATGGTGCAAGCACTCTTTGACGCCAGATGGAGAATTGCGTGTTCAAGGGTACTCAACACTGAAGGGCTCGTTTGAGCTACGCTTCGAACTCTACGATCGCGTTCTTGTTGAGGTTTTGTTCAATTCCCACGTCAGTCATGCTGCAGGACTCTTCAGTTCTTGTTTCTGGTCGTGGGATATTTGTGAAAATTAAGACCTTGAATGAAGCCAAGTGGCCACGTTTGCAGAAACCGCACATACCTCCCATGAAGCCTTTTGAAAAATTTGATACTGACTACGTATTGCCCCCAAAACGCTCACTTATGCGTTAGCTTTCTGATTCGGATGAAGAAGAGGATGAGAAGAAGAGTTCTCTCGATGACGGTAAGTGACGGGACACCTCCTCTAACACTGAAGAATATTCGGACTTGATGGCAATTTGACGCATCGCACCAACCCTGATGTCTAAGGAAGCCCCCAAAAAAGCGTCATCAAAGAAAAAATCTGCCGGAGGCTCATCTTTGCTCTCGAAATTTGTTTCCGAGGTTGTTGGAGATCCCGATGTCTTCGATGTGCTCGTCGCTGCCGTCATCTTCATTGTTTGGTTGACTAGAGCGCCCAATGACTCAGCAGGCGGCTCTAGTCTGCCCATTTACCAAAGTTGAAGAGTCCTTCGGTGTGCAAGCCATCCACGACTTCCTCTACCATCGATTCGATCTCTCCGCTGTTTGTACCTTTTATTTCCTTGACGACGCCTCAGTACGATCACGTGGACTTCCCCGGCGTCGTCCCTCGGTCATTCGCTGCCCCGTTTTTGGTTACGTTGCTTTCGTCGCCAGTGACCTCCGTTCTTGTCTTGACGCACGCAAACAAAATTTTGACCCTTATCTTCGGCAATACGGACCCTTGCAGTTCTGACGCTTAAGTTCGTGTCGTTTTGGCTGCTTTGTCTATCTTCTCGTTCTCAAAGTTGCGCTCGACGATTCGTTTGAAGTTCTCCGACACAGTGGCCGGCGCGTTTGCGATTCTTCTAGTTGCGTCACCTCACATCGTCTTCTATGCATCTCGCACACTTCCCAACACTTACGCACTCGTCGCTGGTTTAGGATTCTCTCTGTTGCTTAACTGCGAAGCTAACTACGCCATTGCAGCTCTCCTGCAAGAAAAATATGGCAAAAGCCTCTCCATTCTCGCAGTCGCAGGGGTTGATGCGAAATTTTCAAAATCTCAACGCAAAGGTCGTGCTCCGGTGTGACTTGGCCGTCTTGTTCGTGCCCATTGCCCTCTACGGCTTCACGTATGGTCGGTTTAGGTTGCTCCCTACAGCGAAGACTGTCGTTACCTCAGCCCTGACCGCATTGGGTGCAATGGTTCCATTTTTTTTGACTGCAATAGCTGTCACAGTGCCGCTGGACTCTCTCCTCTGGGGACGTGTCCTGTGGCCCGAGGGGATTGTCTTTTTCTTCAATACCGTGCAAAATGGGAGCGCCGCATACGGAGTTTGCTTGCAATCGTTTATGCGTGACGAAGCAGACCGCTCCGTTCCATTGGTACTTCACCAACGCTCTTCCCCGCGCTCTCTTAGTCGGCCTCCCTCTTCTCCTCGTTGGCCCACTCTTGCCACGTCGACCGGGCTCAAAGTTTCTTGATTCTCTTATGAGCCCGCGCGTCCGCGTGTATGTTGGTATCGGAATCGCGTCCGTTCTGATGTACTCGCTGTTGCCCCACAAAGTGTGCTGCGAATGAGACTCGCCCTTACACTCAGGAGCTGCGGTTCATCTTCTTTGCCCTGCCCCTTTTGCTGATCGGCGCTGCGTGGAATCTTGCTGCCATGTTTGGCAGTCGCTCGATCATTTCTAATTTTTCCAAGCTACGAAGGCAAAGGAAGGCTTCGACGGTTCATGTTCATTTGCTCAGTATCGGGCCTCCTCCTCAGCTACCTCGTTGTTGGCGGCCATATTTTGGTTTCGTCTCAGAATTATCCGTTTGTGGAGGGGAACCAAGGCTAACTTCACAGTGGCGCCGCGGCCATGGTCAAAGCATCCCAACAATTGCACAAAGAGACGACAGCGCCATATGTTCATATCGACAATTTAGCGGCGCAATCAGGCGTGTCTCGTTTCTTGGAAAATGCCCACTTCAGGTGCAGTCAAACAAATGCTGTTGCTCACGCTTGAAGATACTCAAAGCGAGAAGGACGCCATGAGAAGTCGATCTACACGCACTTGATATCGGAACAGGAGAAGGTCGATGGGTTTGAAGTTGTCTTCTCGTTTTGTTTCCTAACGCGCCGAGCCAATAGAAACGATCGAAGCGTTTTCGGGAATGTCAGTCCGAATGTTCTTCTCGCTGACGCCGTAGTCAAAAGTGGGGAATCGTTATGGAACCAAAGCTTTGGATCCTGAAAAGGACGACAATGGAAGCAGCTGTGGAAAGCCTTGAGGACGTCTCATAACGAGTAAAAACAGTTTGTTAGCAGAAAGATGAGCACTGCTGTTGACAAAGACTTCCAGCAAGCCGTAACAGCAGCTCGTGAGGTTTGTGGAATGAGCCTCATTCGATAGCTGCCGAGAAGATAGCCGTTTCGCTCTTCCATTCCAGCAAGTGCGGGCCAAGCAAGACCCTCGTTCCGAAATATGATCAATTGGCGGGCGAAATGGCCGCAACGGCAACTTTCTTTAAGGTCGACAATGAGAAGAATCAAGTATTCTCTCCCTGTACGGTCTCATGCGTGTAAGGATGCATTCACTCAAGGAGGTATCACCAACATTCCTTGCTTCGTCTTGTACAAGGCGGGCAAACCCGTGGCGACGATGTCCGCCATCAGCTTCGGTGGGGGCCAGGGTCCAAATCATGTGATTGAGAAGTTGAAAGAACTCATTGCGAAAAAGAAGTAGACATTTAGTGAAATTCGTTTATAACCCCCCCTACATTCTCCAAGACGATTTCTTCGAAGACAACAAGCCCGGACGCCCCGAAGCAGTTTTTGGGCGCTGCTTCGTGAGAATCGAAAGGCGAACTGGGACTTCCATGGCACTGCGGCCATCGTCAGCCTTTTTCATGTCGGACGACGCTTCCACAATCGCGTCCAGTTTTGCACACAGCAAGGCAACGCGACGGACGTCTTCAACGCGAAGACGGTCCTGAAACCAAACGCGCTTCTCACGTTCGGACGTCCGATGCGATTTTGGCGCACATTCCTTCATCAATCAGAATCAGGTTCATAACGGCGCCAAACTCGATCCGAATCTGAATTGTCCGCGTCATCATCATCAACGCCAACGTTTGCGACATCAACGGGTGTGACGTTCGGTTCGATGACTGCAAGCGGAGTGTCCGAGCTGTCGTCTTCGACCGGTCCAGGATCGATCAAACCACAAACAACGTCATCCAATTGCGCGATGACTCGGATGACAGTTGCGTCAGTTATGGAGTGAGTTCTCATGGCGCAGCCGCGGCTGCATGAAAGACCTCCGCCAGCGTCAAGAATTACAGCAGGCGCGCTGCAACAGCGGAAGACTTCTCCGTTGGCGGACGGGCAGGTGCTTTCGGGATGATACGCACAGAGTTTAAATTCGTTTGCGGAAAAATATTGCTGGCAGCTCTGGAGGAGTTATTGATAATGCTGGCCACCATACGTTGCAATAGACGACAGAAAATAGGCTCCAAAGCTTCCAATAGATTTCCCGCCAAGAAAGCTGTGAGAGAATCAGGTTTGTTGCGGCGACAGCTGGCACATGTGTCGACTTGGCCAACAACAGCAGCTTGTTCACACTCCATTTCTTTGAGGGGCGATGCGTTGAGGATACTACATGAAATGAAAAATCGATGCAAAACAGAACCTCGTCCACGAAAGTCGACGAAAGGAGTGGCCTTGAGGCACACAAGCCTCGACTGAAATTCATCTGCGTAGACCTTTTTGCACAGCACACAGCACAACAGGCCGCGACCCTGTGCAATGAGAGTAACAAATAAAACGTACCTTGGAGAGAATTTTCTCAATTTGTCGCATGAACAGACGATTTCGCAGCTTGTCCTTTGGGTCTGGAAGGTACTCGATCTCCTCAGGCTTAAGGAGATCGGAGAGCTGTGCGCGCAGGGGGTGAGGGAGAGACAGATTTGGCATGCCTTTGCGACAATGTCACTGTTGAGGCAGTTCATGTCAATGGGAAGCTTCAGGACTGCTGATAGATTGTCTTTGGTGAAGCTATGACTCGTTACAAGCCAAAGGAAAGGACGAACCGGACACAAGCATCAAGAAGGCGGTCCATCTTGAGAAAG
This sequence comes from Verrucomicrobiaceae bacterium, assembly GCA_027487435.1. GTDB lineage: Bacteria > Verrucomicrobiota > Verrucomicrobiia > Verrucomicrobiales > Akkermansiaceae > UBA956. The sequence goes on along the minus strand of JAIYDP010000269.1, from coordinate 34,998 downwards.
TGTGCTGAAATCATAATGGACACAACGTTGGCAACCTCCAGCGGCGGGGAATCGTCGATGCGAGTGATGAATCGGATGAGCCATTCAAAAATGCTCACATCGCAGTGCACCCTGCGCAAGAATCAGAAAATGATGTCGCGCAGCGCTACGAAATGTCCACTTCGTCCGCAGACTCAGCGTCTTTGAGGTACGACTCGAAGTACTTCATCTCCGCCATGAGCGTGTGCTTGCTGGACATGAGCTCCGCGGATGCGTGCGTACCTGCAAGTGAAGTCCCGATTCACGCCGCGTGCTTCATCACAGACGTGTATCGTAATGAGAGAATCCTACGTGTGAATCTTTCGTCTTGAACTTGCAGATACTGGTGTTGCGACGTCATCAGGCTTCGAAACTATGGACATATCAAATTGATTGGAAGGCAAATGGTTACTTCGGCCAACGCTTCTGGAAAAGGACGCGACGGGGGTGTGAGGCGACGCAGACGTTGCGTTCCTCAGCTGACTGACACTGCCTTGTCGAACAGCTTCCAAAGTAAGAGAGAACATACTTGCTAACCTGAAAGACGAACTTGGGCAGACTGCGGCCGCCGCGAGGCGGGAATTGGAGAAGACCTTCCTTGATCCTTTACATCCTTCTCTTTTCCGTCCCGAGGTGAAAACAATGCAGATTTGGACATGGCAAAGCTAGAATATTCTATTCCAGGGATGAGCTGCAACAGATGCCAACGCGCTTTGATAGAACTGACCGAGTGTTGAGGAAATATGTTCTTCAAAGGAAAAAACGCGTCTGGCAAGTCCACTTATTTGTTAAATACGAGGCACGCTAATTACCTTGCACATCTCCAGATCTAATGATGTCGCGAAGGCGACAGTCGTCTTCAAGAGTCCACACCAAGTTCAATTCATCCATGAAACGTCATTTGTACACTAACAAATATACTTTTGTTATCTTGGGATCATGAAGAGAGCAAGAGTTGAACGAGGTCTGAAGTAGGTGCTCACGGCAATGACAAGTTTAGATGATGATTCCATTGAAGGCGAAGAAGAGGATGATGTTCTGGACGACGATGAGCAGTCTGATGATAGCTCGAACAAAAAATCCAGATGTGTTGCACACGTTGATGTGTGCTCATGACACCAGCAAAAGCCCCTCTGGTGTCGCGATTCTTAGATGACCATGCAGAAGAGTCAGATGGAGATGATGATGTATGTCCGGTAGCTCAAGGGTTTAACCCTGCAGGACGACTCTTCGCCGAGGAAACAAGTAACCATTGCAAGTGATGCTCTGTGACATTCTAGGGCCCAAGATCGAAAACCTCAAAGGAATTCCAGCGTTCAATTGTTCGCGTATTCGATTGAGCATCTCAGGATATGAGGACACATTCAATGCTCTGCCGCCGAGGAGAAATCGCGGCCCTGTGTTCATGGATTATGATGAGGAGCAAATCATGAAACGTTTCAGCACCAGAAATGAAGGTAGACGAGAAGGAGATGAGGAAAGGCTGAAGCCGTTACCGACTGAACTGAGCGCACCATTGTGGGCAGTGAACGTGAAAGTAGGATGCGCTGTTGCGCGTTTGACTCTCCAGCCTGGCATGGAAGCAGAGTTAGTCTTTAGGATGTACTCAAAATACGCTCATTTGTTTCAATCCTCGATGGAAATCTCGATTTTCTCCTGCTTTTACAACCCCAAAGTTCCCGGACATGTTTATTTTGAAGCAAGAAAGGAGCATTTAGTTCGGGATGTTTGAATAGCCTTTTCAAAATGATGTGGCCAGGCGATCAAGGGGATGGAAGGTTTCTACGGCAATAAAATGAAGTTGGTGCCGGTGGAGGAAAGAGCGGTCTTTCTTTCCTCCCGCCGAAATTCTAAAGTGTCCAGTCGACGCTTGAAGTTTCGTCAGATGTACCTCAGTTGGCGCAAGATAGCTTCTGTCGGATCAAGAAGGGTCTGTACAAGAACGACATTGCGCAAGTTGTGGACCTGGACCTCATCAAAGGGAAGCTACTGCTTCAAGTCGTTCCCCGCATCTCGTATGGGGGCCCCAGGCTTTCAAGTCAACGTCCATTGGCACAGCATTTCAAGATTGAAAGGCTGCCGCCGGACGCCAGGTTCTCCTGGCATCGTTTTTGCTAATGATCAGGGAGAAGATGTCGACCAAGATTGTTGACGGAGTCCATTATGACATATACAAGAATAACCGCATGACTGTGGATGGGTTCTTGCATCGCCACTTCAACTACGATGATATCGTATTGTGTTGTGGTGACGTTTTAAATGAAGTAGGAGAGTGAGCCGATTGCTCCCAGCGCCGAAGAGCTCAGGTCTGAGGGCGAGAACTGGCCGACATTGATGATGCAGCCAATTCTTTCCCACAGAGAAGATTAAGGCCGACCCGTCAAGTGATGTTGAATCTCTCTAGTTTGACAGAGCAGTCATTCAACGGCTCATTCCAGCTTCAGCTCAGCGAAAGGTTTGTTGGGACTGTTAAATCTGAATGTTTGCAGAGTAGTTTTGCAAAAGGCGATGCTGTGCGAGTCAACGAAGGCGAATTGTTGAGTTTCTCGACTTCCCTCACTCTCAAGGGGAAACATGATTGGGACAGTCGAAAAGGTTGAGGGCGATCACGTTTTCATCCGTCCCGATGTCGAAGATCTTCAAAATGTCATCTCATCGTTTTCTCCCGTCACCATGCAGGAACTGTTCCAGTTCAATTCCAGCGAGCTTTCGAAATATTTTCATGTGGGCAATCATGTGCAGGTTACGAATGGCATTCACAGCGGCGTGACGGGCTTTGTCGTGCAATCTGAAGGCCCTCACTTGACACTCATGACGGACGTCAACAATCAGCAGGTTCGTACTCAAGAGCTCTTGTTGATATCACAGATTCGCGTCTTTTCGACTGATGTTCAAATATCGAAAGAGCTGAGGGGTGCGATCGCGTCTGTTGGGAATTTCGAGCTATACGACTTTGTTCAACTCGAGTTGGACTGTTTGCTCCTGAGCTAAGGATCCTTAGGTCTGCTATGGGCTCGTCCTTCGGAACGTCGGTTGGCGTTGTTGTAAACTTAGAAAAGGATTTGCTGCGAGTCAGAGAGCTTCTTTCTTTTTTGAAGCGATAGGTGCTCGACAATAATGGGTCTGTTCGCTCCGTGCGTCCGGATGAAATTCGCTCCCGCCAGTCTCACAAGTCATCTGCAACCGCTTCTGTGCTGGACTCCAAAGGTGAACCCATCTCACAGCAATGCGAGGTCAAGGTCATCGACGGCATTTACACGGTTAAGCTGAGTTGCTGTAATGGCTGACACCGCAGGGTAAGACAGGATCAGTCCGACATTTGTTCAAATCTTTTCTCTTCCTCTTCAATCCAATGAGAGCCGAGAACGCGGTTTGTCGATAATTTTTTTGCCTTAGCGGCAAGGGGATGTTTGTTGTGAAGGCGAGGCAGGTGGAAGTAATGGGAAAAAGTCGCGTGGGTTGTTATCCTGCGGTGATTGATGGTGCAGCGTCCGAATACGACTGGCCCAAGGGTTCCGTCTAGCCAACGTGGAGGTCCATTGGGGGGGCCCAGTCTCGATTCGATTGGTTCCCACTGACTTGCGCAGTGCAGCCGCAGCAGCGCCACAATTGGGTTGGGGAGCCATGTCGGATCAAAAAGGGGCCTATGAAAGGTCTCTCAGTAATCAAGCGCAGATGGGAGGGGGCTCAAGCGCCAGGGTGTCGTGTTAGCAGCAACTGAAATCTCTGTGACCGTCCGGCTGTAGTTTATTCATTGGGATTGGTAGCTAACTGCCAAGAAACGAGAAACCGCAGGTCATCAAGGTCGATTGTGATTCCGTTCTTGTCCTGTCGGCGCGGTAGGATTCCCTTTTCTCATCTCACCCTTAAGCGCCACTCCCATGCACTCACCAGCACGACCGAACACAATGCCGACTCCAATTCACATCCCCATTGCCCCGCAAGACTACAGGCCCGCGACTCCGAGGCGCGACGACGTGTGGAACGACAGCAGGACGCCGCAGTTCGACCGCAAGAGATTAAATTAATGCCATAGGTCAGTCTTTGACCCATCAACGCCACAGCAAGATCTCATTTCCCCGAGCCCCATGGATGTATGCCTGTCCTTCAAACCTGCTGACCCTTAGTCGGCCTCACCTGGGCTACCGCCAACTCCTTTAAGTGCTCCACACTACTTTGGTCAGAGCCAGTCTCCGATGGAATCGCCATACTCGCTTGGTATGCTTCTGCATGATGTCTTAACCAGCGGAGGGCCTCTGTCGGCAACGTCGCCGTCTGTGGGCCCACCGTCTACTGGCCCGATGAGCGGGATGCCTCAAACTCCAGATGGCGGCGTCACACCAGCGCCCGAAACCGTCGGGACTCCCGACAGTTTTGACCTCTTTAGCCACTCCTGACTTCAAAGACGCTGCTGTGGCTGTGCCAGCATGGTGGGCACCTGGTACTGGAATTCGAATAGTCGAAGGCTTGCATGCCAGCGAGACCGGATATCTTGCAGAGGAAATTGGCAACCTAGTTTACAGGTCATTCTTATGCTCGCGTGTGCTGACGTACAGATGCCTGCTCGATTCTGGCGACGAGATCAATTTGACTATGAACGAGGTATGCAAGGTTTATTTGCATGTGTAACCTCTGCAAAGGTTGTCGCGCAAGAGCCAAAGAAGAAGGATGTTGTCAGAGTCCTCAATCAACGAGACGCCGAAGGCAAACCAGTACTCGGAGTTGTCATTGGTATTGACCAATCCGATTGTGATTGATTCGTTTATTCCGTAACAATCATAGTCATCGTCAAGATGGATACAGATTATCGGGTCATCCCAATGGATCAAGTGGTCAAGTATCGCAAAGTTCAGTAGTGCCAGACACAGTAAAATTTCTCCCACTCCATTTACCTGGGCGCTGACATAATACGCTCAATTTTGAATTCTACATACTCTAATCGTCTTGCCAGAGTATGCTGCTAACATAACTCTTCTATTCGGTGCTGACACACAGGCGTAGTACAAATGACTTTGTGACATTGATTGACTGTTAACACCAAAATGGCAGATTCGGCTTTGGCAAGAATAATGCGAGGCATGCAAGTGCTGGAAAAGAAATTCAAAGAGGCCGACGTTGATCTTTGCGGGTCTTTAACGATTCAGCATCTTATTCGCGTGCTCTGCAGAGAGGGGTTTCGTGATCTTGAAGTGCTGAAGAAAGTAATCGTTTGGTCGAGTCATACTGATCCGTCAGCTCTTCGCCAAGGTGGATGTTGACAATAGCGGGACGATGCAGTTTTCTGAGTTCCTTGTGTTCATGTTCCTATGGCCCAAGGTGATCGGACCATTTCGGCATGCACTCAGTGAAGCGGACGCCGACATTCTGAAGTCGGCGTTTTCAACAATAGAGCAACAATTCATCTACTACGATAAAGACCAATCAAAGAGCCTCTCGTATGAAGAAATGACATCGCTATTCTCCGATCTCACTCCAGCTATTTCCGATCGGGTTGGCCCCATGATTTCTCTCCTCTCCATGAACCCAAAGGCCCCGTTCACCTTTTCCAACTTCGTGTTTCTCCTCTATTGCCTTGTTTCTCCAGAGGGGTTTTACAATCCCACTGCAAAGTCTCGCGACGATCGAAGAAAGGACTCCGTTGAAGCTACAATCATCTCTGCATTCAAGGCGCTTGAAGCTGATTTTACTGCCATGGACTCAGATAACAGCAATCTCGTGGAACTGGGCGAGCTCACGCGGGCCATTGCTGCGCACCACGTGTCGGCAACCAAAATTGAAATCATTGGGCGGCTGGAGTGGTTTTTCAAGGAGGCTGATTTGGACGGTTCTGGTGCCATCGACTTCTTTGAGTTTATCTTTTTGATCTTCCTGCTGACGCAAGATGGTTCTTACAAGGAATTCGTTGACTCTGCCACGGACCCAGCGGTTGTGAAGAAGTGCTTCATAGCGATGCGGCAGATTTATTCCAAGTACGACAAAGACAGCAACAAGCGCCTCAACATGGAGGAAATGACGAACCTTGTGGCGGACGTGTTCCCCACTATGCCAGCGACGTGGACAGACGTCTTTCGTCGCCTTCAGTCCTCACCTGAGAAGCCTCACATTGACTTCGTTCGCTTTGTCCGGCTTCTGTACGAAATGCTCATGGCAGGCGAGGGCAAGTACATCAAGCAGCGGGCTGCTGACAAGGCGACAAAAGTTCGTCAAGGCGCCGTGGCGCCAAAGAAACTCCCCCCGGCGCAGCAGGCTCGTGAAGTTCCTTACTTTGATGTGGTTGTGACTGGGGAAATTGTGAAGGAGAAGATGCTGGGTCAGGGCGGGTGCGGGACTGTGTTCAAGGCCAAGTATCGCTCCTACACTGTCGCAGCCAAGTTCCTCAATGGGCCAGTGAGTGCAGCGGATGTTGCGTCTGCAGCGCAGGAGGTGTCTCTCATGCGGCAGCTGCAGCATGAAAACATTGTGAAGCTGATTGGAGCATGCACCGAAATGCCGAACGTATGCATTTTGATGGAGTTCTGTGAGAACGGGTCTCTCTTCGACCTCATCCACCGCAACCGTGTCGAGCTTACGCCTGAAATGCAGTGGCGCTTCTCGCTTGAATGTGCCAGAGGCTTGAATGTTCTCCATGTCCACAGCCCCCCCATCATCCATCGCGACATCAAGTCCCTCAACGTTTTGGTTGACGATAGGCTTTGCTGCAAGGTTGTTCTCAGATGAACGCCCTGACCACTTCAGATCGCAGACTTCGGTTTGTCCAAAACTGCTGGCACGTCCCTCAACACAATTGGCGTTGGGACTCCGCAGTGGACTGCGCCCGAGGTCTACATTTCCGGAAAGTACGATGTGAAGTCAGACGTTTTCAGCTACGGTGTGCTCCTGTGGGAAATCTGGCACCGCCAGATTCCTCATGGCAACCTCAACCAGGCTCAGATCATTCTTCAAGTTGTCAATCACGGCCTGCGGCCCCGAATCAGCTCGTCATGTCCCAAGCCTATTGCCGAAATCATCCAGCGCTGTTGGGCTGCGTTGCCTGACACGCGCCCGTCGTTGTCTGATGTCATCGATGCGCTGCAGAAAGGAGGGTTTCCGGCCTCCTCTCCTGCTAAATCTCAGAACCCCGTGTATTGTTAGCGCTGTTGACATTGTATGCTGTCCAATCTCTAGACCTTATGCAAGTGTTCTTCTTCATACATTTTACAAGCACGTCCAACTTCACGTCACTTCTTTCTCACTTCTTCTCGTAATACTTCGCGTCGCGGGTTGCTCCGTCGTTCATCAGCTCTGTAAAGTGAGCGCGGAGAGTACAATTGGGAAGCGTACTGTCGATGAACTCGTAGTACACAATGCCGCCGTCCTTGTTGACATCAAACCTCCCAAATAGTGCAGCGGCTTCTTGTCGCGAAAGTTGGATGCCCATTGACGCGCAGACGAGGAAAAATTCTTCGTGGTTAATTTCTCCAGTCCCAGACTTGTTGAAGTATTTAAAAGACCTCCGCAAGATGTTCGGCCCACCGGCAACCCTGTTTGCTAACTTTTCCCTCACTTCCTTCTGCAACATGTCGATCCGGTCGACGCCAACAAGTTCTTCCAGAACCCTGTACCTGTAGGCGATCTTCTCAGGATCAGGCTCCTCTTGCTCCTCTTCATCGTGCTGGATGCTGTCGTCTCGGTAGCTCTCGCGGTACGTCGTTTCGAACATGTGCTCCCCCCCCCAATAAAATCTGTCCCCGAGATCCAGAGAGCTCTTGTTCTTGAAAGGAGAACCCGACCTGATGAGAAGGTTCTCAAAGTTGTTGTGCTCCAGAGCACGGCTGTCACTTGTCAGGTTCGAACCGTTAGCACTTACTAATAGCTTTGAAGATCTACGCGCGTGCCTTGGAAGAAAGTCTTTGAGTTGTCCCCATGCTTGCGAGGCTTCGCCGAGGCTGTGAAACCTGGCCCTTGGATGGTGCCCCTCGCCGTGATCTCTCGAACAGGGTTGGAGCTACTGTATTCAACCCGCTCAGTCTTGGGACTACCGAGGCCCTGGCTTGGAGCTGTAGACAAGGCAGTTCGAGCTGCTTGGGCGTAGCGGAAGCCAAAAGTTTGTTGCAGCCTGGACCGTCATCGTTTTAAACTGTGCAGGTACCGCGGAATGTAGCCCGTGTAGCCAGGAACGTTCCCTCTCGTTTGCTCAGCGTCCTCTTCGGATCCAAAATCCTCCCCGTGAGCTCCAACCGGCTCGGTGCGTGACGTCAACATGTACGCAGTAACCGAAAACAATAAAGTTAACAGAGCAACGGGTTGTCAAGTACACGGCGGCCCTACTTCAGATTGTGTATTCTCGTCATTATCGGAGACAAATCTTTAACAAATCCTAGTATCGAAACAAGACAATATTCACATACATATCATTACAACGATGACGCTAGCTCACTCCGGAAGTTCCACAAACTCAAAGTCAACAGAAGCCCCTTTCTCCGACTTCGGTCGAAAACATTCGAAGTAAAGATTCCGTAGCATCGTGCTCATATCGGAGAACTTAGCAGAAAGCTTAAACACATCGCGACCGATGGCAGCCCATCGCTGGCTGTGCGATACCGCTGCTGGCCCCTTCATGAACTGAACAGCGATCCACAGGCGCTTCATGTCGACTTTGACACCGCGAACATCTCCCACAGCAAACCCGAAGTGCTCCGGCCCCTTCAGCTCCCCATCCCACGGCATCTTTTTTTGTCAGAGATGCAATGCAACTTGATACATAGTCAGCGAAGTTGCGAATCACACGGGCAGCCTCGCGAATTCCAGATTGAAGAGCTCCCGCAACTGTCGCCGGGTGTTCCTTCGTTGTCCCCTCCCCTGCAAAGTACAATCGGCCATCAAGTGGCCTCGCCACGTCATCATAGTCAGGGCCTGAGGTATTAATCGACGCAATTCCCCACTTACCTCCTCTGCTGCCGGTCTTCACAAACGAGTATGACCCTCCAGAAAATGGGTCTGATCTCCATCGAGTGACGTACTGCGCGATTGGCGGAGGAATCGATGCATGGGGAGAGAACTTCGGGGAGGGTTACAACGAAAGGGGGCGATGGGGCACCGATTGGAGAATGTCTAAAACAGAGGTCACTATCGCAACCTCAGAAAGCTTCTCGAAGTCGTCGGCTGCCTTGCCGGCAATAAGAACCATCAGCAAAGGCCGCCCTTGCATTCGGGCAAGGTTCCAAAACAAGTAATACGCTCCGCGGTAGTGCCGATCGCGAGGGAGACTGCCAAAGAAGTCGGTTGCATTTGGCCAAAAAACCTGCGGAAAGACAAGAGCGACCTTGTTCAAGTTTCCAAACCCAAGGGCGTGGATGGCCGAGAGCTTCCATTTTGGAAGAGGAGGATCGAAGATAATCGATCTACGGGTTCGATTAGAGAGGACAAGCAAAGAAGAGGACCCCTGCTGAAGAATCGAGAGAGGAACAGTGACTACTGCGGCGTCACATTCCAAGTCTTCTTTTCCGGTGCGGACGTGAACGGTTGGAGAATTGTAGACGACTGATTGAACAGTAGTGAGGGTGCGGATGCTGAGCCCTTGCGCCATTGCGTTTGTAAAGGACGCATAGCCCGAAGGGACAAGGCAGTGGTCCCCAAAATATGCAAACACGTCGTCCTGGCTCGTTACGAAACGCCAACATCATTGAGACCTGATCCCAATGCAGAAGAGATACATCGGACAGTGGCGCTGCGCATCCATACTCAAGATTCGCGAGATGCCACTCAAGGACCAACTGCTGCGAATCTTGAAAATTGACGGTGGACATCAGGGACGAAAACGAATCGGCTAGCGAAGTATCCAACGACGCGACGCTATAGCATGAGGTTTGAGGTAGAAGAGGCACGTTCTCAATCGCGCGCTTTCCTCCAACAAGCGGTTGAAAGTAGACTCCATTGCAGTGTCAACATCTTCGGTGACGGGGGCACCGTCATGATCATACAGCGGACAGGAAGGCTCGATCTTGTAAACGCCGACGCCCAATTGAGTGCACAAAGTCATGATCGGATTCCTTTTGGTGCCGACAATTATTGATGCGCCCAAGTCGATGGGGATATCTGAAAAATTGGCTCGAAACGATTCATTAAACCTCCACACGAGACGGTTTGAACACGCCCCCCGATACGCTCGCGACCTTCAAGAACAACAACCTTAATTCCGAATCGCTGCAGATGCCTGGCACAAGAGAGTCCAGCCATTCCAGCACCAACGACAACGACCTTGCGGTGCCGACTTGAGGGCGCAACATCCTGAAGGACTTCAACATCATCTGAGTCTGCGTCAAAGCAAAAGGAATTGATGGCGCCAATTCGACAGAGGCAACGATAAATCGAGTAAGCACAACGCATAAGAAAATCATCGCCGTATATGGGCTGTTGGTGGGTGAGAGGAAGCAATAATCAAAAGTACACGAAGCACTTCCTCAACTGCGGCCCATCTGAGCTCCGCATGGACGTTAGCGAACCACGTCCCAAGAATTCGGTTTCGCAATGCCAAATACGGACCTTCGTTGACCGTCAGCTCTGGCAGCTCTGCAGCTTCTTCATCACTGACTTCTGCATGCGATAGCCAAGACTGGGACACCCACCCAGGAGCGCCATCAAACTCGGCAGCATGCTCTTCAAGCTCCAATCTTTGTGCCTTTGAAATGGGGTCCCTTCAGCGTGAGAGGGCAAGACGTGATTCAACTCGAAATCGATAGAAGAGAAGGGTAGCGAAACGCCAGCTCGTTCAAATTGCAGGAGGTGCCGCTCGTACAACGATCGAAGGCGAGTCGAAAAATTTGACGATTTCTACAATGAGACAAGCAAACACAATCCAACTATTACTTTGAAGAGCTGCAGCTTCATAGCGACCGATCCCCATAGGTGGCTGGAACAAACATTTTCAAATCCGCCGTGCACGACGACAGCTTCGTAGAGTGCATCCAAATACACAGTGCTCCCACTGACAACGCATCCTTTCTTAGACGTACCGTCGCGATCGTACAAAATCTCTCGAAGTTGAACTATCGCATTAGGAACTTTACAAAATCTCGCATACTTTGGTCTGCTGTCAAATTCGCGTCGATGGTAAATATCTTCCAATGAGTACTTTTTTTCCAATAACTTCGCCATAGCAGCGACAAAAAATGATGAATGGCATGCAAAAATGGATCAGAAAGATTTCTCAACAATTAAACACAGAGGTTGCTCAGTTGCCTGACACCAAAAACCGCATCTGCTCGGATTGACATAAAGAAAAGAGGGATAGTCCTCAATAGTGGAGGCGAATTACCTGATCTCTGGTGAAAGGACGTTTCGTGGCTACCATGAGAGCTCAGGGACAGAAGGATATCTGTCAAACAGACCAGCCAACTTGGAAGAGTAAAGAATTTAGAAATTTGGGTTTGATGAACAGCAACGCTAGCAAGCAAGGAAGGTTTAGGGCTCGCATTCCTTCGCGACGCATTCAGAGTTCGATAACGCACTTAGTGGTTTGTGACACGTTAGATACCCATGATGGGTCAGACACCGATGATAGCGGTAGAAAATGTCTTGCAAATTTGCTTATGAGCTAGATTCTCCAGAGAAGACTGCGCCCGACATCTCAAAGCCAAGAGCCTCGAAGCCTTCTCAGGATCCGACTACGATGACGCTGAAGCAGCTCATGCGAAACTCCAAACTAGGTGCTCCGTTGGACGAGGATGTGAATTGTCGCGAAGCGATCTTATCCAGTAGCTGGCAATTGCAGACCCCAAAAGGAAAAAGGGCGCAATAGCAGCAGCAGCAGCAGCTCCTGCAGAAGAACATCAACCTAAGAAGGCGGATTCAGAGATGTCCGCAAACGGTCCTGCAGAAGATGGGTGGACTAGTCAAACGACGCATTGATTGACTACGAAGTGTTGCAGTGAGGGTTCAAATAGTTGATGGACGCATTGTTGTTGACGAATCTTCACTGAGGATAACTGCGGCTCCTACAACCAATTCTGCTGCAGACGAGGCAATTTCCAATGGAAGGGGTGCAAGATCAAAGCGAGTGCATTGCGAGCCATGGTCTCTTAGAGAAACGGATAAGTTTTATGATGTGTTCTTGTCTGAAAAGCTCGTAATTTATCAGGCTGTGAAGTTATTTGGGACCAACTTCGATCTGATAGCCCGTTATCTTGGGGATACGAGGACCAGAAAGCAAGTCAAAAGCAAATTCAAGCGAGAAGAAAAGTTTGATCGATGGCGGCTAGACCGAACGCTCAAATCCCAAGCGCAGATGGGTTTGACACGAATCCGTGCTCTTGACACACTAAGGGATTTCTCAATACGAGACGATTTTCAGTGTTGACTTAAACAAGACGATGGAAGAGAGTAGCGACTTGCTCAAAGTTGCAGAAATGCTGTCGAATCCTGCCAGCGCCCCTGCCGTCGGCATCGCGGAAAAGCCTACTATTCTTTTCATGCCAGGCGCTTCATCCGACACGCTTCCAGAGAGCTGTGGAGGGAACGAGGGCCAGAAAGCAGAGAGTCCGCCAGACTTTGACGCCACTGATCTTGCTTGCGTGGAAGATGTTGGAACTGCCAACTTGATTGTTGGAGACGCAGTTGACGACACTGCAGAAGGGTAGACTTTGAGTTCAAGAAATATCTGCTTTACAACAAGACAATGTCTTTGTCACAATACATATACAAGTTCACTACTCTTCACTGCGCTGCTTGAGTTTTATCGTCAGCACGTTCATCTTCATTCTTGTGCAAAAATATTAGCGGGCAAAGCCCCAAAACACAGCCAATAAAGACTCCGATCATGGACCCGACATTAGCGGCAATCTGAACGGTCCTCATGTCACGCTGAGCATTTGTAAGTTGGGGATCGGGCACGCCGAGCTTGCTCGAAATGGCTTCAATGGTACCACGAAAACCAACTCCAGCAACATCGGCAATAAGATTACCCATACCAGCAGCCATTAAAGTTGACAGCCCCAATGCCACACCGAAAGTGGACTCAATTGTATCGCCAGCGATGATCATAATCGCATTATCAAGAAATCCGAATCCAACGAATGGAATTCCGTTCTGGAGAGCTACATAGGTTAACTTCTTCCGACTAGGAGGCTCAGAAGCTTCGGCAGTCTTCGTCTCAAGGTATTTCTTGAACTCTTCCATAGTAAGGACTCCATCCTGATCAACATCGGCTTTCACAAACTCATGATTCAGGTCACCGACTCTGTGATCAAAAGACAGATCACACTTTGGCTCAGACTTCAAGGCCTCTCGAAGTAACAGCTTTGACTGTGGGGAGAGGAGAGCAATGAAGCCATTCAGAGATGTTGGAGTTCGATTGATGGTATTCGCTAGCTCTTCAGCAGCTCTCTTTGTAACTTCTGCTGACATGATCCCCCTTCGTGACTGCCAAAGACCAAGCAAGCGAGGAACTCTCCTCCACATCGCCATAAATTTATGAGGATCTGTAACACAAAAGTAAACAAGAGAGAAGTTTGGACTGTTAAAAACCACTACTGTAAAACAAAACCTTACAAGCGCTCACTGCATTGATGACAAATAGTTCTCCATAGTTGACTTTAGCCGACCATGCCTCATTTGCAGCCTGCACTTGTCATTTATCATCGAAAAAAGCTGACGCAGCAACAAATCCAGGAGACGATGTCGAGACTACGTCGTAAAATTTCATGGGAGATAATCAACAAGTGACAATTTGATTTTCGATATTGCGCAGAATCCGATCGCCACTGAAAGGTCATATTTTCCAACTTCTGGGAGACTTTTCCTTCAAATGCCATGTCATCAAGTGCGCCAACCCTGACGGCAGAGAGGACAAAATGCGACCAAGGCAGCTGACAGGATCAGGCAAGCATACCCATTTTCACTCCATGGAGGAGAGACGGACGCCTTCATTGTAGCGCAACGCAGCCTTCTTCCCAAACTCTGTGTCCCTCTGTTTTTCGTACCTTACATTAGTCTGCGAAACGCCATGACTCACGAGGGCTCATTGAAGTATGGATCTTCCACAAAAATGAGCGCCTGGATGGACAGAAGCACTTGGTATATGGACGAATGCTCAGGGTTCCAGGACTGTGAGGCGTGCCCGTTCCAAGTGCCCAAAAGAGAGAGGCACACGGTTCCAATTTCGTCTTTCGCGTCAAAAAGGAAGATACGAAATTTCACATAGATTAGGGTTCAAACGATACCCCATTGACCAAAATGCCACAGAAGGTGGTTTATCCTGCATGTGAGTTAAGCCCCGCTCAGTCGTACCGGGTACTCAGGGGGAAGGCAGAAGTCGAAAACAAAACTAGAGAGGGTAAGAAGTGGTCGCTGCTTTCGAACAATCCATCTTCGTATGGCGTTTCGGGTGGGCCGACGATGACAGCACGCAGGAGAGAAACGTTGGATGGGTCATAAACAACGAATATTCCGTATGGAAGATCCCGCAAGAGGGACATTTCCCTTGCAAAACATCGACCTCGCTTACCCAAGGAAATCGGAGGCTTGGCTCTGCAAACGTCAACGACACCCTCTTTCGCATCAGACGTGGCCAAGAAAACATGATCTGTGAGTGACTACAAGGTGAGATGGATTCAACAGACAGACTTGCCACTTCCATCGCGACCGAGGGGTAGTGCTCCCCTTTCTCTCTAGCCACAACCCGCGCTGCTCGAGTTGCCTTCTCAGCCTCAGATCCTTTGCAAACTGCACTCTCTTCTTCTTTTAAGTTGACTGGAACATCGTCCCCGACATCAACTCTATCCGCGTCGTCATCGTCGTCAGTAGTCCACTCGTCGCTGTCCCCGGCGACTTCTCCAACAGAAGCCTCACTCAGCTCTTCGTCGTCTTCAGCTTCATCAACATGTAGATCTTCAGCGGGCTCTGCAACGCCTTCAGGTGCAGATATTCGAGGAGAAAACCAAGATGAAAACTGCGCAATTAACATATTTCAAGCCATAACGACAAATCTCTGCACAGCCAACATAAGACTGCCCAAGCGCGCATGAACAAATAGTATCCTAGGACTTGAGCGCCAAGAAAGGATGAAAACTTTGAAGCAGCCCATCGAAGCATCTGATTTGCGACATTCTGCCCGAGCAATGCATTGATCCTAGAATGTAACGAGGGAGAAAATGATCACGCTCTTACACTGCGTATGGGCCCCGCAAGACAAAAGGCGCTTGATGGATGAGATTGTAATGTCCCGCCACAATCAATTCAAGGCCTGATGGCAATCTTTGAGCCACAGCGGGCTCTTCCTCGATGCCGTCAGCTCTGCTCAATAAGGAGGCAACGACACGCTCTCACGGTGGCTCGCCTGCATTTGCAGTGAGGTCTGCGGGGTCATTACAAACGTGAGGCCAAACTGTAGAGGCCATAGACGCTCACAACCATTCGAGCTCCGTTCGCAATTTGCAGAACGGCGTTTCCGGACTTTGTTAGCTGCATGACCTCCTATCAACGTAAGGCAACAAACGGGTTTCAAAAACCCCAACTCGATCGGACGGGCCTTCGCAAAACTGTGCGCCTTCGATAATACTGTTCAGTGAGGTCGCTCAACAAATCTTTTTCGAACTGCGACTTGTCGATGATGACGGCGATGTCCCGAATGGCATATGACATCTCGTGTCGATGGGTCACATCGTAGCAACTCCTGACGGAATCACGCCCCATAATGGGGAGCCCTACATTGTCGTCACTTCGTTTGGGTTATCCAAAGCAGCGAGACTGACAAGTCTTGCGTCAGGATCATAAGACTGGACAACAAAAATTTTTTCGGGGTGCAAAATCGACGCAACTAAGCCACACGGAAAGAAGTCATGGGGTTGAGGGTCCATTAACGCTGCATCCTTGGCATCAATGGCTGCTGCCAAGCCATTGGTGTATGTTATTTGTAGCTACAGAATGTCAGGTCATTGCTATTGTTCAAACTTGTTTGCTTGTCTTGAGGACTTGCCACAACTAATGCGTCAAATTAAAATGGATCTGGTTGACAATGCCATCCCGAAGAACGACGTCTCCGACACGAATGCTTGTTCGACTTCTGCATCAGAAGATCCGCGGAGGGAATGAACGAGTCCGCCACGAGGGCACTGACAGCTCCAATGGCCACTCGCGTTTCTGGGAGTGGACTAAAGGAATCTGGAAGGCAAATCACCCACTCCACTTCAATTTCGACGATTTCAAGGGACATTACACGCCCCTTCAGGTCACCTAATTCGCCATCAACTACCTGCCAGTATGAGCGATCAGAAATGGTTTGGGACTCTGTAGTTGATCCCAGAATCGAAGCTCACATCCTGACCACTGTACAGTGAGGAGAGAATAAAATGAATGTACGGATTGACATCATAATCAAAGTGAGTCTTTCGAGATCGCTTGATGTCAACATGAGGAAGAACGCTCAAAGCCTCGAACATCCCCCCTGAGGTTGTCCTCACTCGAACGTTGTAATATATATTCACAGCAACTCCGGCCCATCCAAAACCAATGACCCAGTCCCTACAAGATCAGAAATATGGGTTGCTCATGATTTTACTCAGGACGAATCCAATGTAGTTGAGTTACGTCACTAAAGTCTACGTCTTCTTCAATCATCTCAGAGCATTGCAATGTCGCAGTCAATTTCACGGAATCACAGATTGCGAATCTAGAATTGTGCATGACGTATTCGCCAGGCAGAACAGATCTGTTGAGTCCGGTCAGAAAACCATGGCGCAGTCATACCTGTCCACCAAAGAGAGATCTTTGACAGGGACATTTCTCAAATGTTAGAAAACAAACAGAGATCTCACTCCTCCTTGAATTTACCGTTGCGGAGCCAAACGACATGGGCCAGGAGGTCATCATCGCTCTCGCTCTCTTCCTTTGTCATGTCAGGTGCGATTTCAAAGGCAAACAAGAAAGCAGCAGATGGTGCCAACTTCTGTTACATTACGACGCTGCCGTTTCCTGGTGACCGAATCCAATTCAGACAATTCCATCGATGGATTGATGGCTCCCAAAAGTTCAGCTGTAAATATCTTTTAAGAAAGAATCCACCAGCGCCGATTTCAAAAGCGCACGCGAGAGCCGGGGGCTCAACCGCAAGCCCGCTGAGCGAAAGAACCAAAACACGACAGTCCGAGTGTTTTCTGGGCTCTTGCATTACAATTTGGGCTCGTCCACACTACGTCGGAGGTCATGGAAACTTAGGGATCGGAATACTAGAATCACATAACACGGCAATGGGCCAGGATATACTGCTTTCATTCTGAACTTTACTTGGCCAATTTTGACACAAGTATGGCCATCCACAGCAACACTGCGTTCACAATAAGGCCAAAGAGGGTCAAATCTTTTCCAATTGCTCGATGAGAAACTTCTTTCCATGGCCTCTCTGCTCCAATGAACTCAGCGACCATTAGCCCGCTCCTCGCAGCTCCCTCAAGTAGAGGTATTCCAGGCAGAGAAAACGCGCCACAAACGAAGATGTTATCTTTTCCTTCACAGTCAGCCAAACAATGTCTCCTTGACCTTGCAGGCTCTGCAACTCCTGAATCGTACTTGATGTTTCAACGGAAACCACAGGTCGAATGAAATGCGATCGCGCCTATTCTGTCAGGAAAGCCTGATTTTGTTCAAACGATGACGAGCTCCTCTCGAGGCTCCAGAATGGGATTCCAAGTTTGAAAGACATCATCATCCTGTGGAAGCTGCGGCTGAATTTTGTTTTGCCATGCAGTGCACATGACCTGGCTTCCATTCTTTTCGATGAAAATGTTCATGGGACACCAATCTGAGCTTTTTGATGGCATCAGCCTCGTGTCACGATGAAGAACAACGCCGCTCTTCTCATACACGAACTTTGAGAGAACTTTTTTTAGCTCCAAGAAAGAAGGGCTTGACAGAACTGACGCTGAGTGACCAGCTTGACATCCGAGGATGACGTAGTCATACTTACGCGAGGCCTGCGCAATTCAAATCGTTGCAAAGCACCCAAACCTCCAAACTATTTTGAACCACATTGACTTCAAGTTGTCCAGACGAAAGCTTCGTAATGCTGCTGACAGTCGTGCGAAGAAATACCTGTAGAACGTCATCGATTACAACAGAGGAATACCTGATCTACGTTCTTCGTGAGCAAAGCAACAATTTCCCGAGTGCTCTGAATGGCTCGCTTAACCCCTTTCCCTTCAAGAGCAATACAAAGCAAGAATTCGGCGATGACAGCAACAGGATAATTTCGAACAGTTTCATTAGAGCAGGTGCAGATTACTGCAAACATGGGGACTAGGAATTCCTCTACAAACGCATGACTGTAATTGTGAAGAGCAGCGAATTCCTTGAGCGTTTGGTTCCCAAATGAACCCGAAACATAGAGTCTGCGAGTCTGTTCTTTGAAGCGAACGAGATCCAACAGCATACGCCAGAATGAAAGAGTGAACACTTTCTTTCCGAATGCCATAGGAAGAGAGAATCCACCAACTATCAAATTCTTAAACTTCAAGTGGCTTTGTTGTGAAAGAACTTGATAGGAAGTTGCAGCGTTCGAGACATAGAAATCTACCCCAATGATGCGATAAAGCTGAACAAGCTCTGTGTAAAATTTGTCAACGAAAACGCGTGGAGGAATGTCGATAACAAAGGGTTTGTTGCTGATGTCGACGTCGACCGCATGAGCTCCTAGGCCCAAAGCAGACATGGTTTCATAAATGTCAACTTCATAGCGCTTTGAACTTGAAGAACCTGCAGCCTTTGAATTGGATAGAAGCCAAGCTGCGCTTAAACCAGCAATCCCAGACCCAATGACGGCCACACGCTTGCGCTCCATACAATTAACAAACTCAGAAGTACATTTCCCGCCACTCGAGGACTAAAGCTTTGGTATGATGGGTACGACACATTGATATTGTACAGATAAATACATGACACTCACGCTAACAGCATCCACCTGATCTTAATTCTTCTTTCTTAATTCTCCGACCACCATCCAGAGCAACAGATTCCGGGCTGGCAGGTTCAGTCTTGCCCTCCCTCCTCTTAGCGTATTCGCGAACTGCCTGCAATGCATAAGTAAACGTGGTAAAGCTTTCAACTATCTGGAAGATTTCATCCACATTCTGACCAGACAACGACGACGTTTCAATGAACTGAGGTATCAACGTGAAAGAGGGAAAGAACCATACTGCGGCCGAAATGGAGTGGGCGTAATCTCTGACAGTTTCAAGGGGAACTTGGCGCGCTTTCCCGTTTTCAGCATTTGCAAGATCCGCTACGTGGTGAATTAAGAAGCGAAAAAGCTAACATTTGGTTCCACAAAGGACAATGCTGCAATCAGATTCATGACAGCGGAGCTCCTCGACCCAAAATTTCAGCCTTTCAAAGGAGGCGCTGTTGGTGATGTCTGAGCGGGTCATTTTGGTAAAATCTGAATCGACCATAGCAAATAATCCCAACAGAAGCTGACTTGTAGTAGATTCGTGTCATGGATTGAAATCTCTCTGATAGTGTTACAGCAGCCCAGAATTTGCAAACCTGCTCCAGCAGTATCCTGACGAATAAGTTAAAGGCTATGAGCATATGACATACCCAGAGTCCGATAGTGAACAGCTTGCCATCAACGCTCATTGTCCTCGAAGTGAATGCTGCGCCGACGGTCTGATGATTAGTCAGAGGCGCTCTGGCACAAGTACATTTGGTTGGAACTTATCGAACTTGTTGTGCATGAATCGTTGCGCAAGGCATGTTTTCCCAACATTAGCCTGGCCCAGCAAGACAATTTTACAATCAACCTTGTTCGCCATGGGACTCAAAATCCCAGTCAAAATATTATTTAGATTATGAAAAATTTGTCACTTGAAGAAAATGGTGGATCCATACACAGCTTCACATCGCAATAGTCGATGCTCTGCATGTATGTCTAATGTCCAAGCCATCACGAATCTCGGTGTTCAAATCTTTTGAATAGGGATTACTCAGTGTGGTTTTCCTCAGTTCACGAGCATTGTTCTCCGTTTCCATGTTATCTTATTGCGCAGTTCCTCAGTCAGTTACCTTTCGCCTTTGCTCTGAGTCATCTGTACACAAGCTTGGGATTTTTCTCCATGGAGAGAACAATCAGAATCCAAAGCGTGCCCCGCTTCTTAGACAACCTTACCATGCAGACATTGTCATAAGCACGTCGTCTGATGCAAATTCATTTAGAGATGTGATTGATTCTGAGATAGAACACCGAAGTGGAGACCATTTGTTCCAACTAGATCCTCCCGTAACAGCAAAGTTCGTGAAACTGACTGTGGTGCGGAGCTCTTCTTTGGGGTTTGAAGCGTGCAGATGGACAACTTTGGGGGTTCCGGCTCGTATGTTTCCAAAGTGTACATCTATGGTGTACCTGTTGTACACAGCGAGTAAATTCTTCAAGAATCTCCCTCCGAGATTCCCTGCATCCGAAGAACGATTCGCCCCGCTTTCATTTGTCACTACTGCATGGATGGGCAACATTGTAAATCTGGAATCTGTCGTATTTCCACTCCACAGCTCGAGACCTTAAAAAACTTGTGCAATACGGTGCAATCGAATACGCAGGTCAGGTCAAGCGTGTTGTGTACCGAATCACACATCGGCTCTATTTTCTAGAATTATATTTGTTTGTTCCAAAAATAGCATGAGGGCTCTGCTCGCCGTTGTGCTTTGGTGTGCCCCGATTGTTGCTTTCGACATCCCATTCTACCCAGGAAATTCTACTGTTTACCAGCCTGAACGGTCCGCAACATTCCGTGTTGCGCCAAATGAGATGTTTTATCTTGGATACGCAGACAAGTCGCAGTTGAAGGGGTTTCAGGCTTTTGATGTGGTCCAATTAGGAAAGTACTACACTCTCACCAAGTTTGGCGCTGTCACGTATTGCAACAGTCCAGATTTTAATGGCGTTGATGGAATCCTCGGTGCCGTTTTACAATTCCCAATTTACTTGCCGCAGGGTTCGGTCTTCCGACACCGAAGCTCCCGCGAGACGGAATGCCTCATCCTATTCTCCCTGATCCCTTACTGTTTTCATTGACCGATCCCCGTGTCAAAAACAATGAAAACAATTACATGCTGGGAGTTAGGGCATTCTCCTTTTTTTCCACAGAGACGAGCGGTTTTGCAGTCCGATGACTCTCTGACGCTTCAGCTGAGCTACAGCTCGGTGGCTATGATCCCGCATCAATCATCCGGCCGATGTTCATTACCCCTAGCGTGTCGGTGATGACTGCGCCGTTGCCGTCGTCACACTTCAGATGAATGACTTCGTTGCCGTTGTACTCTCTGTCAAGTACGGGACGACAGAGCTACTTCAGTTTGAGACGAAAGACGAGCGGCTGCGATATCTTCCCGCCATGATTGACTCGGGAACCAGCTGCCTTGTAAGCACGATATCTGTTTCATTTGGATCCTTTATCGTCCTATCTGCAACATGACATCAACGTTGGATGACTTTGCACAGGTCATTCCAGATTCCAATCTCAACGGCCTCTTGAAAGATTCGCCTTACGAGGTCTGGAAAAAGATGGTTGTGGACACAAAGGCACCGAAATCGAACTTGTCCTTTTTCCTGTGCGCTCGTTCTTGTCAACTCTCACATTCAGGAACATCGGGGGTGCCGAGTTTGAAATTCCTTACGACACTTGGTATCTGCCGGGCAGCAATGCGAGCTGCGTCCAGCGGACGCCAGATAAGTTTGTTGGTATTCTCGTTGGAGATGTGGGACATCAATCTGCTCCTTTTGATTGACTTTGAAGGTGTTCTTTCGGCGATATGTCGTCCTGTTTGATTTAACGTCGTACCCCCAGAGAGTGTTGATAGGAATGGCAAAAAGGAACCCAAACTACACGATCGCTCAAGAGCATCCAACCATCGCAAAGCTCTCTGCCGTCAGACAAAAAGTTCCTCAGGGATACGCAGAGCTATTCCAAAAGGGGGTCGCTCCCATGCATCCAATACAGTTTACAATGCCATACGCGTCGGATCGCATCACTCTTCAAAACAAAGAGGAGACGCAGTAGTTCTCATGTCACCGCTCTCACCTGGCAGATATTTCATCAACGTCTCAGTCGGTAGCCCCCGACAGAACATGACTGTAATTTTCGACACGGGTTCTGCTGTCTTCGGAGTGTTCTCTCGATGTTCTCCACTCGCCCCAGCTTATGACATTTGCACTTTTGGGTAAGCGTTGAGGCCATCTTTTTTGAGTAGTCAGGGGTCAGCCAGCCGCTGCTGGCAGTGGACTTGTGTCTGGAGCTCTTCTTATTTTGGGAATCGCCGCGTTGGCGTGCATTGGAGGCATTGTTGCAAATATTTACTTCCGTAAGGCTCACGAGAAGAATGAAGCAGAGTCTAAACGTAGCAAACGAAAAGCTGATTGTTAAATCGTTAGGAAAGACCAAGAAAAACCTGGGCGGCTCTTCATTCACGGCGGATAGGCTCTCTGGTTACTACGGCACCGCGCCGTAGATTTTGCGCAACTGTTATTTGATCGAATTGTTCAGATGTTTGTGTTTGTAAACAGAGGTGTGCTCTCATCGTGGGGAATGGGGATGCCTCTTTCCGAATGGAATCGTCGTCTTGATAGGAGCGACAATGGATTTCATTTCGTCGCTCCTGGCGGCGTCATGAGGAATATCTCCTCGCTGAGTGTCAAAATAATAAAATGACGACTCGCCATAACAGCAGTTCGATCTTGCTCATAATAGAAAACAACAATTCGACGGTTGTTTTGCGCATCGACATCAGCACCATACTTCACAAGGGTTCTCGCTGCTGTCAAGGAGCCGACGACCACTGCAATATGGAGCGGCGTATCTTCGCGCTGCACAGTCAGGGGGACGACAAATCGCCAACTCTGTTGTCGCGAAAATTGACCTGAGCACCGGCTTTGAGGAGCTTCTCGATAATATCCTCTCGACCCAAGAAAGCAGCATGATGAAGCGCGCTCCAACCATGAACTCCATCAGCGATATTAGGGTTTGCTCTCTTTGAAAGCAAGAGCTGCACCATGTCTAAATCTCCAAGGGATGAAGCAATATGTAATGGTGTATATCCCATCTGAGGGGTTACACGATTGGAAGTGCCCGACCTGTCCTGCGATGTTGACTTCAGTCCCTATCTGAAGAAGATAATTAACTATTCTAGAGAGGCCCCTCCGAGTCGCCAAATGGATAGCGGAGTTCCCCATCTAGGATATCACACGGGTACTGCAGGTTTCCACATCGTCGACGTCATGAACGTTGAGTGTAGACGTCGCCACATCTCTGCGCTTCTCGACATAGTCTTTCAGTCGATCCAGATCATCAGACTCTGCTGCTTCTTTGCTGTGAGATCGTTGCCGCTTATTTGAACAACCATGAAACATTGACCGTGGCGGGACTTGCATTCGTACAGCGTGCTCAGATTTCCACCGTCAGTTGTTGGTTATGAGCTTAGGTTCTCGTCCACTCATGGAATGTGACATCTCAGCGATCCCCAAGGGCAGGCTTGGCAACCTGGATGAGAAGCAAGAAGTTTGAAATGTTCTTGCGAATGCTTGACTCTGAAGTCTGCATTCATGGCACTCAAATCGAGGTTCGACGTTTCTCCGGTTGATGACCATGCCCTCCTTCGATTTCTTCGAGCCAGGAGGTGGGATGTGGACGTTGCACACAGGATGCTTTTGGATCACATCGTAGCTGAATCTGAGGCGCTGCTGATATCCAGGACTGGAAGCGAAAGTTTTTCTCTCAATTCCCTATCAATCCTCTGCCCCCCCCGTTAAAGACTGTGGGAATTCCACTTCCTGAAACATCTGGCTCTGAACCACGAGCGAGCGAACTCAACAAGCTCTTTGAGAGGATAGGGCTGTACTATTCTGCCGCCATACACAAGGTGCTATCGATTTGAAGACACCCCTTACCCTGCAGACGGATCGAATCGGCCGCCCTATTCTCATTGAGCGCACGGGATACATCAAGACAAAGTCGCTTACGGCCGCAGTCCCTCCCCAATCCTGCATGCACATGCATGTGCACGTCATGGAACTTGTTGGGGTTTGGTCTTACAATCTCGTAAAGGATCTTATTTGCCCAGTCTTGACCAGCTCTCAATGAAGCATGGACGCAATATCGAGCAACAAATTCTAATATATGATCTGAAAGGATTTGGGCTTCAACATTTCCACCGGCCAGCTTTGCGTCTGCTCAAGATGATTGCAGAAATAGATCAGGCGAATTACCCCGAGGTTTCTTCTCTTTGTTTTTTTCTCAGCACAAAGCGGCTGGGTCGCTTGTACGTTGTCAATGCGCCAAGTCTCTTCACATCGTTGTGGAAGGTCATTCAGATGTGGTTGGATCCAGCTATTATCGCAAAAGTAATGCAACGTTTGAGCGCTTATGAAACGAAAGGTTTCAATCCACGGGAAAGACTTCAGGGAGGCGCTTCTAGAAAAAATTGATGAGGATTGCATCCCTGAATTTCTTGGGGGCACCTGCAACTGCCCTGGTGGCTGCGTACCTTCGATTGGTTCAGATCAGGGGTGAGAAATATGTTTCTCTTCTCATTGTTTAGGTCCGAGATTGACGTCGTCTCTGTTAAAGTAAGCGCAGGATCACGACACATAGTTTGCATTTCATGATTGGGTTTGATTGCTCCCAGGCAACTCTGCCGGTCGATCGAGCTGGGGAGGCGATCACATATGAGTTCTGGACCCACCGTAATGACATTGCGTTCGAATTGAAGTTCCGCTATCTCAACGGGGACGAGATTGTACAGGAGCGTGTGCTCTCTTGACGGCGATAGGAGATATGTCCCCTTGCCCGTGTCGAGGTCAACGAGGCCGATCACGAGACTGGCGAGGAAGTCTCTCCAGGCGCTGGCGAGTTCATCTTCTCTTTTGACAACAGTTTTTCTTTTCTTAAGGGAAAAACCGTGATGTACGTCATCCAAAAGGTTCTTGGTCTGCATCTCCATTGATATGGTTAGAACGACATCAAAGATGGTCGCGATGTGTGACTTCACGCTCCCCTCTCCACAACACATTTTCTTCAGTTATAGTACAATATGAATATCAGACGAATGTTTTCTTCTCCTGCCAGTATGCTGAAGTGACGCATTTCCAACGAAAGAAGCTCCAGGCGACCGCACTATGTCATCTGCAGTAACACGACTGGGAGTCCCAGGGAGCCCGCTGGCGCTCCATGGCGGATCCATTCGAGGGATTCTCACAGCCGCGACGGAACGTTCAGCACTAAATGTGTAAACGAAGCAAATTTGTGATGACGTCGAAACTTCACCATGGTCAGCCTCCCCTCCAACTACTACCCATCCATCATCAACCCGATCTGGCGTTGGGCACTGCCAATATGTCAGATAGCATTATCAAACCGCAACTTGATGGATCATGCCAGCATAGAGTCGCTTTAACGTTTCCGAGACTGCCACTGCCAGGCCATTTGTGTCGTGAAAGTGTGCGTCATCGTCAAGGAAAAAGCGCCACGATGGATTCGTCATCTTGATAATGCCATCTGCTTGTAGCGGATACAGCGTCGAGCGATGCTTGCTCAGAAACAATCCAACGTTGAGAGTAACTGAAACGACATCACCGGAGAGAAGCGGGCCTCCAACATCGAATACAATGCAACGCGTCACAGCGTCCCACACCGCACTCTTGACAGCCCGATTACGGACCTAGAGACTCAATCGCCCCATAAAGAAATTACGGTTATCCAATCTCGCAAGAGACCGCTTTCAACAATATCTTGAGACAAGCCAACAATGACGTGACAATTATCTGGCTTCACGCAAGTTCCAGGTGGAGGATATATTGACGTTATTCTTAGCGGCGAATACCCCTTGGTAAAAAAGTCCCATTTAACAACGCCTTGAACAGCCTCGTCGCGCTTGAGATGCATTAATGACCCTCTCGCAGACGTCCGATTGAGCGTCACTGTATAATGGCTAGCTCGCTGTCTGTTAAGGTAAGTCAGCAACGAGGCACTCCACACAATGGAACACTTGGTTTTAACGTAGCAATCCTGAATTTTGTATCGACTTGCACCAGGGCAGGTGTTGGCAAAATAGAGAATCTCTCCCTTAGCTAAAGGATGAAGGTGAT
Source organism: Verrucomicrobiaceae bacterium (assembly GCA_027487435.1). Lineage (GTDB taxonomy): Bacteria > Verrucomicrobiota > Verrucomicrobiia > Verrucomicrobiales > Akkermansiaceae > UBA956. Next base: position 8,882 of record JAIYDP010000269.1, on the reverse strand, counting down.
AACGAAAATGGAACCTGAAACGTTTCCGATGAAATGGTTGACATCGATGGCCCGCCAAGAATCTCACCCCAAAAAGTCCCTTCATCCTCCCGAACTGACGTAAAATTGACCTGTACTCTGGCATCGACATCAACTTCAAGCTCATTGGATGCAGGGCTGAACAATTTCACAAAGCTCCGCAAGGATCGAGGAGGATCTTGTGCTCTCACGCACTTGATTACGCATTCCTTCTGCAGATTGTATTCGTCGAGCTACAAAGTTAGCAATTTTAAAAACATTGCACAGTTCTTTCGTTCTGGAGCACTCTGCCCATGAATAACATGACCAACGCATCCGGAGGAGGCTCGTTTGGGAAATTTGCATATTCAATCTTCAATTCCAGTATGGACGTCAAGCCGTTGCAAAGAATCCGACGATATTGTCCAATCTAAACCATAAAAAGAGAAAAAATGAGAAGAACTTGATTCTGAATGAAAACCATCTTTCGCAGTGGACCTGGAGTAATCGCTGTAACGAAAACGAGTGATCCTTCTCGTACACCATGCTCACCGATCTTCAAAGTCAAAAAACAACTCCAAGAGTACCATTTCTTTAGGAAGCAGCCTCAGGCCTCGAAATGTCAACGCCATGTACTCCGAAGGAATCTCCGGACATATGGCGATGCGCCTACAAACTTCTAGGACGGATTCCTTGGGATCACAGTCTAGCCTCTGCAGCCTATCAGCCTAGAAAGTAAACGAGATTGCAAATCGTTTTACAAATGATATGTCCACCAACATTCATCAGAAAGCGAATTTTCACTTTTTGTTAGTGTCAAAAGACTCTTCACAACTCGTTTTGTGGCGGGGACCTCGTACAATGAACTTTGCAAGGCTGGGCGTTCGAGTGGGATGTAGGAATCTTGTCATGCAGTCTAATTGGCACAGTTGCATTCCGTCAATTTACGACTATACCCTCCATTGCTAACCCGTTACCGATGAAAGTTAATCGAGTGACGGAGTCTAGCTTTTTGCTGTTTGACTGGAATCGGGATCGATTACACCTAAGGCAAGTAGAATATGCTCCAGTGTCTTTCTCCAAGTTTGTTCCGATGCTTGCGATGGAGGATGCACTAGAACTTGAAAGTGGGGATGGCGATCTTTTGTTCAGCAGTGTTGTCAAAAAACGGAAATTGAAAATGAACAAGCATAAGTGGAAGAAGCGGAGACGTGCTGTTCGTTATCAGAGAGATTCTTAGTGTAAAAATCAGGATTTGATGGTGGATCCATTAACGATTGATTGATACAAGTTGTACATACATTTCGAGGACAGCCAATCAGAGATCGAGCCGTCGTGGGAGAGGGTTGTCATCTTCTCCATACTTAAAAGAGGTTGTCGATGAAGCTGATGATGCTGGAGACACTTCTTCATCAAGGCTCTCCAAAGGCCGGCCTTCATCTAAGTACCGAGGTGGCTTGCCGCCAAATTTCAAAGTGACCTACCAAAATTAAATCATCATTGAGGTGCAAACAAGTTGATCGAGTGGACTGGGCGGCATCATCATGGTCGTTTTCACGTGCCGCAACGGTGGCGCGCCCTACGAAATTAGAAATTTGACACAAAAAAAGAAGAACTCGGAATTCCCCGACATCGTGAGAAGATCTTGCTCCCATCACAAGAGCTTCTCCAAACTTGGATGCAACGAGGTCATCCCTTGAGACAATTAAGCAGAAACACATCGTTGCCTTACATTACTCCTCGCCGCCCTTCTGGACTTAAAAGCCCTGGATGCGGAGGGGGTCTTGAATGAGCAACCGAATGTTCTCGAGATCTGTCGTCCACGTCAAGAGTGCGGAGGTGGCTTGACAATTGCTGCTCGTTCAAAGATGCTGTTAGGTGAGGTTTGTAACACATTCGTGAGCAACCACCAGTGACATCTCGTCTCTTTCTCCACAAAGACGCGCCAGCCTTTGCGTCTCCTCTTGCTGTACTCGGAGACGAGCGCACCTCAGGCTCATGCATGTCTGGGCGCTCAAAGTCACGAAATGTCTGTGGGCCTTCTCCTTCAATACTTCTTCTTCTTGATTCTATTTGAACTTTTGGAACCGGCAATGCCATCCCAAATGCAAGTGCTTTTGCCTGGACAACAGGTCTAGAGAAGATGCGAAGCAGATCCAAACGACTTGAAGCGTCTCTCGTCAAGCACCCCTTGATGATCTCACTTAGTTCCCCAGAATATACACGACTAATAGGTTCAAACCGTCCGTTGAGAATTCTAAGGATCAACGCCCCTTGATTGGTTGCTTGAAATGGAAGCCTTCCAAGAGTACAAAGCTCATAGAGAACACATCCTAACGCCCAAATATCCGATTTTTCTAAATATTGTAAATGAAAAAAAATCGAGCAAACCATTGTACGGACGGCCTTCGCAAAGCTCTGGGCTCAAATAATACGGAGTCCCAACAACTGTCTTTGCATAACGCGTCTTCGTGCTCATCAGTCTAGCAACCCCGAGGTCTCCGATCTTGGCGTTCTCATTTTTATCCAAAAAAACATTCGCAGACTTTAAATCTCGATGTAGGATGCTTTTATTGTGAATATCTAGAATGTAAGTCGGCAGCAGAAGGAAGTTCACGAAAAAGGCCAAGGCTTATTTGGAGGAAATATTTCCAAACGATTTCTTCTGGAAGTAGGCGTCCTTTCTGACGCTGTGAACTGAGCAAATACACAAATCCTATCACTTTAAATCTGTCGCACAGAGTCCCCTTTTGGGCCCACTCCATCACAATGTTCAAATTTTCATCATCGAAGAATGAATCATAATAGCGAACGACATAGCTGCTGTCAAGACTAGCAAGCATATGGACTTCATTTATTGCAGCCTCTTGCTCTTCGGGAGATAGAAGTCCAGTGTCAACTTGCTTTACAACGTAGAATTGTCCATCAACTTTGGAATCAAGAAAGGAAGAAAAAAGACTACATTTTCTTCGCACTTTGAAGACGACACCACTACTTCCGCGTCCAATTCTTTCCAAAAACTCGAAATCGTCGCGAGTAGAACGACGATGCAGCGAAGATGCCGGATCAGACATCTTGTGCTGCACAACAGCACAACGTTAACAATTGTAGATTTTTCGTTTGTTAGACCTGTCAATCAGGTCAAGTCATTGTCAAGTCATGCAGACACTGGTCTCAAGACGGCTCAACATTTTGGTGATGCTCGGAAAACCACAGAGAGTCTTGATGATAGCGACAGCGTTCAGGGTAGGAATAGTGGCGTCGCAAAAGTTTCTATCAGCAAACAAGGAAGTTCAGCATTTTTTCCACACAAGAATTGGAGCGACACCAAGAATGCCGTTACCCAGACAGCTTGTGATTTGCAGATCATTTTGCTCTCTTCCCCCGTCTGAAGTTTCCAAACCATCCATTCTCTCAAGAATTGCAATAGGAACTAAGGGACGACTCCAACGTTTTTGCACCAACCCACTTAGAATTTTATTGTTGATTCGAACTACAGATCGGACAAGCTTTCCAAGTGGAAGGTCTGCCTTACTTTTTCCAGTTGCATTACTGCAGGTTGTGATTGTTCGAGAAGCTAAACATCTTTGGCATGGATCCAAACTGTTAGCCTTTGAGGTGACTAGATTGAAGCTATTCTAAGAAGGGCAGACAAAAATTTCCTGGGGACTTCTAAAGTATGTCGACTTTATCTTAACTCAAAGCGCGAGGTTGGTTCTACGTGGCCAGAAGTTGACCAGAAGGGAGCATCGCCAACTCTTAACTACTGCTGCAGACATGTTCAGGTGAGCCAAATATGTGACACTCTAAATTCAAGGCTCATTCCATTCTTGATAATTGTTATTGTCCCTTTTGCAGAATTTGCGCTCCCGATTTTGTTGAAGTTTTTCCCGAACTTCTTGCCGAGCACTTTCCAAGATGCACATAAAAAGGTAAATGCTTCCCCTCTGTTCTCTGTTCTGAAATCCCAGGAAGAAGACATGAAGCGAGAACTGAAAGCTCGTATCGAAATCGCCAAATTTTTGCAGCAAACTGTTTGGGTGTCTTGACTTTGTTGTAACGCAACAGATGGAAGAAATGAAACATCGTGCTACTGATGCTCCTACTCGTTTGATTGGTTGTATGTGAATGATGACAAAGTTGCTGCCACAACTGAAGAGTTCCACGCTTTCATGAAGAAAGTACGGGGTTTGCATGTTTTTAAGTTTATTCAAGTAGGTTCGCAATGGAGACGCTGTCGACAATGATTCCATTTTGAAATTTGCGAAGGCTTTTTCCGATGAAGTAACGCTAGAGGCTCTTTCAAGAGCCCAGCTTGTACTCAAACCGTTTCGTTGCTGAGCACCAGATATCACTTTGCAAATTGATCAACGTTTCAAGCTATGGTCCTGATACACTCCTCCGGTATCAGCTTGAAAAGAAGATCGGGCAGATTAAAGAGGATGATGCCGTTGCTTTGACTTTCGTTTTTTAACCTTCAGGTCATCGCTCAAGAAGGTGTCTCCTCCTTGAACCTTGCCGAGCTTCGTGCAGCTTGCGAAACGCGGGGAATGAGGGCCGTTGGACTGACTCGCGATGGCTATGAGAGAGATCTGAAGAAATGGCTTGAATTAAGTTGTTTTTCTTAGTTTTTGCTCAACTTCCCCTAGGTCTGAACAACAGCCTATCTACCTCTATGCTCTTGCTGTCACGTTCTTTTTCTCTGACCGAACATATCTCTGCCACTGAAGCGATCAAGGCGTCTCTCGTGTCACTCCCTGAAGCTGTCCATTACTGCAATTGCAATGTAATCCTTGTTAGGCCATTGAGACAGTGGAGGCTGAGAGCATCGCCGAATCCGATTCTGACGCTGCTGCGGCAAAGAAGCTGTTTGTCTCTTGATCCGTTCATAATTTCGAAGGGAAATTCTCAAAGCAAAGCAATCTCAGATCCAGGCCGAGCGTGCAAGCATGGTCTGTTGTTTTTAGGACGGGCAGCTCATGCAGCAGGAAGGAGCTGTATCCGATCTCAAGGCGCCTATAGCGCTCATCGTCATTGACATACGCAGGATCCTCAGGCCGACAAAGAAGTGGACGTGTCAGAGGCTCTCTCTGTGATGAGCAGCTCTTCTGCAGTTTCACAGGAGAAGAGCGAACTTGAGGAACTGCGGACAGAATGGATATCTGTTTCCCGAGAACTCTCGGTCTCCTTTTTTTTCGAACAAAGCATCCTGACCTTGTCAGGCCGTGTCTCCTGGCCACAAGGCTCCCTCGATTTTACAAAAGAAAGTGAGCTCGTAATCTAATTAGCTGATTTCCAGGTAGCAAAACTTATTTCCAAGCTGGACAAAGATGTTGCCAAAGTGGACGAGACCATTGGAGGAAAACTCCATTTGTTGGATGCGGACAAAGGTGCCCTTGCATACAAGCTGTCCTAATGCTGATTTAAATAGACGGAGTGATCTCTGCAGACGAACTTCGGTTCAACTTTTTGATAACTTGCTCACTTCCGCAGAGACGCGATGAAGACCAAATTGAAAATCAACCTGTCGGATCAGGAAGTGAAGGTGCTACTTGGAAAGCTTGATAAGGATCACGACGGCCTTGTTCAAGTGAATGAATTGAAAGACTTTGTGAAGACCCAAGACGAAGCAAGCAAGTAAAGAGTAAATTTTCACATTTTTGGTCTGTTTCTGAAAATAGCACATGAAGAGTAGTGTTGGTATTGGTGTCCGTCCAGACAGTACAGGGCAGTTCAAAATTGTTCTGATATCTTCTGACAGCCCCGCCGCAAGGTCACATCAAATTCGGGTTGGCGATAGTCTTGTTTCGATTGATGGCACTGTCGTGTCGGGGATGACTGCTGCAGAGGTTTCATCTAAGATCGCTGGCGATGTTGGGTCTTCTGTCACTATCGGGATTCAGCGGAATGGTCGCCCAAATTTGATTTCAGTTTCTTTGGTCCGTGCAGCTGTCCCAGAAAAGCCCGAGAAATCTGAGAAATCTGTGATTCCGTCTGAAGCTCCTTTGGCAGTGAGTGTTGAAGCCGACCAAGGATCGAAGTCCAATAGATCTCTTCATTTTTCTGCCAGCTCCTTTAATCAACAATCTTTTGATCCTGAAGGCAGCTTCGGGGTAGAAAGTGATTCTGCTCAAGAGCTATTTGAAGGATCAGTAAGCCAGTCCCGGTCATTTGACCCCTCGAAATCCTTCAGTGATACGAAGTTATCCGAGTCCCGTCAATCGAGGAAGCAATTGTCCACATTCTCTCGATCGTCGATTCTGTTCACGTCTGCAAGTTCCCAGTCTCTTTTTTCTCAGAGCAGCCGACTTTCTTCCTCATCTCGATCAGATTTTGCGCTTCTCCGTCAGGCTATTAGTATTCTTGCAACTGGAGTGGTTGAATCGCTTGACGCTAATGTCGATGAGCTGGACGCCAAAATTACGGAACTTCAGCCAAAGTGCTCGCAACCTGTTGTTGACTTGACTCAGGTTTTTCTCCTCAGAATGCGCTCTCTGTCTGAAGCATGGAACCGCTCGAAATCTGAGGTGGTGTCTCTCCAAAGCAAGTGCGCCACCATGCGAGATGCAGGGAGTGCAATGTCGGACCGATACTCTTCGTTGTTGCGCACACTTCAAGAATCTCAGTCGAAGAATAGGGAATTTGACGAGATGGTTGGGGAATTGGAAGATATGAAATTGGCTTTGATAACAAAAGGCATCGATCTCGAGGCAGCAACGGCAGAAAATCGAAAACATGAAATGAAGATAGGGCTCCTGACCTCAAAGATCTCCGATCTAGAAGAAACTTGCATTAAAATGAGTGCAAGAATGCTGGATCAAACACACAAATCTTGCTTTGACGAAGTCTCGGTTGAATTGGATCATGCAAAATGTAGAGTCGTTGAACTTGAGAGCAAGATTGCTGACTCACAGGCTATTGAAGAGAGTCTTGCTGACGCAAACTTGCGATTGCAGCAGATTGGAGAGGATCTTATGCACGAAAAGAAGCGGAGCCAAAATCTCTCTGATCTCCTGCAATTATCGAAAGTGCAGCATCATGAAGCTATTTCGAAAGTAGCAGAAAATTATCGGAACTTAAGCGAAGATACGGAAGCTCGTCTTCGTTTGTTATCTGATCAAGTTGTAAGCAAGGATATGCAGTTGTCTGAATATTCGGCTTCTATCGAAAATCTTCGGACAGAATTGGAGTTGGAGAAGGAAGAAAGCAAGAAACGACTCGGGAATCTGGACGCTGAGTTGAAATTGCAAGTCTCGCAGAGGCTAGCTTTGCAGGTTGACCATGACAGACTATTGATGCAGAAAACAAGTCTCAACGAACGAATTCGATCGATATTGGGCTCTCGGATGCATCCTTCAGACGATGACTCGATTGGAACACTTTCTCGCTCTTTTCAAACTTTACAGAAAGAATTGACTGATACCCAGCTCCTGTATACTGAGGAGAGATGTCAACTGCAAAGCGAGCTTCGAACTGTTCAGAAGCGTTGCTCTCTATTGATGGATGAGCTACAGTCTGAGAAACAAGCAAATCAACAAGTCCAAAATTTGCTGAACGCAAGTGATGCTGCGCTGCGAGACTCACGAGTCGCGCTTTTTGAATCTGCTCTAGAGTCATCCAAACTTAACAGCTCAGTGGGTCAATTTCGCGCAGCGAACGCAGCGCTGGGTGATGAATTGGCGAGATCATTGGCAGAAGTCTCTTCTTTAAGATCTCTTTTGGCAGAGCTCAGGGCTGATAACGAATCTAAGGGTGCAGTCATTGGAGCGCTGAATGCTCAAATATCGGAGTCAGCTCGAGTGATTCTGCAATCAGAGAGAATGAGGTCTGCCAATGAAGAAGAGGTCCTTGCTTTGAAATCGGCTTTGTCATCGGAGCAGGTTTTGCATGCACAAGTGTCTGAGAAGCTCAAAACGACGTCAATTGCTCTGTCAGAGTCGTTGAGCTGTGAAAGAATGCATCAGGGTACAATCCAGAAGCTGCAGGCTTCGCTCGATGCCTTATTAGAAGAGTCTCGAAGTCAGGAGGCGCGGCATCTTGCTCAGCATACCGATCTAGAATCAAAACTCGATTGCAAACTTTCTGAAATCCAGAATCTACAGGTGTTGAATTCTCGCTTGAATGGCCATCTGACAGACACGACAGCAGCTCTTGCTGACATTTCACAGAAGATGTCTCATTCCATTTCAACGCTTGAACACCGAGAAGCCGAGTTAGTCATATGCAAGAGGAAGATCCAAGACTACGAGTCTGCCGCCCAGGCTCAGCTCGCGCACGAATCGGCTCTTAGGCAGGAGCTTGATGAGGCAAGAACTGAAATCGATGAATATTTGGAAAGAATTAGTAATCTGACGAATTCATTGGCGTCCGCGGAGGCTAAATGCGAGGCAATGTCAACTGCAATGACAAGAAGTTTGTCGGGCTCTTCTGAAACTGTGGAGAGTCTACTGGAGATACAGGCCAAGAGGGAAGTTCATATTGTCAGCATTGAGCAAGAAGTGAAACTCCTTTCTATCGCTCTGTCAGAAGCGACTGGCATCCGAGAACGATGCGAGGCAAACTTGAAGTCAACTAAAATGGATCTCAACGAAGCCGTTTTGAGGATATCAGAGTATGATGACGAAAGAAATCGAATGTCTTCAAAACAGGCTGCGACTGTTGCTCAACTCATTTCTTTGCAATCGGCTGTGGAAGGTCTACAAATCAAAGAAAAGAATGTCAGTTTGGAACTTGATGCAATGAAGCAACGATACAACAAAGCAGTATCGAGAGCGGTGGAGTCTGAAACGGAGAGAAAAGCGTTGTTACAGCGTCATCGCGACGAGGTTGGGAAGCTTGAAGCGGTTGTGAAGGACTTGCAGGGTGCGGTTGGGCGGGAAGAAGAT